>JAFWQP010000149.1 GCA_017509045.1 Bacteroidales bacterium
CAGTTTTATCTTTGCTGCTTATGTTGCCTTTATCTAATAGTTGTCACTGTTGTCCAAGTTGTCTTCTATCTAAAAGAGAAGCCCTGCGGGCTTTTTAAAAGACAACTATGACAACAACGGACAACAGCTGATTATGTTGCCTTTATACGAGTGAGTATTGCCAAATTCGGTTGTTTCTTTGATGAAATTGTCTGTGAAACAAAAAAAATCAGTAACTTTGTCATCGGATTGCGTTATCTGATTGTTTATTTATCTATTTAATTTACAGCTACAAAAATACTCCAATACATTAACTAGACAGAGCTTATTAATAATGTGTGAATGTGTTAACGTGTGAATGTGTGAATGTGTTAGTCCTTGGCGCATCAAAGACTCACGAATTAACAAATTTACGAATTAACGAATTATTATATGCATATACTCGGTATCATGTCAGGCACTTCCCTCGACGGGTTGGACATAGCCTACTGCGACATCAACGATAATAATTTTGAATTAATTGCCGCTGCGACTTACCCATACAGCGACGAGTGGGTGAGGCGGCTCTCCACCCTCGAGCATGCCTCCGCTCTCGACTACGCCCTAGCCAATGTTGATCTAGGGCATTACATCGGACAGCAAATCAACCGCTTTAGGAAAGAACATCCCGGCCATGTGGATGCTATAGCCTGCCACGGACACACCATCTTCCACCAGCCCAACCGCCACCTCACCACCCAGATTGGCGACGGCGACGCCATCGCTGCCGAGACCTACCTGCCTGTGGTGTTTAACTTCCGCAATCTGGATGTGGCTCTCGGCGGACAAGGTGCACCCCTAGTGCCCATAGGCGACCGCATGTTGTTTGGACAATATGCCGCCTGCCTCAACCTTGGCGGCATTGCCAACATATCATACGAAACCAGCGGGAACCGCCGCGAAGCATACGACATCTGCCCCTGCAATATGGCGCTGAACCACTTATCACGACGCATGAATATGCCCTACGACGACAACGGCCTCCTGGCCCGCAAAGGTAATGTGCTGAGACCTCTGCTCGCCAAACTCGACTCGCTAGGCTACTACCACCAGCCTTTACCTAAATCGTTGGGCAAAGAGTGGTTTGTCGCCAACATACTGCCACTTATCGATAGCAACGACTATAGCGTCTACGACCTCCTGGCGACCTTCGTAGAACATATAGCCCACCAGGTGGCTGGAGCGGTGAAAGGTCGGGGCATCGACACAATGCTTGTCACGGGTGGTGGTGCGAAGAACAAGTACCTCGTCGCCCGCCTGCAGGCTCAGATACCCGCCTGCCACATCACCGTGCCTGCGGAAAGCGTCATCGACTACAAAGAAGCCATCATCTTCGCCCTACTCGGATACCTGCGCCTCACCCGCCGAAACAACTGCCTCAGCAGCGTCACCGGCGCACAGAAGGACAACTGCGGCGGCGACATTGCGGGAATAGTGTTATAGGAAGAGTTCGGCGGCGATGCCGTCGGCATGGAGGAGGCCCTCGGGTGTAGGACGATAATGGGTGGGGGTGTCGAGAATGAGACCTGTGGTGACGAAACGCTGTATATCGTGCTGCAGACGGTTGGCGAAGGGTGCAGCGACAAGATTTTTGTCGATACCTGCCACAGTGCGCAAGGCGGTCATCAAATACTCGTTGTGGGCATCTTTGAGAGTCAGCTCCTCTTCCTCATGCTCGATGGGACCTGACATGACGCTGTCAATATAGCGACGTGTGTCTGCCACATTCCAACGACGGTTGAGACCGTCGAAGCTGTGTGCTGCCGCACCTACGCCCAGATAGGGAGTGCGGTTCCAATAACGGCTGTTGTGCACCGCCATATGCCCAGGTCGGGCAAAATTAGATATTTCGTATTGGTGAAAATCGTGGTCAGCCGCCCAACGGAGCAAGGCTTGATAGTGCGACAGGGAGGTATCCTCGTCGCAGGGCACAAACCTCCCCTGCCCTATTTGCTGATGAAGCATAGTGCCCTCCTCCACGGTGAGGGAATAGGCTGAGAGATGATGGATGGGAGAGCCCTCAAGATGGTGGAGATTATCGAGCCAGGCTTCAAGAGATTGGTTGGGAAGGCCGTAGATAAAGTCGACGCTGAGATTGGAGAAACCAGCGGCGGCAGCATTCTCCAATGCCTCTTGGGCCTGACGCGAATCGTGCCTACGATTGAGAAGGCGGAGGTCGGCATCGTGGAACGACTGCACCCCGATGCTGATGCGGTTGAAGAAGTCCAGCTGGCGAAGATCTGAGAGATATGCGACGGTGAGGTCTTCGGGGTTTGCCTCGATGGTGGTTTCTTCGAGGGCGGTGGTGTCGTAGTTGTTGCGGATGGCTTCGACAATTTGAGCCAATTGGGCGACGGAGAGCAGTGTGGGCGTTCCCCCTCCGAAATAGACAGTGCGCAAGGGTTTTTCAAGACTATGCCGACGACGTTTGAGTTCGAGACAGAGAGCGTCGACATAGGCCTGATGTCCCTCTGCCGTCACCGTGGAGTAAAATGCACAATAGGTGCATTTGCGATGGCAATACGGGATATGGACGTAGAGCATGGCAACGACTAGGCAGAGGGGGTATTCAGCAGGAGGTCGGCAGCGGCATAGGCGGATATTTTGTTGTCGAGGATGTCCTGACTGATTTGTGCGATGCGTTGTTCCATGCCCGGGGCGTTGAAGAAGCGGTCGCGGAGACCGTTTTCGATAGCCTCGTTGAGGATGCGGATGTTTTGCTGCTGCCGTTTGTGGTAGAAGTAGCCGTTGGACTTGGTGAAGGTGACATATTCCATAACGTTGTTCCAAAGGTCTTGCACACCCTGATGGGTGTAGGCAGAGCAGAGCATCACTTTAACCATCCACTGCGAGTCGGGCATAGGAAAGAGGTGGAGGGCATTGCGGTACTGGGTGGCTGCAAGTTCGGCCTTCACGGGGTCGATGTCGCACTTGTTGATGGCTATCATGTCCGCCATCTCCATAATGCCGCGTTTGATGCCTTGAAGCTCGTCGCCCGTGTTGGCGAGTTGGAGTAGGAGGAAGAAGTCGACCATGGAGTGTGCCGCCACCTCGGACTGACCGACACCTACCGTCTCGACAATGACCACGTCGAAGCCGGCAGCTTCGCAGAGGACGATAATTTCGCGGGTCTTGCGTGCCACACCACCCAACGAACCTGCCGAGGGAGAAGGACGGATGAAAGCATTGGGATCGACCGAGAGTTCTTCCATACGAGTCTTGTCGCCCAAGATACTGCCCTTGGAACGTTCGCTGCTGGGGTCGATGGCTAACACCGCCACCTTGTGGTTGTGGCTTGTGAGGTATTTACCCAGTGCTTCGATGATAGTGCTTTTGCCCGCGCCAGGGACACCCGTGATGCCAAGTCGAACCGACTTGCCCGAGTAGGGCAGACACCGCTCGATGACCTGTTGTGCACGCTGCTGATGGTCGTGCAGCGTACTCTCGACCAAGGTGATAGCACGGCTGAGCATAGTGCGGTCGCCGTGGGTGATGCCGCTGACAAGTTCCTCCACAGAGGGTTCGGCACGACGGCGCGCACGCACCTTGGCGAGATAGCTATCGTTCACTTGTCCAGGCTGTTTCACGCCTTCTTGCACACTTAGTGCTGATTCGTATTCGAAATTGCTGTATAATTTGTTATCTTCAGGGGTCATAACGCCATTTTTACGATTATTATTGATAACGTAAAAAATTCATTTATAGTATAGAAAAAAATAATTTCAAAAAAAATTTTGCCATATCACAAAAAGTTAGTACTTTTGCACTCGCTTTTCCGAAAGAAAGAGTGGTTATTTGGCGGGATAGCTCAGCTGGTTAGAGCGCTGGATTCATAACCCGGAGGTCATCAGTTCAAGTCTGATTCCCGCTACAAAGAGCTTCGACGGACAGTCGAGGCTCTTTTGTTTTGCTCACCTTATGATGGTGAAGGTACCTGCCATGGTCTTCCAATTGATATTACTGCCATCGATATAGCGCACGTAGTAGACATACGATGCCTGCGGAAGTGGCTTGCCGTTGTAGGTGCAGTCCCAGTCCTCCTTAAGTCCGTTGAAATGCGCCAGCCTCCTACCCATGCGGTCGAAGATGTAGACCTCGGCAGCCATCACATCATCACTACAAAAGAGGTGGAACCGACGGTTGATGTCGATGTCGCCGTCGGGAGTGACAACATTGGGAGCTAAAACAAAGATGGAATCGGCTGGAATGGTGTCGTGTGGCGGGTCGTGGTGAGTGAGGATAATGGTGAGGCTGTAGTCGATGATGCTGTCGCATTCGTCGCCAATATCGACGTGAACGGGGTAGTGACTCACTTCGTCGCCGAACGAGACACCGTTGTACACCCATGGCAGCATTATGTCGAGGACAGTATCGAAATAGGAAGAACAGTGGGGGCAGACGACAAGGTCGATTTGCCATAAAGTGTCACAGCCCGAAGGGGTCAGGAAGGTGGTGATATAGTGTGTGTCGGTAGTTTCTAATACATGTCCGCGGAATGTGAATGCACCCTCACACGAAGCTACGGAGATGGAGGTATCGTAGTGGATGCGCATCCATACGTGTGCAGAGAGTGTATCGGGAGGACGGGTGAAGACACTTTTGCACGCCACATAGCCCCAGTTGCTGTCCAGTGCTTCGTCCATATACTTTATGATACGGTTGATTACATAATGTCCAGTGTCAGCGTAGAGGTGTGTCACCCACTGCCCGTCCTCATAGCGGTAGCGTTCCACGTTGCCGTCGCCAAAGTCCCAGATGATACTGTCGGCAGGGCGTTCTACCCAGCCGTGGAACTGAATGGAGTCGTAAACGCACCAGAAACGGTCCTCGGGTATCTGGTCGACAGGCATACCGTTCAGCTCCAGATAGTTCTTGCTGTGTTGTAGGTGTGCATAACTATAGATGGCATGTTCGGCATCCTTTTCCGCATCTGCCACCACCCAAAAGGGACCACCCCTACGATTTTCGATGAGGTGGGCTTTACGTAGGCTGTAAGGATCGGCAAAATAGTGTACATAGGCATAACTGTATGGGGTGCCTGGAATAGGGCGGAACATGGTGTCGATAGGAAAACGGTCGAAATACATGCCGCCTATGTCGGCAGTGCGAGTAAAGATGTGGGTGGAATGATAGTACGACCATCCATTGCGGTTCTCGTCCACCCAATAGACCGGACTGCCGTTTACCGACCCGTTGTGCCACCATTCCACAGGAACAACCACCAAGGTTGCTGGGTCTCCTCGTGCCATAAATGAGGGAGGACGTCTCAAAAAAAGGCTTCCACACGACGAAACCGAAGTGAGGATGGGATGGGTGGAGGTAATATAGAAGGGGCCTTCGTTGGTATCCATCAAAAACCAGTCGGACTCTCGGGCATCGAGTGTCAATGTGCGGGTGGGCAGTGTCGGGTCCGCAGGGTTTAGAATCGTTATCGCGGTGCCATCCACCAAACCAGTGAACTGGATAAAGTCATATCTAGATGCCACTAAATTAGGTACCACAAATTCCGTCCCAGCATAGCGGATAGGCATTGCCTGCTCAAACATAAAATCGGACGATCCCATCCCTCCAACTATCGCATACGGAGAACCTTGGAACACCGCAATCCTCTTATAATCGCGGGCTTTGATGTAAGTGCCGCTGAGGTCTATCTGACAAGAGTCGAGATAGAAAGGTGATACTACCGGATTGTCGGCAAACATGTGCGGTGGCAACGGAATTGGTCCCACAGATTCCCAGAACACACTATCATTGGAAAGACCACGGGTAGGAAATTTAGTAAGCCAATCACCGACTTTCACATTGTACATCATGCCACGGTTGAGCGTCACCGTCACTACGCTGTCCTTGGGTCGGCCCAACCAATCTTGGTCGCTAAGCGTTATGTCCACCACGGTGTTATCCTCGGTCGCTACAACCTGAAACATACTAAAATCATTCATCACAAACCCCAAAGTCGTGTCATCCATTACTTTGTAGGCATGTTCGGGGTATAGCTGCACGACATATTCATCCCTAAGCATCTCAGTGGGCAGCAGGCAAGTCACATCGATTGCTCCCATAGCATAGGAGAACAGGTAGACACAGATAGTGTCGGTACTAGTGATATGGAAAGCCCTTGCCTGAGGTTGCGTGACCGGCTGGTCGGCAGGCGGCACCCCATTATGGGCAATCGTGTCTTGGAAAAAAACCATCTCTGCCGGTAGTTCAATCAGGTTGAGCGTGTCGAGGCGCGAGTTGATCTCATGGCAGCCGATGATGCGCTTAGTATAGGTGTAATCTAAGATGGGATTGTGTATGGTCACTGTGCAGTTGTGCTCTGCCATGATGTAGAGACAGGCATGTGGCACAGACATCGCCGTTGCAGTGCGCGGCAGGCAGAACCAAAAGTCGTTGCCATGCGTGGCATACTGCACACCACGATGCTCATACAACGGTGGCTGGCATATTGCCACATGTGCCAGCATCAGAAACAGTATTATGAGCAATCGTCGCATTACTATTTATTATCTTACGATTGTGAATGTCCCCGCCTGAGTCTTCCAGTTGCGGTTGCTGCCGTCGATGTAGCGGACATAGTAGGCGTATGACCCTTGAGGAAGAGGTTTGCCGTCGTAGGTGCCGTCCCAGTCCTCTTTGAGACCGTCGAAATGCGCCAGCCGCCTGCCCATTCGGTCGAAGATATAGACCTCAGCCGCCACTACGTCTTCACTACAGAAGAGGTGGAAGCGGCGGTTGATGTCAATGTCGCCGTTGGGGGTAATGATATTAGGAGCAAGGACAAAGGTGCTGTCGATAGGCTCGCCCCAATGGGGTATGACGATGAGATAATAATCGATGACACTGTCGCACTCATCACCTATATCGATATAGATGGGATAGTGCCTAACCTCGTGGGCAAACGAAATGCCATTGAAATACCAGGGCAGCTGTTCGTCGGAAATGGTGTCGGCGCGGAAAGAGCAGTGTGG
This sequence comes from Bacteroidales bacterium, assembly GCA_017509045.1. Lineage (GTDB taxonomy): Bacteria > Bacteroidota > Bacteroidia > Bacteroidales > P3 > Colimorpha. Next base: position 6,990 of record JAFWQP010000149.1, read on the forward strand.
GCAGGTGATGAGGTCTATCTGCCACAGCGTGTCGCAACCCGACTCGGTCCAATAGGTAGTTACATAATGAGTGTCGGTAGTTTCCAACACATGCCCACGAAACGTGAACGACCCTTCGCACACCGTCACCGCAAAGGCACTGTCGTAATGATTATGCACCCATATCGAGACACACATCGTGTCAGACGGGCGTGTGAAGACGCTCTTGCACGCCAAGTAGCCCCACTGAGTGTCCAATGCCTCATCCATATACTTAATGATGCGCCTCACTGCATAACGTCCTGTGTCGGTGTAGGTGTGAGTCACCCATTGCCCATCTTCATAGCGGTAGCGCTCCACGTTGCCGTCGCCAAAGTCCCAGATGATGCTGTCGGCGGGTCTTTCCACCCAACCGTGAAACCGGATAGGGTCGTACATACACCAGATGCTGTCCGGCCGTAGGGATTCTGCGGGAATGCCGTTCACCTCCAGATAGTTCTTTCCTGGCTGTAGGTGCGAATAGCTGTATAGCGAATGTTCTCCGTCTTTAGCCGCATCTGCCACTGCCCAGAATGCACCTCCCATACGGTTCTCCACACGATGGGCCAGACGTTGGTTCAAGGGCGAGTCGTCTCGGATTAAGGCATAGCTGTATGGCGTGCCCGGAATCGGGTGAAACAAAGTGTCTATCGGCGTACGGTTGAAGAACATCCCACCGACATCTGCAGTGCGAGTAAACAGGTGCACGGAATGGTAGTACGACCACCCATTGTGGTTTTCGTCAACCCAATATACGGGGCTGCCATTCGCTGGTCCGTTGTGCCACCACTCCACAGGAACGACCACTACTGTGGCGGGGTCGCCTCGCGAAATGTTATTAACACAATAGTTATCCTGCAGCCCACATGACGAAACGGATGTCAATATAGGATGGGTGGCAGTAATATAATAAGGACCATATCCTGAGTCAATAACAAACCAGTAAGATGCCCTTGCGTTTATGGTTGTAGTATGTGTCAACACAGGGGTATGCATGGGGGATGTAATGGTAATAGTTGTCCCGTCCACAAGTCCCATAAAATGGATATAGTCGTCTTTCGACGAGACCAAATTAGGTACCAGAAACTCCGTCCCAGCATATCGGATGGGCATCGCCTGCTCAAACATGAAGTCAGCGTACCCTCTAAAATTAACATGACCCATCTGGTTTCCTTGAAACACAGCTATTCGTTTGTTATCCCGTGCCTTGATATGTGTGCCGCTTAGGTCTTTTGTATACAAAAGCAATTCAATTGACGTATCTACAGGGAACCGATGCGCAATGACTGGTTGCGTTGTACACTCAGGCGTTTGTGGCGGATAATTAGGCGGATCAAAAATACAGCAGTCAGGATAGTCATGACGCCATAGGCCTACCTTGTCATGAAACATCATACCTCGATTCAGCACTATCGTTATTACCGAGTCTTGCGTGCGGTCCATCCAATCCCTATCACTTAGTACTATGTCCACCACCGTACTATCCTCCGTCGCCACTATTTCGAAAAAGCCAGCGTTATCTCCCATATTAATCTTCTCTTCTGCTCCTTGTGGTCTAAAAATAGAATCTGGCCCATAGTCTGGATAAGACTGTATGACATACTCGTCCCGCAGCATCTCTGTGGGTAGCACATTGGTCACGCCTATGTTACCGTTCGAGTATGAAAATAAAAAGACGCTGATGGTGTCGGTGCTGGTGATATGGAAACCCTTTTTTTGTGCCCCGTATGCAGGCTCTCGGGTGGTTGGGCTATAATGATACAACGTATCTATACAGCTGATAAAGCTCCAAGGCAGCTCGATAAAGTTGAGGGTGTCGAGCCTCGAATTTATCTCATGACAACTAATAATATTCTTGGTATAGGCAAAATCATATATGGGGTTGCTTATCGTCACCCTGCAATTATGCTCTGCCATTATATACAGACAGGCATGATTATTAGAAATACCGCCGAGTGTACGTGGCAGACTGAACCAGAAGTCGGTGCCGTGCGTGGCATACTGCACTCCTCGATGCTCATATAGGGGTGGCTGACATATCGCCACGTATGCCAGCATCAATAACGGTATTATGAGTAGTCTTCGCATGCTATATTATTATCTTACGATTGTGAATGTTCCCGACTTAGTCTTCCAGTTGCGGTTGCTTCCGTCTATATAGCGCACATAATAGGCATACGCCCCTTGCGGGAGCAGTTTGCCGTCGTAGGTGCAGTCCCAGTCCTCCTTGAGGCCGTCGAAATGCGCCAGCCGTCTGCCCACGCGGTCGAAGATATATACCTCCGCCTCCACAATGTCTTCGCTACAGAAAAGGTGGAAACGGCGGTTGATTTCGATGTCCCCGTTGGGGGTAATGATATTGGGGGCAAGGACAAAGGTGCTGTCGAGTGGCGGCTCGCCCCAATGGGGTATGACGATAAGGTAGTAGTCGATGATGCTGTCGCACTCCTCCCCTATGTCGATATAGATGGGATAGTGCCTAACTTCGTGGGCAAACGAGATACCATTAAAGTACCAAGGCAAATTCTCGTCGGAGATGGTGTCACTGCGCTGTGTGCAATGAGGACATGTGGTGAGGTCTATCTGCCACAGCGTGTCGCAGCCCGACTCGGTCCAATAGGTTGTCACATAGTGTGTGTCGGTGGTTTCCAGCACATAACCGCGGAACGTGAACGGCCCTTCGCACACCGTCACAGCAAAGGTGCTGTCGTAGTGGTTGCGAACCCATAGATGCGCATACATTGTGTCCGACGGCATCGTGAAGGCACTCTTGCATGCCACATAACCCCACTGGGTATCCAACGCCTCATCCATATACTTGATGATGCGCCTCACCTCAAAACGTCCCGTGTCGGCGTAGGTGTGTGTCACCCATTGCCCATTTTCATAGCGGTAGCGCTCCACGTTGCCGTCGCCAAAGTCCCAAATAATGCTGTCGGCGGGGCGTTCCACCCAACCATGAAAGCGGATTGGGTCGTACATACACCAGATGCTGTCCTGCGGCAACGAGTCGGCGGGCACATCGTTCACCTCCAAGTAGTTCTTTCCCGGCTGGATATGGGAATAGTGGTATGCTATACGTTCAAAGGCGTTAAGTACATCCGACACCACCCAGAATGTTCCTCCCAGCCGGTTCTCCACAGTGTGTGCCGTACGCGGGTTGATTGGCGAATTGGGGTCGATATAAGCGTAGCTATAGGGTGTGCCGGCTATCGGACGGAACAGCGTGTCTATCGGAAAGCGGTTAAAGTACATGCCACCGATGTCGGAAGTGCGGGTGAACACATGTAGCGAGTGCGCGCCCGACCAACCGTTGTTATTATCATCCGTCCAAAATACTTCGCTGCCATTCATAAATCCGTTGTGCCACCACTCTACAGGCAGTACCTCTATAGTGGAAGGGAGGAACGTCGCAGTGAGGGACACAAGAATGGGATGATTAGCCGTGATGTAGAACGGGCCATCCCCGACACAGATGAGGAGCCATTCCGACTCTCTAGCACCCAAAGACAAGGTGCGTGTTGGCATCGACGGGTCGCCCGTATTCATGACAGTTATCGTCGTCCCGTCCACCAACCCCGTAAACAGTATACATCCGTCAACCCTCGCCAAACTAGGCACCACAAACTCCATTCCGGCATAGCGGATAGGCATCGCTTGTTCTAATGTCAAATCCCCTCCCCTGCTACTACCATACATACGATGATTACCTTGGAACACAGCTATCCGCTTACAGTCCCGCGCTTTAATATAGGTACCGGTGATGTCTACCGACAATGAATCATAGGAATTCGGGAACCAAACATGTCTTGTTGTGTCAAACATGTGCGGCGCAAATGGCTGTTTGACTCTGCAACCCGAATCTGGGGGCTTGGGGCAACAGGCAGTATATTTCACACACTGTTTACCTGCCTTCAAATTGTATATCTGGCCGTGGTTAAGCGTCACCGTCACCACACTGTCCTTCGGCCTTCCCAGCCAGTCGTAGTCGTTTAGCGTAATGTCCACCGTTGTATTGTCCTCCGTTGCCACCACCTGAAACATGGCCGTGCTATCGGCAAAAGACTGCACCACATACTCGTCACGCAGCATCTCAGTGGGCAGCAAATTTGTCACACCCATGTTCCCTCTCGAAAACGCAAACACAAAGGCACAGATCGTGTCGGTGCTGGTTAGATGAAAGCCTTTCCATTGCGGCTGTGCCGCCACTTGCCTATCATCCGACACCCCTGTCATCAATGTGTCGGCAAAACAGAAGAACTCCCAAGGCAGTTCTATAAAGTTAAGGGTGTCGAGCCTTGTATTAATCTCGTGGCAGTTCGTTATCTCTTTTGTCAGAACATAGTCGTATCTATCATGCCTAATCGACACCGTACAATTATGCTCCGACATGATGTAAATGCCGGCAATGTTACGGGTATTACCATAAATTGTGCGCGGTATACAGAACCAAAAGTCGGTGCCGTGCGTGGCATACTGCACTCCTCGATGCTCATATAATGGAGGTTGGCACATGGAAATGTGCGCCAACAGTAAGAATATTATTATGAGCAATCTACGCATAACTCACGATACAAATGAGCCTATCCTGTGCCACTCTCAAATATCGTCTTCCGACTCCGGCACCATCTCGTCCCAATTAATCTGCGTGGGGAGAATATTGTCTCTGATTATCGTGCCGGGAAAATCGCCCCGGATATGCTGCAAGAATACATACGCCTCTAATCTCGTTCTGAAATCGCCCACCTTCACCTTGAAGTTAGGCTCGTCAAACACCACATACGCCTCCACGCCCGGATACATCTCGCGGATGCGCTCCTTCATCTCAAAGGCACGGTTTTTCGATGCCGTGCCCGACAGCGACGCCACCTGTATGCGGTAGCCCGGTATGGTGCGCACACGCTCGTTAAGCTCTATATGCTTCTGCACCAACTGCGATACCGCCACGTCGCCCTTTATCTCTATCCTTCCGCGGCTGCGGTTGGTAGAGTAACTCTGCGCCAGCAACAGTTGGGGCAGCAACATAATGGCAAATATCAACAACCTTCGCATAGCGTCTCCTACTATATTAGGCCCGACGAATTGCCGTCAGGCTACTTTGCCAAACCGTTCACCTGCTCGGGACGGATTGAGAGGATGGGGCGGTGCGACATGGTCAGCATCTGCTGCGCATACGTGCCCAGCAAGAAACTAGCCAGCGACGACTCCTGCTCAGTCATGATGACAATCAGGTCAGCATTCACCTCGTCAGCATAATCAAGCGTTGTAACAGTCAAATTCTTAGGCACATCCACACATTTGCACACATGCTCCACCTCTGCCTTGGTCAGATAGTTGTCCACCATACGCACATAGCCGTCCACAATATGCTTAATCGACTTGTTCTCCGAGGTATAGAGACCCAGTATATGCAGCTCCGAACCGAACAGTTTGGCCATACGGGCGGCGTGAGGCACCTTCTGACGGGTGTCGGCGGTGCTGTCCAGAGGCACCACGATACGGTCGAGGTTCTTATTGAAGTTGAAATCCTCGCGGATGGTCAATACCGGTACTTCCGACTCAGCAATGGTGCGGTAAGTGTTGCGTCCAATCCAATTCTTCTCAAAGCCCGACATGCCGTGCGTACCCACAATGATAAGGATAGCATCGTCCTCCTTAGCCTGTGCGCACAGCTCCTGCGAAACCTTTCCCTCACGAATCACATACTCCAACTTAATGCCCTTAAGCAGGTGTGCCACACCGGCATTGCGTCGCTCTATCTCCTCGCGGATGGGGCCCTCTTCCTGGTCTTTTTCTTTCACATACACCAGTCTGAGGTCACATTTGTAACGATTGGCAATGTCGATGGCCAAGTCGACGGCATAGGCCGAACCCGTGGAAAAATCAAATCCGACAAGTATCTTACTCATATCTTCTAGTTTAAATTTTACACAATAATTTGACGATACAAAATTACACATTTTTTTTCGATTACCAACATTTTTATTTCATTTTTTAGGAAAATTCATCCTCACCCCGCCCCACCCCCCTTTTCGTTCACGCCAACACCACCAAACCCAACCACCTGTTTCCAAACACAATAACTCAAATAAAAGATTCTTCACACGCCTTTCCTCACTCCACTTTTCTGCCGTTTTTTGCCTCCTTGCTCCCTCGCATTTTTAACATTTTCGACTTTGAAAAGTATGGGGAGTGCATAGGGAATGTATGGGGAGGGAGAGCGAAAGCAGAGTGGGAAAAATGGGAATCAAAAGGGAGTCAAGTGGGAGTGAAAAGGGAGACAATAGGGAGTGTGTAGGATGTGTGTAGGGGGTGTGTAGGGAATACATGGGGAGGGAGAGCGAAGGCAGAGCGAAGGGAGAGCGAAGGCAGAGCGAAGGCAGAGTGGAGGGAAAAAGGAGAAAATGGGGATGCGGAGGGCGGCAGATACGGGAGGGCGACAAGAGTATTTAACAGGGGTGTTGAAATCTTTTTTGCAAAAAAATCACAATAAAGGTTGCCATTTCGAAAAAAAACCGTAAATTTGCATTTTATAAAATAAGTGTAAAATAAACAAGTAAAACACACATAAAGCAATGACCAACATGATTTTGACTGCAGTGCTGGTACTTGGCATAATAGGAGCCATCTTTGCCATAGTACTGTATTTTGTTGCCCAAAAGTTCAAAGTTGTCGAAGATCCCCTGATTGACGAGATCGCCGAAGTGCTGCCCGGAGCCAACTGTGGCGGCTGCGGAAAGGCGGGCTGCCGCGCCATGGCGGAGGCCTTCGTGAAGCAGGGTAACATGGACGGATTGAAATGTCCCGCCGGCGGCGAGTCGGTAGCACAGAAAGTGGCCGCACTGCTGGGCTGCACCCCCGAGGTGTCGGAGCCCCAGGTGGCGGTGGTGCGCTGCAACGGCAGCTGCGCCAATGCCACTGCTAAGAACAAGTATGACGGTCTGCACGACTGCGCCTTTGCCAACAGTGTGTATGCCGGCGAGAGCGGCTGCGTGTTCGGCTGCCTCGGTTTGGGCAATTGCGCCAACGCCTGCCAGTTTGGTGCGCTGAGCATCGACACCGAGACGGGCCTGCCCAAGGTTGACGAGGAGAAGTGCACCGCCTGCGGCGCCTGCGTCAAGGCCTGTCCGCGCGGCATCATCGAACTGCGCAACAAGGGTCTGAAGAATCGTCGCGTGTATGTGGCTTGCCGCAACAAGGAGAAGGGCGCCGCCGCTCGCAAATCGTGCACCGCTGCCTGCATAGGCTGTGGCAAGTGCGAGAAGACCTGCCCCTTCGGAGCCATCAAAGTGGAGAACAACCTTGCCTACATCGACTACACGCTCTGCAAGATGTGTCGCAAGTGCGTCGCCGAGTGCCCGACGGGAGCCATCCACGCGGTCAATTTCCCTCCCCTGCCTCCTAAAAAGGATGTAGCAGCGGCTCCCGCCCCAGCGGCTGCCGCCCCTGCCACACCGGCTCAACAGAACGCATAGTAGATAAACCAAACAATATCGAAGATGAAGACTTTCAAAATGGGTGGTGTACACCCCGAAGAAAATAAGATATCGACCAACGCCGTCATCGAGCAGATGCCCCTGCCCACACAGGTGGCCATTTTGATGAACCAGCACCTGGGAGCCCCGGCAACACCTATCGTGGCCAAGGGCGACAAGGTGAAGGTGGGACAGCTCATCGCCGAGGCGCAGGCCTTTATGTGTGCCAACATCCACTCGTCGGTGAGCGGCACGGTGAACAAGATTGATGTGTGCAAGGACATGACCGGACTGCCCAAGACCGCCATCTATATCGACGTGGAAGGCGACGAATGGCTGGAGAGCATCGACCGCACACCCGACGTGAAACGCGAGTGCAACCTGGAGCCCAAAGAGATTGTGGCAAAGCTGAAAGAGATGGGCATCGTGGGATTGGGCGGCGCCACTTTCCCGGCACATATCAAATATAGCATACCCGAAGGCAAGAAGGCGGAATACCTAATTATCAACGCTGCCGAGTGCGAACCCTACCTCACCTCCGACCACCGTGTGATGATAGAACATGCCGAGGAGGTGTGCGTGGGCGTGAGTATCCTGCGCAAGGCACTGGGCGTGCCCAACGCCTATATCGGCATCGAGAGCAACAAGCCCGAGCCTATCCGCGTAATGACGGAGATGGCACGCCAGTTTGAAGGCATCATCGTGGAGCCGCTGAAGGTGAAATACCCTCAGGGAGCAGAAAAACAGCTTATCAACGCCATCACAGGCCGCAAGGTGCCTAGCGGCAAACTGCCTATCGACGTGGGCTGCGTGGTGAGCAACGTGGGAACATCGTTTGCCGTGTACGAGGCGGTGCAGAAAAACAAGCCTCTGATTGAAAACATACTCACCGTCACGGGCAAGAAACTGCCCAGCCAGCACAACTATCAGGTGCGCATCGGCATTACCTACAACGATATTATCAAACAAGCCATCGGAGAACTGCCCGCCACCACCGGCAAGGTGATTAGCGGCGGCACCATGATGGGCAAGGCTGTGAGCAACCTGTCGGCCCCCACAACCAAGGGTGCGGCCAGCGTGCTGGTGATGGACGAGGCGGAAGCCCGCCGAGCCCCGGAGACCAACTGCATACGTTGCGGCAAATGCGCCAACGCCTGCCCGATGGGACTTGAGCCCTACTTATTCTCGGCACTGGTGAAGAACAACCGAGTGGAAGAGGCTCAGGCACACAACATACTGGACTGCATCGAGTGTGGGTGCTGCTTCTTCAGCTGCCCCGCCAACAAGCCTCTGACCGACGAGATACGTCTAGGCAAGTTCAAGGTGCGTGCCATGATGGCTGCCAAGAAATGACCGTTAATCAATACTCAAAGAATTTAATAATATTATAATATGAACTTATTAAATATATCAGGTTCTCCTCACGTACACAGCGACGAGTCGACGAAGAAAATCATGTGGCGCGTTAATTTGGCATTGGTGCCGATGCTGCTGTGCGGCATAGCCTACTTTGGCCTCAACGCGTTACTCATCAGCCTGGTATCGGTGGTGTGCTGCTGCCTGTTCCAATGGCTTATCGAGAAATTTATACTTAAAGTGCCCAGCACCGTGTGCGACGGCTCGGCCGTGGTGACGGGCTTGCTGCTGGCATTCAACGTGCCCGCCACTGCCGAGATGATATGGCTTGTGGCAATAGGTGCCTTGGTGGCAATAGGTGTTGGCAAGATGACCTTCGGAGGTTTGGGAAAAAACCCGTTCAATCCCGCACTGGTGGGACGCGTGTTTATGCTCATCTCCTTCCCCGTACAGATGACCACATGGCCCACGGTGGGCAAATGGTTCCCCATGTCGTTGGACACCACCACGGGAGCCACCCCGCTCGGCATCATTAAGGAGGGACTGACACACGACGGCGCCACCGTGCAGAGCGTGATAGAGGCCAACAACCTGCCCTCGCTGACCGAGATACTGCTGGGCCACATGGGCGGCTCGCTGGGCGAGGTGAGCGCGATAGCCATATTGATTGGCGCGGTGTATCTGCTGTGCCGCAAGGTTATCACCTGGCACATCCCCGTGGCATTTATCGGCACCGCATTTGTGTTTAGCGGCATACTGTGGCTGTGCAACCCCGGACAGTATATCGACCCCGTGACCACCATCCTGACGGGCGGTATCATGCTGGGTGCCTGCTTTATGGCAACAGACATGGTGACATCGCCCATGTCGAAGGTCGGACAGCTGATATTTGGTTTCGGCTGCGGATTGCTGACCATTATCATCCGTAACTGGGGAGCCTACCCCGAAGGCGTGAGCTTCGCCATCCTGCTGATGAACTCGGTGACCCCGCTCATCAACCGCTGGTGCACCCCCAAGAGATTTGCAAAATAAGATAAGAATAGAATAACTAGTAATACTAGCAATACTAGCAATACTAGTAAAACTAGAAAAAAAACAATATTATGGCAAAGAAAGCACAATCTACGTTAATCAATATGCTGCTGTCGCTCACCATCATCGCGGTGGTGGCAGCGGCGGCACTGGCGTTTGTCAGCAGTGTTACGGCCGAGCCTATCGAGCAGGCTCAGATAGCCAAGAAAGAGGCAGCCGTGAAGGCGGTGCTGCCCCAATTCGACCGACTGGAAGAGGCGGTTATCGACGAAGTGCCCTGCACAAAGGCTTATAATGCCGAAGGCGAATTGGTGGGTATGGCCATCGAGTCGAAAAGCAGCAAAGGCTTTGGCGGCAACTTGGTCGCCATGGTAGGTCTGGATGCCGAGGGCAATATCAGCGGTTACCAGATACTGGAGACGGCAGAGACCCCAGGACTGGGCGCCAAAGCAGGCGAATGGTTCCAGCAAGGCAACAAGGGCAACGTTATCGGCAAGAACCCCGCCGACGGCCTGAAGGTGAAAAAGGACGGCGGAGATGTGGACGCCATCAGCGGCTCGACCATCACATCGCGCGCATTCTGCGAGATTATTAACAACGCATACGCAATATTCCAGAAAGGAGGCAATGAGCAATGAAAGCTGTAGACATTATCAAAAACGGACTCATTAAGGAAAACCCCACATGGGTACTGGTGCTGGGCATGTGCCCCACGCTTGCAACCACCACGTCGGCCATCAACGGTATGTGCATGGGACTGGCGACAACCTTTGTGCTGCTCATGTCGAACATCGTTATCTCACTGCTCAAGTCGGTAATACCCGACAAGGTGCGTATACCGGCATTCATCGTGGTGATAGCCACATTTGTGACCATCGTGCAGCTGGTGATGCAGGCATACCTGCCCGACCTGTACGCCACACTGGGTCTGTTCATCCCCCTGATTGTGGTGAACTGCATCGTGCTGGGACGTGCCGAAGCATTTGCCTCGAAAAACAATGTGTGGCACTCGCTGCTCGACGGCCTATTCATGGGTTTGGGTTTCACCTGGGCACTGACCTTGGTGGGCCTGGTGCGTGAAATGCTGGGTGCCGGTGCGGCATTTGGCCATAATTTTATCGGAGGCAACGACGGTATGCTGCTCTTTATCCTCGCACCGGGAGGCTTCTTGGTGTTAGGATTTTTGATGGCTTTGGTCAAGAAATTGCAAAAAGAAGTTAAATAAAGTTAAAAAACGGGCTCTAGGGGTGACGATTTTGGCACTTTTGACAGTATATGGTAAAAGCGCAAAAGAATGTTCATTTTTAAATTGGATAAAAAAGTAAATTGAAAACAGAAACACCCTAGAGACAATATTAACAAATACAATAATACCATGAAAAAAATCGTTCTTACATTACTTGTCGTACTAGCCTTTGGATGGACAAGCCAGGCCCAGGAAAGGAATTGCAGAGCTGTTCTGTATCCGCTCTACGTCCTTGAAGGTGTAGACTCAACCTATCTACCCGAGGACAAGGCAGAAGACTACTGCGACTTTTCGCGGTGTGCCTTCTTCATCACCAACGAAGTGCCCAGCGATGCCATTGTGCACAACATCACCGAACTGACTGACCGCATCACGGGTAAAAAGGTACCCGACGGCTTTGTAGCAGACCTAAACACCATCAGCTATTGGGGCTACGACTACGACACGTTCCGTCCTCGCCGCTACGAGCAACCCATCTATTTCCGCATGGGGAGTGGCAAAAATGTGCAGTATCTGGGAGTGCGTGGCTACAGAGAGACCATGTCTCGCCACACCTATCCAGAACAATTTAAAGACTAAATGAGATTATTAACGCCTAATACTAATTGATATGAAAAAGTTATTTCTGTTAGCAATAGCACTTGCCTTTGCCAGCGGTGTAATGGCGCAGAACGTGGTAACGCTGTATCTCGATTCCGCATCGAACGGCACTACACAGTTCGGCCCTGGCAACTCAGGCATGGCCATATTTGACGATGGCGGATCCAGTAATGAATACTCTCCCGGACACGACTACACCTTGACCATCCACTCTAACTGCGACACGGTGGACTCTACGGGTATGAAAAAAATGGCCGTCACATTCTATGTATTCGATGTCGGATGTAAAGATACCTTCTATATCTATGATGGTCCAACTACCAGTTCACCATTATTGTTGAAAAGGAACAACTGCTACTGCACCGATTCCGCTGAGGTGCTCTATATTAGTGCAGCCAACACTACTGGGGAATTGACCTTCAGACTGCGCAGTTCAATCCGCGACACCTCCGAACACTACGCCGGCATCCAACTGTCACTGAATTGCATGTTCCCCTGCGAATACATCACATCGACCATCGACTCGGTGTTTGACCGTACAGACCTGGAAACAGGCGAAGTGGTGGGACATGGGCAGTTGAAATGGGTGCCCTCCCTTGTTGATACCGTTTTCTATAACAGGTATGACACCATAGGTCCCGTTACCGTTTCTGACACCACTTGGGGCATTGATTCTACAACGAATGACAGTATAATTGTAAGCATCTACCAACACGATACCATTTATTACGACACCATACAGACCGACAGCATTATCAGTATCGACACGCTGGGCATGGTGTGGGCTGCCTTGCTTTGCGAAGGACAGGGCGCCATATTCCATGGCCACGGCAATTACACCCATAACACAGGATTCTACTTCCCTGAAGACAGCAACGTTATGTTCTATTGGACACTCGGAAGTGACAACTACAATGACTATGGAGCCACGGAGGTAGTGTACAACGGTTTCCAATCGGCAGACTGCTATACTGTAGGTTTAAAACTAGTAGACGAGAACGGGTGTCCAAGCCGAATAGACGCAGCGATACAAGTGCGAGTGTCGCCGAACCCAATTAAGACAATCTTTGACCTCAGCTCTATATGTAGCAACGACTCGCTGATGGTGAATGTGGGTTACGACGGCGACAACGGTACCCTAACCCTTAAGAAGATTAAATTTGCCAAGGTTGTGACCAAAGTCAACGAAGTGCGAACATTCATCCCCGATGGTCCTAATTGCTCAACACCTTGCTACCAGGCACCTGTCGACTTCACGGGTGAGTTCCCCTCAAGCAAAAAAGTCACAAGTCCTGATGAGATCTGCTCTGTCTGTATTAACTATGAGCATACCTACTTTGGCGACTACCGCATTTCCATCTTTTGCCCTATCTATGACAAGAACACTTCGCCGACTGTAGGTTACGCCGTCTTAAAATGGGGTAAAAACACACACTGCAGTACTTGTGACCCCGATGCCCCAGATGATTCGCCTGATGGAGGCAGCGCCGGCGGTTCAGAAGATGCCGGTTGGACTACCCACACTGACCGAGGCGGAGATGAAGCCTGCGACAGTCTGTGGAATCCCTTTGGCATCGGCCTCGACTACTGCTGGTCGCGCAACGAGAACTATACACTTGTCACTGGCGACCCTGCCGACCTTCCTACTCGCTACCAACCTGGTTACTGGTACATCTCAACGATGGGTACTAATGGCTATTACGAGGAAGATGCTACCATCGACCTTCCCATCATGGCAAGCAACTATCACCAACAAGCCAATCCCAATCCCAACTCGTACCATCACAGCGTCCGTCTGCACAGCAACCACGAAGAAAAGACCAACTACTACACTCCCGCAAGCGACTTTAGCGAACTGGTCGGATGCCCTCTGGCAGGTGTGTGGAATGCAGAGATATGCGACTTCTGGGGTGGTGATAACGGCTGGATTTTCAACTGGTCGCTCGACATCTGCGGCTCGGCCAGCGGCGACGACTGCGACTATCAGGTCGGCATCGACTCCGTAGTGTGGCGTCCCGACACAGCCCAGACCGACTTCCGCGACGGCTTGTACAAAGGCATACGCATCAACCAGAAGTGGAACGACACCACCGCAGCCTTCATCTCATCGCCCGACACAAGCGGCGACTTCAGAATCAGACTGTCCGTCTACGACGAATTTGGCTGCCGCTGGGATACGCTGACACACATTACAACCGTACGTACACCCGAACCCCACCTGGGCAACGACACCGTGCTGTGCGGCATCAACACCATCCAGCTGGACGCCAGCGACCCATACTCCAATGTGTTTGGCTACAGCTATACCTGGGAACCCACAGGCGACACCACGCCTATTATCACCACCCAATCTGGAACGTACGACACCAAGACATACATAGTGGAAGTGGGCAACTCAGCGCGTAACATTGAATGCTCCGCCCGCGACACCATCGTGGTCTCCATCAACCCACAGCCCGTGCCCAACTTTGACCCGGGCATCTATCCCCTCGAAGGCTGCGAACCCTTCACCATCAACATCGACAACACCACAACCCACGGCTATAAATATCACTGGGTGTTTGGCGACGGTACCTACTCTACCCTCAAGAATCCCAGCCACTCCTACGCAGCAGGTAGCTACGACTTCAAATACTACGTGGAAAGCGACAAGGGCTGCAAAGACTCGCTAATCTACACCAACCTCATCAATGTATACCCCTCACCCAAGGCTGCATTCTCGTGGGATCCTGTGTTCCCGACAGTGCTGCACCCCTCCATCTCACTCATCAACAACACCACTCCCGACAACGGCAACAACCGCTACTTCTGGGAAGTGCAATACAACAAGGATATGCCTAACTCCTTCCAGACTCTTACCGATGTCAACCCGACTTGGCAATGGCCTGCCATCAATGGCGAGGACATCTCGGGCAACTACACCATCCGTCTCATCGCACGCACCGACAACTTCGGCCCTAGCGGACGACCGATACAGTGCTCCGACACGGTAGAAAACTCCGTCCTCCTCATTAACGACAACCTCAAGTTCCCCAACGTCGTAACTCCTAACGGCGACGGAATCAACGACCGCTTTGTCATCGTCAACCTGGTCGAGGGTCTTGCCTATCCTATCAACCAACTCGACATCTACGACAAATGGGGCTCGCGAGTCTTCCATGCCGTCAATATCCTACGCGACGACCAATTCTGGGATCCTGCCAAGACCAACACACCCGCAGGAACCTACTTCTACAGATTCTCTGGCAAAGGATACAAAGGCAATCTAGAACACAATGGTGTCATCGAAGTTCTCAAATAGTATTCCCAAACCACTATCTACAGCAGAGTGTGCCCGCAAAGGCACACTCTTGCTGCTATTATTATTACTAGCCGCCAACACCACCTTTGCCCGCCAACGCGACACCTTGGGAACAGGCGGACGCACATATTTCATCGAAAATCAAGGACAATGGAACGAGCCCTTCCTCTTCAGGGCCCAAATGCACAATGCCGCATTCTTTGCCGAGCGCGACTGCTTCACCATCGCCCTGCGAGAACAAGCCCACGACCATCAAAGCCACCATTTTCACCACCAGGTAGGCCAAATGATGCACGCCTATAAAGTAGTCTTCGACGGATGTAACCCTCATGCCATTATTACGGGGCAGGACATCGACACCCTCGGCGGCTACGACAACTACTACTATGGCCACGACCCCAAGCGCTGGGTGTCGCGATTGCCACACTACGGCACGGTCTACTACCAAAATCTCTACCCTGGCATCGATCTCGACATCCGTGTGGCAGAAAAAGCCTTAAAGACCAACTTCTACATCTCCCCCGGAGCCGACCCCTCGGACATCGTGATGCGCTACGACGGGGCAGACAAACTCTACCTCAGCGGCGGCAACCTAATCATCCGCACCTCGGTAGGCGAACTGGTTGAACTCGAACCCTACGCCTACCAACCCTCCGAAACAGGCAATCGCGAGATACCTGCACACTATCGTATCAAAGGCACTCAAATCACCTTCATCCTCGACACCTACGACACCACCCAGCCCCTTGTCATCGACCCCATACTCCACTTCTCAACCTACACAGGCTCCACCGCCGACAACTGGGGCACCACCGCCACTTATGACTTCTATAAAAACTCCTACACCGCAGGTCTGGTGTTCGACATCGGCTACCCCGTCTCTGTCGGTGCTTACGACGGCACCTACAACAGCAATGCCGACATAGGCATCTTCAAGTTCGACACCTCCGGCACCCAACGCCTCTACGCCACCTATCTTGGCGGAAGCCTTGCCGACATGCCCCACAGCATGTACGTCAACACCCTCGACGAGCTGGTCATCTTTGGCACCACAGGCTCGTCCGACTTCCCCGTCACCCCCGGAGCCTACGACACCACCTTCAACGGCGGCACCGCCCTCCAATTCGAAAGGACCTCCACCATCAACTTTGCACACGGCAGCGACATCTTCATCAGCCGTTTCAGCAGCGACGGTTCCCAGCTGCAGGCCTCTACCTACGTGGGAGGCTCCAACAACGACGGTCTCAATTACCACAACTCATACAATTACCGCAGCAACGTCATCATGGGCGGCAACGACTCGCTCTACTTCAACTACGGCGACGGTGCCCGCGGCGAGCTCATCACCGACGACCTCAATAATGTTTACGTGGGAAGCACAACCAACTCGTTCGACTTCCCCATCACACGCAACTGTATACAGTCCGCCTCTTACTCCACACAGAGCGGAATCGCATTCAAAATCGACTATAATCTTCGCAACATGATATGGTCCACCTACCTAGGCGGACTCGACCCCACCGCCGTCTACTCTATCGACGTAGACACCAGCTACAACCTAGTCGTCTGCGGCGGCACCTCATCTCCAAGCTTTCCCACCACTCCCGGCACCTTACAGACCACCTATGGCGGTGGCACTGCCGACGGCTTTATCTCCAAAATATCATACGCAGGTGACAATCTCATGGCATCTACTTTCTACGGCACTTCAGTCTACGACCAACTCTATTTCGTCCGCTGTGGCATTAACAACGATGTCTTTGTCTACGGCCAAACCAAAGACACCACCAACGCCATGATCTACAATGCCAACTACAACGTCCCCGGTAGCGGAATGATTCTTGCCCGTTTTCAGCCCGACCTCAGCGGCCTTGTGTGGTCCACCGTCTTCGGCACCCCCAATGGCAGCCCCAACCTCTCCCCCACTGCATTCGCTGCCGACCTTTGCGACCGTGTCTATGCTGCCGGTTGGGGACGCGACTTTGTCGACGGCTATAACATAAATTGGAATCAAGGCGGCACCACAGGTATGGAGACCACTACCAACGCCCTACAGGACACAACCGACGGTCAGGACTTCTACATCATGGCCATAGATGAGAATGCTTCGCGTCTCGATTTCGCATCCTTCTTCGGCGAGATTCACGGTGTCACCTCCCTCAACGGCGGCTACGACCACGTCGACGGCGGCACCAGCCGTTTCGACAAGATGTCTACCCTCTACCAAAGCGTCTGCGCCAGTTGCTACCAAAACGACGGCTTCCCCACCACCGAGGGGGCTTGGTCGCGCCACAACCTCAGCAACAACTGCAACAACGCCCTTTTCCGTATCAATATCCACAACGACTATGCTGTGGCCGAATGTATCACTCCTCCCGTAGGTTGCGACACGCCCTACACAGCCAACTTTGTCAACACCAGCCGTGGCGACACCTTCTTTTGGGACTTCGGCGACGGCACCACATCCACCCTTCGCGACCCTCAGCACACCTACACCCAACCCGGGCATTACACCGTACAGCTCATCGCCTATCTCACCGATGGCTGCCGAGTCACCGACACCACCACTATACCAGTCTGGGTGCTTAGCGACAACGGCCTACACAGTCATTCCCTATCCTCCTGCACCAACGATCCTATCCAAATAGGTCCCCACCCCATCATGGGTTGCACCTACCATTGGCTCCAAGGCGAAGTTTCGGACAGCACCATTGCCAACCCCTTCGTCACCCAAACTGGCCAATACATCCTACAAATCACCACCAGCCTAGGCTGCTCTGAGATCGACACCTTCACAGTCAATTACGTCAACCTTTTCGACACACTCATCGTCATCTCACCCACCTGTCCTGGTGGCAGCGACGGACGTGTCATAGCCGTCGTCCATCCCGATGTCAGCGACTCGGCACAATATCTTTGGGACGGCATCCCAGGCGACTCCATTCTTACAGGACTTAGCGCCGACGGTCGCACCCATACCCTCACCATCACCAGTCACGGCTGCACCTACCAAACCACCTTCACCATCACCGACCCACCCACGCTCCAATACACCCTCGAATCTAAACCCGTCATCTGTGGCGACGGCTGCGACGCATGGATTTCCGTCTCCTACGACCTCCCCAACCTACACGTAGGCGACACCCTTCTCGACAGCCTCTGCGAAGGTACCTACACCATCCACTTCACCGACACCGCCGGCTGTCCCTATCAAGCCACCACCGAAATCATTCGCGACACCAACCTCCGTCACATGCGTGTCTGGGCCGACGACTCCATATTCTTCCTCACCGAAAGCGTACAACTCCACGTCACCGAAGTCCCCGGCTCCACCTACCAATGGACCAACGCCTACACGCTCGACCACCCTAACCGACCCAACCCTATTGCCACTCCAACCGACACTATCTCCGTCTACAGCGTCACCGTCACCGACAGTCTCAATTGCTCTTGGACTGGCAGTATCACGCTCCGCTGTACCGAAGTCATCTGTGGCAAACCCAATATCTTTATTCCTAACACCTTCTCGCCCAACCTCGACGGCATCAACGACCAGCTCTGTTTCCGTGGTAACTTTGTGCTCGACTTCTACCTTGCCATCTATTCCCGCTGGGGTGAGAAAGTATTCGAAACCCACGACATCAACCAATGCTGGGACGGCCACTACAACGGCAATCCCTGCCTTCCCGGAGTCTACACCTACACCTGCCACATCAAGTGCGAAGCCGGACAAGAAAACCTCCTCAAAGGCGACATCACGCTCATCCGATAACCACATGAAAGACCAATTCGTCATTGCCTATCTTGCCGACCTCAGTATGACCAACGAAGTGGTCAGCCATGCCTGTTTCCTTGCCCGTATGCTTAACAAAGGGCTCATCCTCCTCTACGTCGAAGACTCCCACCACCACAACCCCACCGTTGCCCAAGCCACCCCCACACTCCTTCAAATCGAGGCTGCACACCCCGACGTACACCCCGCACACGTAGCTATGAAAGGCAATACACGCGAAGTCATCGACGCTCTCCCCACCATGCTCAATGGGGTTATCGCTGTAGCTGGTGTCAACTCCGCCGCCCGTCGTGGCTCACCCACCCATCCCCTTCAAGTGTTGCACCTCTTTGGTGGCTGCAAGATTGCCTACCTCACCGTTCAGAGCCTTCTTTCCGACCCCACCGTCTACACCCATGTAGGCTATGGCATCGACTTCCGCAAGGAGAGCAAGGAAAAACTCATTTGGGCAAGCTATTTCAGCCGCTTCAACCATAGCCACCTCACCATGCTCCACTTCAACTATACCGACGAAGGGTTGCACACCAAATGGCACAACAATGTTCGTTTCATGAACAAATTCTTCAACGGTCTTGGGGTTACCTACAACCAACAATCCGTCAGCGGTCACGCCCTCTTCCCCGAAACACTAGTCTGCGACACCGCCGCCCACATCGGCTGCGGCCTCCTCATCTCCGTCACCACCGATACCCGCGACCTCGACATCATCGAATGGTTTGCCGGCACCCAGGAACGCCGCACCATCCGCAACCCCCACCACCTTCCCGTCCTCTACATCAATCCCCGCAACGACATCTACGTCCTCTGCGACTAAACCCCTATCCTTCAACCCAAATCGGTCATTAGGGTTTATGGCAGATTAGCATTTGTTATGTTCCATGACGTTACTTGGTCTCGGCATAGAAAGCGAGCTTTCTCTGCTCTAGTCTTTCGTAATGACTCGAGCAGATTGGCCTCATCGCTGGCGAAGGTGAGAAAGGCATCCAGTGAATGCCTTTCAGCTACGGCGAGACAGGGATGTGGACAAGATGCCGAACGTTACCAAAGGCGAGTGCAGAGCAAGCTTGCTTGCTATGCCGAGCCCAAGTAACGTCATGGAACATAAAGAAATGCTGATATGGCATAAACAGACCTTACAAAGAGAGAAAGGATATAAAAGGCGGTCTAATGACCGATTTGGGATTAATAGAACCCACCATGAGTTGAATGGGGTATTTACATGACGAACCTGGTGGGGAATGGGAGATGGGATAGAAGAAGCGGACTAATTGATAGGTAATTACAAAACAAAAGGTAGATTTGCATTAGAAAACTGACAAATTGTCAGTTTTTTTTTGTACTTTTGCAGTCCGAAATGATAAGCAAGGAGACCATACAACGCATCATGGATGCCACTCATATCGAGGAGGTTATCGGTGAATTTGTATCGTTGAAGAAACGGGGTGCAAACCACATCGGCTGCTGTCCGTTCCACAACGAGAAGACCCCTTCGTTCTATGTCTCGCCTAACAAGGGCATCTACAAATGCTTCGGCTGTGGCAAGTCGGGCAACGCAGTAGGCTTTATCATGGACCACGAGCACTACACCTACCCCGAGGCGCTACGCTATCTGGCGCGGAAATACAATATCGAAATAGAAGAGGAGCGCATGACCGAGGAACAGAAGGAACGCCAAACCGAGCGCGACGGCCTGTTCCACGTCAGCGAGTTTGCGCAGAAGTATTTCGCCGACTTGCTCTACAACGACGAGATGGGGCGTGCCGTCGGCCTCGCCTATTTCCACCAACGCGGACTGAGCGACGACATCATCCGCACCTTCGGCCTCGGCTACTGCCTCGACGACTGGCGCAACTTCACCGACCACGCACGTCGCAACGGCTACTCCGACGAGGTGCTCGAAAAGAGCGGCCTCACCATCTTCAAAGAGGAAGGCAAGTACTACGACCGCTTCCGTGGCCGCGTGATGTTCCCCATATTCAGCATCTCTGGCCGCGTGTTGGGATTCAGCGGACGCATCCTAAGCAGCGAGAAACAGGCTGCCAAATACGTCAACTCGCCCGACTCCGAAATCTACGACAAGAGCCACACCCTCTACGGCATCTACCAAGCTCGCAACGCCATATCCAAGGAGGATAAATGCTATCTGGTGGAGGGGAACGTCGACGTGGTCTCGATGCACCAGTCGGGCGTGTGCAACACCGTCGCGTCGTGTGGCACCTCCCTCACCGTCGAGCAGATACGCCTCATCAAGCGCTTCACTCCCAACGTCACTGTACTCTACGATGGCGACAAGGCAGGCATCAAGGCCGCCCTGCGTGCCGTCAACCTGTTGTTCGAAGAGGGGATGCATGTGCGCGTGGTGCTCTTCCCCGACGGCGAAGACCCCGACAGTTATGCCCAGAAATACGGCTCCACCCAGCTACAGGAATACCTACACACCCACGAGGAAAACTTCGTAGCGTTCAAAACACGTGTGCTGCTCGAAGACGTAGAGCAAGACCCCATCCGCAAGTCGGAAGTGCTGAAGGAGATTGTCAACACCATCGCCTTAGTGCCCGACCGCATCGAGCAACAGGACTACATCCGCCTCGCCGCCTCCAAACTGCGCATGAACGAGCAGATCCTGCTACAAGAGCTTGGCAAAACTATCAACCTCAACCTCATCAAGCAGCGCAAGGAGGAAGCTCGCCAACACAGCCAGTCAGCCACTCCACCCACACAGCCACTACCCCAAGGCATCCCTACGGATGCACCTCCCCCACTCGAGCCCGAACCCGACGACTACGAGCTGATGCGCCAAAGTTCCACCTACCGCGCACCCGAACAAATCTTGGCTGCCGAGCATCCCGCCGAAGCGCAAGAGCAAAAGCTAGTGAGGCTGCTGCTGAACTACGGTGCACACCAGCTGCCCCAAGAGGTGCAGGACGAAGAGGGCAACACCTTCACCGCCAACATGCCCATCGCCAACATCATCGTGGACGAAGTCACTGCCAACGAGCTCGCTTTCGACAATCGTCTCTACCAGCAGATTTTCGACCTCTACCGCCAGGCAGTGGAATCCGAGCAGCCCCTACCCGACGCCAACTTCTTTGCCACCAACAGCGACACCCTGCTACGCAACAAGGCGCTGTCGCTCATGGTTGAATCCTATTCCGTCAGCGACCTATGGCTGAAAGAGAAGCACATCGCCGTACCCTCTATCGAAAGTCGGCTCTACAAAGACGTTGAAGAATCAATACTCACATTCAAACAGAAAAAAATAGAACAAAAAATTGAATCCCTGAGCTACAAGCTACGCGAGTGCAAGGACGAGGAGCAGCAAATGATGCTTCTGGCAGAGCACCAACAATTGGTCGAGCTGCGCCAAACGGTGTGCAAATCGCTACGGCGTGTAATAGTATAGAAAACACACTTCTCCCAATTCCCCATTTTCAACTTCAATAATCAATTCTCATGGACCTTCAGACACTAAAACTACGATACGGCATCATTGGCAACGACCCCAAGTTGCTGCTAGCCCTCAACAAAGCCATACAGGTGGCACCCACCGACCTCAGCATACTCATCACCGGCGAGAGCGGCGTGGGTAAAGATGTCTTCAGCCGCATCATCCACGAAAACAGCCTACGCAAGCATGTGCGCCAAGGCAAGGGTCTGGTGTCGGTCAACTGCGGCGCCATCCCCGAAGGCACCATCGAGAGCGAGCTGTTCGGCCACGTCAAGGGAGCCTTCACCGGTGCCGAGAAAAACCGCAAAGGCTATTTCGAAGAAGCCGACGGAGGCACCATCTTCCTCGACGAGATTGGCGAGCTGCCCCTTGCCATGCAGGTGAAGATGCTGCGTGTGCTGGAGAATGGCGAGATTATTCCCGTAGGCTCCTCCACCGCCATCAAAGTCAATGTGCGCGTGGTCGCCGCCACCAATGTCGACCTTGTGGCTGCCGTGCGCAACGGCCGCTTCCGCGAGGACCTCTATTACCGTCTGCAACAAATATCCATCTATATCCCCCCCCTACGCGAACGCCGCGACGACATACCGCTGCTGTTCCGCAAATTCTCGTCCGACGTGGCAGAGAAATACAGCATGCCGCCCATCTTCCTTACCGACGACGCACGCGAATATCTGATGAACTATCCCTGGTACGGCAACATCCGCGAACTCAAGAACGTCACTGAGCAGATTGCCGTGGTGGAAAAAGAACGCACCATCACCCGCGCCATCCTACAGAACTATCTCAGCTATGTTCCCGAAGAAAAGATGCCCGCCCTGTTCACCGGTGCCACCAGCGGAAACACCACAGCCATCTCCGACCGCGAACTTCTGCTGAAAGCCCTCTCCATGGGGCAGATGATTAGCGAGATGCGCAACGAAATCAACGACCTCCGGCAGGCCGTCACCCAGCTGGCACAGGGCATGCCGCTCCCCACCTCCGCCTCTGTCAACAATTATCCCTACCTCGACACCCCACAGCATCACCCTGCGGGCGAGGTGCAGGTGTTGCCCACCGACACCCCCGCGCCCCCCGAAGAGAGCTTCCAAGACTCCGAAGTGGTGGAAGAAGAGCCTCTGGCACTAGAAGAGCGGGAGAAGAAAGCCATCTGTATGGCACTGAAACGCCACGATGGCAAACGTGGTGCCGCCGCCAAAGAGCTGCATATCTCCGAGCGCACCCTCTATCGCAAAATCAAGGAGTACAATATCGACGTATAATCCCCGTCACAAGCCGCGCTGCCCACCCACACATCAACAGCACAACACACATGAAGACCAACGACCTTCATATCCTACTGCCCGCTTCCAAAAGCCTCAGCAACCGATGGCTGATGCTGAACCATATCTTGGGATTGCGGCAGAATGGGAACAACCCCAACAAAGGGTTACCCTTCATGCTGAAAAATCTGTCCGACGCCGACGACACACAATTGATGGCCGCCCTCCTTGCCCAGCTGCGTCACGGCACCTCCAACCTATTCTATTGCCACAACGCCGGCTCGGTGGCACGATTCCTGTTGGCGCTGCTTGCCGTTACCCCTGGCCAATGGCGGCTCACCGGCGACGACCGTCTCAAGCAACGCCCCATGCTGCCCCTTATCCAATGCCTGCGCCACATGGGCTGCACCATCGTATGCACCGAGGAGGAAGGCTTCCTACCCCTCGACATAACAGGCTTCACACCCCAATACCGCATGGCTGAAATCGACCCCAACGAGAGCAGCCAGTACGTCTCCGCCATGATGCTTATCGGCTGCCTGCTGCCCAATGGGCTGACACTCACCCTCACCGACCGTGCCGCCTCACGCCCCTATATCGAGATGACCTGCGCCCTGCTCACTCAGGCAGGCATCAAAAACTCGGTCAGCCCCAACCGAAGGGTCTACCGTGTGGAAACACTCCCTGCCGACACCCAGCACAAGAAACAGGTGGTAAACATCGAACCCGACTGGTCCTCGGCATCCTACATCTACGCCGCCGCCTGCTTGGTGCCAGGCCTCAGAATACGGATGCAAGGACTCTCCTATAGCCATTCCACCCAAGGCGACCGTGTAGCGAAAGAACTCTTTGCACAGTTGGGAGTCGAAACACAGGAGCTACGCTCGCCCTATCGAGCCAACACCCGCTCCATAGCCATCGTGGGCACTGGCAAGCACCCCGACTCGTTCGAGTACAATTTCATCGACTGTCCCGACCTGCTGCCCGCCGTGCTGGTCAGCTGTGCCGCATTGGGCATGAAAGCCCGTCTGCGAGGCATCAAAAATCTGCGCATCAAAGAGTCCGACCGCATCAGCGCCCTCAAAGAAGAGCTGGAGAAGATGGGTGCCACCATCACGCAGACCGCCACCGAGGTACGCCTTGCCGCTGCTGGGCTGAAACCCTGCGCCTCCATCAGCACCCACGCCGACCACCGCATAGCGATGGCATTCGGCGTGCTCACGCTCATCTTCCCCAACATGGTCATAGAAGAGCCCGAGCAGGTCAGCAAATCCTTCCCCGACTTCTGGAAACAGCTCGACCTCATCCGCCGTGCCGCCACAAATCGGTGAATCGTCCCAACCCACGATAAAAAACAGGCTCTTCCGAGAAATGCGTAGGTGAGCTATCGGCCCGAATAGAATCCTTGTGCAAGGTCGGAAGATTGGGTATTGGAGGGCTGTATTTGCCCGTGTTTTCATGGTTGTGAAATAGGATTTGGCTTTTTGCAATACACTCTGTTATAGCGTTATACTAAAAAATGTAAAATGTGAAATTGTGAAATGCGTATGTTTTTTCCTCAATTCGGGTAATTTATTATATAAATTATTAATTATTAATTAATTATATTAATTATACCATATTATATACCTACCCAAAAAACCAAAAATCATTGCATTTCACATTTCACATTTCACATTAGTACGTATGTAGC
>JAFWQP010000150.1 GCA_017509045.1 Bacteroidales bacterium
ACTCCGGTGCTGCTGTGGTTCACCGTCAGGTAAAGAGTGTCCACGCCGGGGCGGTCGGGCTCGGTCAACGTATGGTCGTAGAGGTATGTGCCGGACTCGGTATAGGTCGTCCCGTGCCACACGAGGCTGTCGCACGCCGCGATGTGCTCGGCACTGCTGCATGACGTGATGGTCAGGCTTAGCGTCACAATGCTGTCGCAGCCGTAGGCATTGGTGTAGAATGCCATCGGGCCTTCAATGCTACTGTAGTAGGTCGTGCCGTCCCACTCAAGACTGTCGCAGGCTGTCTGCATGTCGACTGTCTCGCTGCTCTGGTGGATGGTCAGGTTCAGCGTCACCACGCTGTCGCACCCTGCCGCGTTCGACAAGGTATGTGTCGGATGCGATGCGGTATCGTCGTACAGCTGGTCGTACCAGATGATGGCGTCGCACACCTCCTGCTCGTCCACTCCGGTGCTGCTGTGGTTCACCGTCAGGTAGAGCGTGTCCACGCCGGGGCGGTCGGGTTCGGTCAACGTATGGTCGTAAAGGTATGTGCCGGATTCGGTATAGACAACCCCATGCCATACAAGGCTGTCGCACACCGTCACATGTTCAACATCGTTGCCTATTGTCTGACTTATGGCCGTAGATTGCGATGCCATCGCACAATTTCCACTCATTAGCAATACTACCAAAATCGAGAGAATATATAACTTTTTCATATTATAAAAATATTTTCTTTACACTTCATATTACTAAGCGACCAAAACAGCAACATCTACAATAGCAATAGGTTCTATGCCATTGTATAGGTTTGTTGTCGCTTTACTAGCGATTACAAAGATACAAAAAAAAATTAATATACAACAAGGTGGCTTTGTTTTTTAACACGAAAGTGTCATGCAAACTGAGCCTTTATACTTGTTGAAATTGGAGATGGTTTACTGTTTAGACTCTAAATAGTAGAATTCAACCCACCTTCAACTCACTGATCGCATGTCGTGATATAGGGCAACGCAGCCAATGGCAGATTACGTGCTATGGTGCGGATGTCGGCTTTTGTCGACTCAGACAAGCTAGCGTATGGGGCAATGTCCTTAAATATAAATAATTGGTTGGTGTTACGATTGGTATGGGTGCGCGCCTCTTGGCGGACATCGGAGTCTGAACTAGCTAGCGCGCTGTTCAGTCGGTCGCGTTCGGCAATGGTCATCGCTTCATATCCCACCAAGAGTCTCTCCACATTCCATCGCGAATGTTCTACACGGCATAGGTTCTCCAGCCGTTCGGGGTCGTCCAACGGATGCAGCGCCTCCGAAGTCGCCATTGCCATTCCACGGAGTGTGGTGTATAGCGAATTGGCCGTGTGGATGTTCGATATCTTTTCAGCCAACGAGAGTTGCTGCCACAAGGCATCGAGGAGGGAGGCATCTGTAGGCATCGCCACAAATTGCTTGCCGCTGTTCTCTTTCTGCAAAAGGTAGTTGACTCGCTTGGCAACAGCCGTCGGGCGGACAATCAATGGGTCGTAGTTACCTCCAAAGCAGCCAAAAGGTATCAGGTTGTGCAAACGCACCACCTCTTTCTGTGCCATCGCAGGCAAGATACCGCAATTGGGCTGGTAGACATAGATATTGGGACTGGCAGTGAGTTGGCAGGCGTCGTTCTCGGATGGTTCTTCACTATCGACGGGCATGGGATACAGCTGTGAAGGCAAATGCAAGGACAGTGCAAAATTATCATCAGCCAAGTTGCCACACAGAGCCACCGACAGCACTTGTCCAGGGTCTGTTGCATAGTCTACCAACAACGCTCTCACCCAATCGTCGGCCAAGGTTCCTTTCACAAACTCCCATTCTACATCTATAAAATCGCCATAGCTACTGTCGGGGCGAGATTGCAGCCATCCGTTCTCGTTGGCCATATAATGACTATGAGAAAGGGCAAAAAGATGGGGATAGGTGTTTCTAAACTGCCACATCTTCACATCGGCAGCAGGGTCCACCAAGGTAATCTTGGTTCGCAGGGGGTGTGGCGACGTCTCATCAAAATTTGGGAAATGACACAGTCGCGCCGCAGTAGTGGCAAAAGCATAGCCAACCTCCGTCATACCTGCCACGACAAGATGCACATATCGGTCGGCGTCAGCGGTGACAAGACCACGGTCGAGCGTATGCCCTGCCGACAGCGGATTGTCACCAACAAGCAGCTGCTCAACCATCGACTCGTATCGGTTGATGATTGTCGTTTCGACACTGGTGTGCGCCTCCTGTGGCAGCATGTTGAAGAGCGATACGGTGGCGCTAGTGTTAAGAAACAGATAGCACTGAGCAACCTGCTGTGACGCTACACGTATCGACCTAATCCGTTCCCAGCATTGCACATTCTGGGCATCGTGCCCATTCTCATCATTATCGCCTATGATAAACAGCACAGAGGCCTGTTCCACACGACACGACCGGAGTTCCGCCTCATTCGTGCGGTCGCCATGATATACAGTTACCGACAATCTACCCGCCTCGGGCGAGAGTCTTGTGGCAAGCCTTGCACGGACTTGAAAAGCTGGAAGGCTGGAATGCACCACCACATCCTTCCCTGCCCAATCGCTACGGTCAGCAACGGCTTCAAGTAGTTCCTCCAACATCTCACCACCACCCAGTATCACAATATGGTCGTCAAAACCATATCGGCACAACCCTTCCCGATACCGAGTCGCGCGGTTGGCTCCCAGCCACCTGTCACTTCGCCAAAGAATCCTTTTCCAAAAGCCGCTCATAAACATAGTAATTCCTTCTTGAATGTGTTAACGTGTTAATGTGTGAATGTGTTAGTCTTTGGCGCATCAATGATTAACGAATTAACAAATTAACGAATTTACGAATTCAAATTTTCAATTATCAATTTTCAATTTAATTAGTTTTCACTTTTCAATTTAATATATTCTCTTCACATAATAATCCCCACCGAGACAAACCACTGCGAATGCCGAGCATACGACATGCCGTCCATCAATACCTGATAGCCCATATCCACATCTATGAAGTTCAATAAATCCAAACCTGCACCCAATGTGAGCGTATATGGGTTGAATTTAGATTGAAAATCCTTCTGTATCCAACCCAAATTGAACGTGGGACCCAAGAACGCCTTTGCTCGAAACATCTTCGATGGTGCCCATTTCACACCCAACAGCAGCGGCACATCCATTGCCGTACCGTAGCGATGCTTAAAGCCATATCCAAACTCTTTCACCACACTCCCCTCATAACTCGCCGCCTCCCAGTCGGTAACGAGCGAAAAGAGGGCTTCGGGTTGGAGAAAGAAATATTGTCCTAGAGGGATATAAAGCCCAAATCCTAGCGACGAATGACTTGCCACACCGGCTATCTTACCCATATTCAAATCGGTGGTGAAGTTGTCCTTCAATTTGAGGTTGGGCGTATAGTAATTCATCTTAAGAATGAAATGCGACTGGTCTTTTCGTTGAGGTCTAGGCTTCTTTGGCGTTTCCATCTCGGTTTGACACACAGCCGTAGACGAGATAAAATCCAGCGGTCCCTCGGGCATCACCGACGGAACAAGCAGCAGCAGAATAGTTATCAGACGACGGACGTTCATTGTGTACAAATGCGTGAAAGGTTAAAAGGGGCGTTTCGCTTCAAAGGTTAAAGGTTCACCCACATTTAAGACATTAAAAACCTTTTGACCCCTTCATACCTCACATTCTACTTTAAATTAATACGTAGGAATATCAAGCAGGCGCGACACCTCGGCAAAATACTGCGATGCCGTCAGCTGCGGATAGTTGAGCAAGGCTGTAATGGCATCCTGATGTTCGGCACGGATTTTTACCATCTTCTGCTCAATCTCTTCCGCAATGGGCAGTTGTTCCTCGAGGCGTATCTTCATGGCTTGCTGCACCGCCATACGCTGTGTTTCCACTATATCCTTATAATATTTGAGCAACAACTGGTTGCGCTCCTTGTCGGTTGCCTTCTCAAGCATGGGGGCATACTTCTGATATACCCTCTTGCACACGGCATCGGCCTGTTCTAATACTTGGTCAGCCTTACGACCAGCCTCATCCCACTTGTTGATAAGCGGCTGCAACGGCTCGATATACTTGCTCGCATCAGCAGCCTGCTGAATTATCTCGCTCTCGGCATCACCGGTCTTATAATGTGCTCTGATATATGCTTCCTGTTCCTCTTCGGGCAGGGTGGCAAGATGCTCCAGCTCCTCCTTCGTCATACCTGTGGAGAGTTGGGCCCACTTATAGGCAGCATCCACCACTTTGGCGGAATCAATATCTTTCGTCGCAAACGATGTCGCCTTCACCGAAAGGTTCAACACCTGAGTGTTGAAACGCGTCACTGCACTCGACAGCAGCCGCAATGCCTGCTCGTTCAGTTCTGCCTCTTTGTGGGCACACAGCTGTTGCGCCGTCGGCAGTTCGGGCATTTGCCTCATCAGGGAGGCCAAACTCACCTCCTCCTCGTCAGCCAGCTGGGTTGTTGTCTGCTGACGCGACTGACGTTGTTTCTCAAACTGCTTGTCCAACGCCGATGTGGCGACATTTGCCACCGAGTCGGCCTTTTTCTCAATCGCTTTGGCAGTCTTAGCGGCAGCCTTCTGAATCAATCCGCCCAATTGTGCGTGTGCCGACACACTGGCCAGCACCATAATTAATGATAGTAATACAATTTTTCTCATGACATTCTTATTTTTAATCTTACCTTTTAACGCACTCATGCAAAAAATATTGTGTCCGTGAATAAAAAAAGCGTATCTTTGCAAAAATTCACACCTATCTTGATATTATATAAACAATTGTAAATAAAACAACTGACAAAACACATGGACAAACTAAGTTACGCTTTAGGGCTGAACATCGGCCATCAACTGAAAGAAATGGGACTGAGCAACCAACTGAATGTCGACGACTACGCCTCCGCCATCACCGACGTGCTGAAAGGCAACACACCTCTGATTGGTATGGAAGAAGCCTCGAAATTGTTAAACGACTTCTTCACCGAACTAGAAGAAAAACAACGTACTGCCGCCAAGAGCGAAGGCGAACGCTTCCTTGCCGAAAATGCCAAGCGTCCTGAAGTCACCGTCACCCCTAGCGGACTGCAATACGAGGTGCTGAACGAAGGTACCGGACGCAGCCCCAAAGCCACCGACACCGTGCGCTGCCACTATCATGGAACACTCATCGACGGCACTGTATTCGACAGCTCTTACCAGCGCAACCAACCCGCCGACTTCGGCCTCAACCAAGTTATCGCTGGCTGGACTGAAGGTGTGCAGCTGATGAAAGAGGGTGCCAAATACCGCTTCTATCTCCCCTACCACCTAGCCTATGGCGAACACGGCGCCGGCAACTCCATCCCACCCTTCGCCACCCTCGTCTTCGACGTGGAACTGCTCAAGGTTCTTTAGACAATCATTGAGGGAGTGAGGCTTTCCACTTCGCATCGTCAAAATCCCTTCCTCACCCAGTGAAGACCCACTCCCTTTTCCCTTTTTCCGCTCTATATCCACTCTTGGTAGCAAACAATAGTGGAAATGATTGTTTATCATTCCGTTTCATGTCGGAGATGGTTTGACAGCCAAACAATGTAACCTGCAAATATACATTTCATTCCTCCTCTTTGTATTGTTGCAAAAAGGGCGAGGTAACAAGGTAACAAAGTAACATTTTCGATATATATATTTGAATAATAAGTATATGACTCTTGTAGAAATGTTACCTGCGACTGAAAGGAGGTAACATTTTATGGAGAGAGAGGTGATGCAAGAAGTCAACATTAGAAACACGAAAAGTACCCAAACGAAAAACAAAATGTTACCAAAATGTTACCTGCTTCCCAAAATCCACGTTTCTATATATTTAATTATTAGTTAGTAGCGAAGAAAATGTTAACTTGTTACTTTGTTACCTACGGGATTTTGTAACTTAGGGCACTATGCTCATACACCCATTTCTCGCTCAGATGTTACTAGCTTTTTCTCTTTTGACAAACTTCAATATTAGAATTGCCACTCGGCAAACAAGATGTCTTCGTTCTGCCTTCGCTCTGCCTTCGCTCCTAAGGGGGAGGCAAGGCGTATCCAAAATGGGTTGAAAAAGACCTCAAGAATAGAAAAAAGACCGCCCTTTGGGACGGTCTTCTTATTGTTAATGCCCGTGTGTGGCAGGGATTATTTGCAACGCTCGGCGAACTCTTTGGCAGTGACTTTCTCGACCTCGGGGTTGAGTTGCTCTTTGAAGAGGGCAAAGGTCTTCTCCACATAGATTTTGTCGCTAAGTTGCTGCACATTGCGGCGGTCTTGAGCGATGGTGCGGGCAGCCTGCTCGAGGCGCTGTTCGGCCTGTTCGGGAGTCTCACCTTCCTGAGGCTCGCCGTCGGTCTTGCGGAGGATGTCCTTGACAGCGTCCACGACTTCGTTCTGTGTCGGCTCGATATTCTTAATCTTGTTGAGGGCACCGTCAATCATTTCCCATTTAAGCGAGGGAACATAGGTGTCAGCCCACTGTTCCTCGATGGTCTCGGCGGTGACGTTCTTATCCTCGTTGCGAGAAAGAATCCAACGCTTGAGGAAGGCTTCGGGAATGGGAGAGTCGAAGTGATCGAGAAGCTGTTTGCGAACTTGGTTGACATAAAGGATCTGGCACTGTTCGTCGTTTGCCTTCTCAATCTCGGCGGAGATGGCCTTACGGAACTTGTCGACAGCCTTAATGCCTTGTCCAGGGAACACTTTCTCGAAGAGTTCTTCGTTGAGCTCGGCAGGAGTGATGCGCGAAACACCACTGATGGTTATTTCAACATCCGACTTAAACTTCTTGGCGGCAGCGGAGTCGAGACGGAAAATCTTTTCAATCTGCGAAGCGGTGAAAGCCTTGCTGGGGTTGAACACCACTTTGTCCTCAGCTTTCTTGCCAACAAACGGGGCAGCAATCTCGGCATCCTTCATATCGGAGAGTTCGAACGAGCAGAAAACGTTAACACCACCCTCTTTCTCGGTGCCTTCCTTGGTGAGTTCAACGGCCTTGCCATAAACGGTATCGCCTTCGCCGACGGTGTCGGGAGTCTCGAATTTACCGTAACGCTTGATGATGCTGTCGACCTGGGTGTCGACATCCTTGGCGGAAACTTTGATGGAGCAAAGCTTGGCATCAACCTTCGACCAGTCGATATTGATTTGCGGAGCTAGTGCGGCATCGAAGTAGAAAGTGAAGTCGGTGCCTTTGGCAAAATCGATGTCGCCATTCTTTTCCTCATTGGAGAGAGGCGAGCCGAGGAGCTCGAGTTTCTCGTCATCGATGTATTTGTAAAGAGATTCACCGAGGAGGTCCTGCACTGTCTCGGCAACTATGGCAGACTTGTACATGCGCTGAATAAGACCCATTGGAGCCATACCCTTGCGGAAGCCAGGGACGGTGGCCTTCTGGCGGTATTCTTTCAGTTGCTTGGTGACCTTCTCTGCATAGTCGCTTTCCGCAACCTCAATCTTGATACAAAGGTCCAATTCTCCTAGATTTTCTCTCGTTATATTCATTGTATTTCTATATAATTAATTGATTTATTGTTATTTTATTATTTACAATTGAATTGCAAAGATACGAATATTTTTTAATATAACGGATTTTTTTATTGTTCGACTAAGTCAGATGCATTAAAACGATTGGACCATCCACACGACAAACCGTCTACACCATCCTTAAAAAGTCTGACTTACAACAATCCCATACGATTAAACCGTGTTAATAAACACAGTTGCCGAGTGTGCCAGACGTCCACGCCTTCGAACAATATTCTTTTTTCATTACGGGCGCTGCCGCCGACACGCCGTCGCGATGTTCGCGCCGTACCCCACACTGCGGAACGCGGGGGTTGCTCCCTTCGGTCGCGACCCCGCGCTCCGCAGTGTGGGGTTTCTTCGAGACGCTGCTGCATTTCGGCAAAGAAAACAAGCTTTCTTTGCGCTCGACTTCCGCAACGTTATTGAAAGCCAGCATTTCCAAGGCTGGTTCCTCAGTCCAAGAAAAGTGACGCGACACATACGTCATCTAATTTTGATGCGACAACCGAAGAAAAAAATACGCCAAAATGTCAGTAGAATGAAAAAAGTGTATATTTGCAGCATCAAATTAAAATAACAAATACCATAAAAAAATATTTACTTATTTATTTTTCTGTGTGCTTTAGGATTCTGTTCCGTCGGGCAGGGTTCGGTGTATGTTACCCAAAGCAGCCTATTGGGATCCCCCAGTTGATACGGCAATGGAAAACATGCACATTAAGGAGAGGAGCACACGCCATTTATCCCAAATCGGTCATTAGAGATTTGAAAGCATGCATTCCTAATGACCGTCATTAGAAAACTAAGTTCATATATTGCTGTATGACAAATATTTGTTATCTTTGCATCGGAATAAAATAGGTACAAATGTTCAAAGACATAGACATGAAGTTTGTGGATAAGGAGATTACACCGTTCGGTGGATTGTCCCTTTTCTTCAAAATGCTTGAGAGATGCAATTTCGGGCAGGTTCTACAGGAGTGCGGATTGCCGGAGCAAGGTTCCAATCGTGGCTACAAGCCGTGGCAACTGGTGTTGGGGCTGTTTGCAGGAGTATGGTGCGGGGCGTGCAAGTTCGGACACCTTGACTTGGTGCGATATGACCAAGTGCTGAGCAAGATGGTCGGATGGGACATGGGGGCGGGACACAGGTCCTATCAGCGTTACCTCAACAAGTTCACACAGGCAATCAACCACGAGGTGTTCGGTAATCTGTACAAGTGGTTCTTCGACAATCTTGTATTCGACAACTACACATTGGATTTCGACTCCACCGTGATGGTGCGCGAGGGGGAGCAGGAAGGAGCAGTCAAGGGATATAACCCCAAGCGGCCGGGACGCAACTCACACCATCCGTTGATAGCCTTTGTATCGGACATCCGCATGATAGCCGACTACTGGCTGCGTCCGGGCAACACCGCGGCATCGACAAACTACCTTTCGTTCCTGGAGGACACGCTGGAGAATCTCGCAGGGAAGAGGGTCGGGCTGATACGCATGGACAGCGGTTTCTTCACAAAAGAGATACTCGACTATCTGGAGCAGAAGGGACTGGAATACATAGTGGCGTGCAGGTTCACATGGCCGATCAAGCGGGAACTGGTCGGAGGGAAAGCCTGGGTTGAAGTGACCGACGACATCGAGATGGCGGAAACCGTCTATCAGGCCCAAAGTTGGACTTCCCCGAGAAGGATTGTGATGGTCAGGCAGGAAATCGAAAAGCGACCCGATGCGGCCGGCAAGTTGGTGAAGCAGCTCTGCCTGTTCGAAGACCAGTCGGATTTCGGGAAATACCGCTACAGCTGCTTCGTGACCAATCTCGACCTGCCCATGAAAGTGGTTTACGACACCTACCGGGGACGGGCGGACTCCGAGAACCGAATCAAGGAACTCAAGGCGGACTTCTC
>JAFWQP010000151.1 GCA_017509045.1 Bacteroidales bacterium
AATTTGGCTGGCGCTACGTATGTCCGGTGGACATACGTGGCGCCAGCCCCAACTTCTTAGTTCTTAATTCTTACTAATACGCTTTTTTATAACTAGGGTTGGGGGTATAAAAAAAACGATAAATCTTTGGGATTTATCGCTTTGGTACCGCATACCAGAGTCGAACTGGTGATCTACTGCGTGAGAGGCAGTTGTCCTGGACCACTAGACGAATGCGGCGTTCCATTGTGGTGATTTCTCTCTCGAAATCGGGTGCAAAGATACGACTTTTTTTTTATTCGACAAGTTTTTGTGTGTAATTTTTCTTTGATTGGTGTGTAATTTGTTTTATGTGTGCTAGTTGTGATTGGACATTTTTTTGCGATGATGGCTGTTTTGGTTGGCAAAAAGGGTGTAATTATGACTGCTTGTTGGCAAAATTGGCGTGGAATAACTGGATGAATATGATAATGCGTGGGAAGGGATTGAATTATTGTTGGTTGCAGGGCAATAAATGTCTCTGAATGGCGTTATTGGGAAAATGAACTGTGAGGGGATTTCGATTTATCAAGATTTTGAGAATTAGGGATTTTGTGGATTGTACTTTTTAAAGAGGACTTCTATAAATTGAATAATATGGAGTTAAATATGGAGTTAAATGGATTAAGGAAGTCCAGTGGACTTACGTCAAATAGGACAAATGCTTGGTTGTTAACGGTATTGTCCATTTTGACGTAAGTCCACTGGACTTCCTTAATACTTTAACTTCCATTTTTACCTTCTAATTTTGAATTAATAGAACCCACCTAAATTTGATCGCTTTTATGCAACGTATGACTGATTTTTGCCAAATAGTATCCATGTCGTTTAATTCTCCACTTCGTTTTTACTCCGTTATCGAAGAGCCACTGGCTCTTCTTCACTTCGAGACGCAGTTTGGTTACTCTTGATTATCACCGCACTGCGCCTTCGGCTATCAAAAGTCCACTGGACTTTTTCTCAATGTTATTAATGGTCACACCTCTTCGAGGTGAATTGTAGAAGTCCTCTAAATTTGATAAAGCCTATAATTGCAAGTAATTAATTGAAGTTGCCTATGAAAGATGTAAGGAATGTAATGGTTGGTTGTCGTTTGAGGAAGGGGTTGTTGGGTGTAGTGATTATGGTAGGGATGTGGGTTGGCGCGACGCTGCTGGAGTCGTGTTCGACTACCATGCCTGCCAGCGGTCCGCAGGGGCGGCTGGCGGCGAAGATGATGTTGCCGGCGGGGTTTGATACGGAACGGGACAGTTGCGTGATGGTGATATTGATGCATGGCATTTTCTCGTCGAAGGATTATCCCCCCATGCCTACAATAGCCTGTGAGTTGGCGCGACAGGGAATTGGGTCGGTGCGGTTTGATTTCAACGGTCATGGCAAGAGCGACGGCAAGATGGAGGAGATGACCATAGCACGCGAGTTGGCTGATGCCCGCGCTATATGGGACTCGGTGGTGAAGTTGCCGTACGTCACAGCGGTGGTGCTGCTGGGACATTCGCAAGGAGGGGCTGTGGCGAGTATGCTGGCAGGTGAGTTGGCACGTGACGGGATGCCTCCGGCAGGGTTGGTGCTGTTGGCTCCGGGGTCGATTATTAAAGAGGCTACGCAGGGTGGGAGGTTCTTCGGTCAGGAGTTTGACCCTGCCGACCCACCGGCGTATATCAAATGTTTCCACCACTATAAATTGGGGCGCGACTACTTGGTGCAGACACAGTTGCTGGATATTTATGGCACGGCAGAACTATATCAAGGACCGGTGTGTATAATCCACGGGGCAGATGATGGCATCGTGCCGCTATGGTGCAGCGAGAGGTATCACGAGATATACCAAAATAGTCAGCTGTATGTGCTGAAAGGCGAGAACCACCTTTTTCTCAAGAAAGGGAAGAAGGTGGCAAGGCTTGTGGGAAGAATGATGTGAAAAGTAAAAGGTAAAAAGTAAAAACTAAAAAAGTAAAAAGTAAAAAGTAAAAACTAAAAAGTAAAAAGTAAAAATTAAAAAGTAAAAACTCGACAATACTTCTTAGTTCTTAGTTCTTACTTCTTACTTCTCCTTTTACGCCATGTTATGGAATACGTTGACTACATCGTCGTCGTTTTCGAGGCGTTCTACAAGGGCGTTGACGTCCTCTTGCTCTTCGGGTGAGAGTTCGCGCAGAGTGAGGGGGATGCGCTCGAATTTGAACGATTTGATTTCAAATCCGTGGTCTTCGAGGTACTTGGAGATAGGGCCGTAGTTCTTAAAGTCGGCGTAGATGTTGATTTCGCCTTCGTCGAGGAACACCTCGTCGATGTCGTAGTCGATGAGCTCCAGCTCCAGCTCGTCCATGTCGATGCCTTCCTTGTAAGCAACGACGAAGGAGCATTTGCGCTCGAAGAGGAAATCGTTCATGCCCATGGTGCCCAGCTCGCCTTTGCCGCGCACGAAGGCGGCACGGATGTTGGCGACGGTGCGGGTGGGGTTGTCGGTGGCTGTCTCAACCACGAAGGCGGTGCCGTGAGGACCTTTACCGTCGTAGACGACCTCTTTGTAGGCCGACTTGTCCTTCTCGGTGGCACGCTTGATGGCGCGTTCGACGTTTTCCTTGGGCATGCTCTCGCTCTTGGCGGTGGCCATGAGCAGGCGCAGGCGTAGGTTGCTAGAGGGGTCGGGGCCGCTGGCGAGGACTGCCAGTTCGATTTCTTTTCCAATTTTGGTGAACGTGCGAGCCATGTGCCCCCAACGTTTCAGTTTTCTTGCTTTGCGGTATTCAAATGCGCGTCCCATTTTTTTGAAGTAAGAATTAAGAACTAAGAACTAAGAAGTTCTCGGCTCATGGTTATACATTTTGGTTTGATTTATAAGTTTTTATGGATGAAACCAACAGGGAGATTAGTTCGTCGGCATCATCGTACATGGATTGATATTCTTTGTCGGATATGAGATTTGACTTGAACAGTAGTTCAAGCCAGTATTGGGTTTCTTCAGCTTCTTTAAGTGCAATGGTTAGTTTGCTGATAAAATCGGCAGGACTATGTGCGAAACGACTTTCTCGAACATTAGCTCCAATGCTGGTGCCGCTGCGGAGCAATTGTTTGCTTAGTACGTACACGTCCTTTTTCTTCAAGAATTGATAGAAGTTGACACAACGAACGCCAAAAGCAAGACTTTTGTTGTATAAGAAACTATCTTTCATTACTTCTTAGTTCATAGTTCTTACTTCTTACTTCCTTCGAATTGTGCGTTATGTTCGTTCAAGAACATAACGCACGATTCGAAGGTCTTGAATGTGTGTTCTTCGGGGATGACGGCGGGGATGACGTGGAGGGTTTTGAGCATGTACATGGGCTGGGGCTGGATGATGGTCATCAGCACGAGGATGCCGCGGGACTGGAGGTCTTTGATGGCGGTTTCCATGGCGTAAAGGCCGGACTGGTCCATAAAGCTGACCAGCTTCATGCGGATGATGACCACCTTGGCGTGGTCGGGCACATCCTCCATCACTTCCTTGAACTTGTTGATGGTGCCAAAGAAGATGGGACCGTTAAGACGTTGTATGTAGATGTGCTGGCGCATTTCGTCGGTGATGCCACCCTCGTCCTGCCAGGGCTTGGTCTTGTCGAAGTTGGCTTCGCCCGGGTTGGGGAGACCTTTGTGCAGGTCGGATGAGGTCATGGTGCTGCTGCTGTAGCCGCCTTCGACCAGGTCGCTGGCACGTTTCATGAAGAGCACGCAGGCGATGACCATGCCGATGCCGACGGCGGTGAGCAGGTCGACAAAGACGGTGACTAAGAATACGACCACCAGCACCACGGCGTCGGCACGGGGGATGCGCAGGAGATCCTTGAAGCCCTTGAAGTCGATGATGCCCCAACCGACAGTGATAAGGATGCCAGCGAGTACCGACAGGGGCACATATTTCACCAGTCCGCCTAGTCCGAGCAGGATGGCGAGCAGAAGCAGGGCGTGTACCATACCGCTGATTTGTGTGCGTCCGCCGCTCTTGACGTTGACCACGGTGCGCATGGTGGCACCTGCGCCAGGCAGGCCGCAGAAAAGACCGGCAATGGCGTTGCCGATGCCCTGACCGATGAGCTCTTTGTTGCTGTTGTGCTTGGTCTTGGTGATATTGTCCGCCACCACGGAGGTGAGCAGGGTGTCGATAGAACCCAGACCGGCGAGTGTGAGACCGGGGATAAGCGAAGCCTTGAGAACGGTCATCCAGTCGATGCCCGACAGGCTGATGTTGGCGTTGGCGAAGAAGGGCAGAGGCAGTCCGGAGGGGATGTCGCCGATGATGAGCTTGCTGTCGAGATTGCAGAAGAGCGACACCACAGTCATCACGATAAGGGCCACCAGCGTGGCGGGCACTTTCTTGGTGACGAGGGGGAAGAGCTCGATGATGGCGATAGTGCCTAAGCCGAGCAGCAGGGCGGTGACGCTGATGCCGTCGGACACTGCAGCGGGGATGCCCATTACCAGGTCAATCATGGTGCCAGTGCCTTTCAGGCCGACGAGAGGGTAGAGCTGCTGCAGGATGATGATGACGCCGATACCGCTCATGAAGCCCGACAGGACGGGGTAGGGGATATAGCGGACGTACTTGCCCAGCTTGATGATGCCGAACAGGATTTGAAACAGGCCGCAGAACAATCCCGCCAGTGCCATACTGATAAGCACCGAGGATATGCTGCCGTTGCTGCTAGCCCACACACCGCTGATGAGCGTTGCCGCCACCACGGTCATGGGTCCCGTAGGACCGCTGATTTGGCTGTGGGTGCCGCCAAAGAGGGCGGCGAAAAAGCCGAGCATGGTGGCTCCCACCAATCCGGCGAGGGCACCCATAGAGGCGGCAGCGGAGTCGTTGACGCCGCCGAAAGCCTGAATACCGAAAGCAAGAGCCAAAGGAAGGGCAACAATACCGGCTGTGATGCCGCCAAAGATGTCGCCTTTGATGTTGTTCGTCTCTATAAATTTCATATAAGTTACTCTATTTGTATTATTAACAAAAATCAATCGTTAGAATTAGAAATTGCAAAGATACAAAAATAAAATTGAAAATTTAATGTATGAATGTGTTAACATGTTAATGTGTTAGTCCTTGGTGCATCAAAAGATTTACGAATTCTTTCAATTTTCAATTTAGTCTTAAGGCAGCCCATGACTGGCGGCTCTTGGTTTGGCAGAGGTGCAGTCCGAGGCTCTCGGCATGTTGTTGCAGGGCAGGAATGTCGCTCTCGTAGAAACCGCTGAGCAGCAGTGTTCCACCCGCGTTGAGGACAGCGGCGTAGGATGCCATGTCGTTCAGCAGGATATTGCGGTTGATGTTGGCGATGATTAGGTCGAATTTGTCGCTCTGATTCGCAAGCAGCGAGGCGTCGCCAATGCGGATGGTCATCTCCACGCCGTTGCGTTGCACATTCTCCATGGCGTTATTGTAAGCCCATTCGTCGATGTCGATGCCCTCCACATAGGCGGCTCCCCGCATCTTGGCAAGGATGCCCAGCACGGCGGTGCCACAGCCCATGTCCAGCACTCGCAGCCCCTCCATGGGCAGCTCAGCCAGATAGGAGAGCATCATGTATGTGGTGGCGTGGTGGGCGGTGCCGAAGGACATCTTAGGCTCTATCTCAATCTCGTAGTCCACGTCGGTGCGGTGTTCGTGGAAAGGGGCTCGCACCCATATCTTCTTGCCGTTATCAGCCTCAACCAACACGGGCTGGTGCTGCTTTTCCCACTCCTCGTTCCAATTCTTGTCGGGCATTTCTTGAATTGAGAATTGGGAATTGAGAATTGAGAATTCCTGAAGGTCTTCAAGCCTAGACTTGAGCCATTCTTCGTCGAATTGGTCTTTTGGCACGTAGGCCTTCAGTCCGTTTGGCGTTTCCACAAAACTGTCGTAAGGTCCTTCGTTGCCCAACGCATCTACCAGCAGGTCGCGGTATGGGTCGACAGGGTTGAGGGTGATGGTGACTTCGATGTACTTCATAAACAATTTATTTTAATAGCCCTAGGATTTTTTTTATGTTATGATATGTATTGAAAACGAATTTGGGTGTGTGTTTTAATATTTTATTCTTGCGCTTACGTTTGTGTATTCCCTTAATGAACGCTTCCTCCTCGCCGGGGTGAATCACCTTAAATCTCAATGTTTCCAGTTGTCCATTCTCTTTCAGACGGTTATAGGAGCACAGATATTCGTTGCTGTGTATGACATCGTAGGCGGCAGCCAATTTGGCTTTCATTTTTATGTCGGCCTTTTCAATGCGGCGAAGTCCAACAACGCCTGAAATCATTGTCCGAACGTCTATCACGCGCAGCATTTTGTCGTTCAGCAATCCGTTCTTCTTCGTTGTGTCATACAGGAATTTCTGTATGCGATACATCCTCCAAAAGAAGTCGGTACTCTTGGCCGAAGTCACCGAACGGGTGGCGTAGCGGACGTAATGGTAGTCGTAATCCTCGATAACGGCAATGTTGTTGATGCGTGTAGCGTACTGGATATTAATCATGGTGTCGCTGCCCAGCTTCACATCGGGCTCCACGCGGATGTCCTTTAAATACTCGGTGCGGTAAAGCTTTGTATACAGGTAGTTCAGCCTTTTCTCCTCAAGCAGTTCGGGGAGGATGTCGGGTAGCTGATCTTTTGTGAAAAACGCCTCTTTTCGTGGAACGAAACGGTCGAACTCCTTCCCCTTCTCAGTGACATATATCACGTTGGAAATAACGTAGTCCGCATTGTATTTCTGCTGGGCATCCATCAGGTGCTTGAGGTAGTCGGGCTCAAAGTAGTCGTCGCCGTCGAGCGAAGTGGCGAACTCGGTGTCCAGCATCCCTAATATCTTGTTGCGGGCGGAGGATATGCCGACATGCTCGATGGGCACTACCTGTATTCGGTTATCCTGTTCGGCATGGGCTTGGCAGATTGAGAGGCTGTTGTCCGTCGAGCCGTCGTCAACCATAAGCAGTTTATAATCGCGGAAAGTCTGTTTGTCGAGACAATCAAAGAATCGGTCCAAATACTTCTCGATATTATAGACCGAAACGAAAATTGTTATCAGATGCTTTTCCATACGGTGAACATTTTGAATGTGTTAACGTGTTAATGTGTAAATGTGTGAATCTTTTTGAATGTGTTAACGTGATGATGTGTGAATGTGTAAATCTTTGATTAACGAATTAACACATTAACGAATTAACGAATTCAAGTTTTCAATTATAAAAGTCTCTATACCATTTTGCAAACCGCTCCAGCCCTTCCTGTAGCGTTACTTTAGGCGCAAATCCAAAATCGCGTTCTAGGTCACTGACGTCGGCGTAGGTCATAGGAACATCACCTGCCTGCATCGGCACAAGTTCCTTGTGGGCATCGAAGTCATAATCTTTGGGTAGCACACCTGCACCCACCAGTTTTTCCTGCAATATTCGCACAAAGTCGATAAGGTTCACGGGTTTGCCAGCACCGATATTATAGATGGCGTATGGGGGGATGGGTAGTCCGTCGCCACCTGTTTTGCACTCTGGCGGCTTTTTCATCACCCGTACGATACCTTCTACGATATCATCTATATAGGTGAAGTCGCGTTGGCAGTTGCCATAGTTATATATCTGTATTTTTTCGCCTTTCAACAGCTTGTTTGTGAAGCTGAAGTAGGCCATATCGGGTCTTCCTGCAGGACCGTAGACGGTAAAAAAGCGTAGACCTGTGGTTGGAATGTCGTAGAGCTTGCTGTAGCAATGCGCAAACAGCTCGTTGCTCTTCTTCGTCGCAGCATAGAGGCTCACAGGGTGGTCCACATTATCGTCGGCGCTGAACGGCACCTTAGTGTTACCCCCATACACACTGCTACTGCTTGCATATACTAAATGCTGCACTGGGTGATGGCGGCAAGCCTCAAGAATGTTGTAAAATCCTATGACGTTGCTTTCGATGTATGAGTCAGGATTCTTTATACAGTAGCGTACGCCACCTTGGGCAGCCAGATTCATAACAATATCGAAATGGTGGTCAGTAAATAGGTTGTCGATTAATGCCTTGTCGGCAAGGTTTCCTTTAACGAAGGTATACTTACTTTCGCGATGCTTGGCAGCACATTGCTC
>JAFWQP010000152.1 GCA_017509045.1 Bacteroidales bacterium
CAATTTTCAATTTTCAATTTTCAATTTATACATACCCCGCCACTTCGTGGCACCCCTCTAAAGAGGGGACGGCTGCCGCGTAAACATTAAACTCTAAACTTTAAACAACTCTAAACATTAAACTTTAAACTATCAACTTTTAATATTTAGAACTTATTGAATTGAGAATTGTTTGGCTACCGCCCTTTTTCAATTTTCAATTTTCAATTTATCATTCCGTATCCGAATAATGCGAAGTCGGCTTTGAGGGGGTCGGTGGGGAAGACTTGGAGCATCGACTGTGTGAGGCGGCGGGCGGCGGTCATGGTGGCGGAGCTGCTTTTGAGCAGGCCTAGCCTTTGCGACTCGGCGAGCACATGGGTGTCTAGGGGCATGATAAGGGTGCGGCGGTCGATAAAGTCTGCCCACAATCCCAAATCTACCGGCGACCCGCTCCGCACCATCCAGCGCAGGAACATACAGACCCGCTTGCACGCCGACCGTGCGTCGTGTGGCACCAGATTGCCTATCCCCTCGCCCGCGAAATAGCCACAAATCGCCTCTACCGCCGAAAGGCCGTCCGAAGCATGCTGCCTGACATAGGCGCCCAATGTGCCATGCTCTAACAATAAGCGTCGGTAGCTCCTCAGAAAGGCGTTCATCTGCCCCACGGTGTTGAGCCGATAAAAGCAACCGCAGCCCTCGGCGGGCAGTGCCGCCTCGAAACCGCCCTCGCGCACCCAGGTGTCCATCTCATGGTGAGCGCAATCCAGCAGCCACTGTATCTTAGGCATGAACTGCTTGCGGCTGCCATAGCTGAGGCACGACGCCACAAATGCCGTCGCCTCTTGATTGGCGGACCCCTCCACCTGGTGCATAAACCACGACGGGTCGCCCTGCAGGAACGCCGCCGTCTCGTAGATGGCGGCATAGCGTTCGAGATCATGATGCAAGGTATCGTCAATCATTTTCGGAGGGACATTTCTTGGGCGAAAAGGTGGCAACGGTAGTCGTCGAGGAGGGCGACGGGGTCGCGGAGGAAGTCGACGGGCAGTGCGGCAGAGGGAAGGCGGTAGGCGGGGGTGTTTTTGAGGTATTGGAGGATGCGGAGGCCGTCGACACGCTCGGCACAGGCATGGACGAAGAGGTGGCGGCTCTTGAAGTTGGCACGGAGGGGCGACCAGAGGTCGTGGGTGGCGAGCTGCTGGCAGAGAAAGGAGGTCATGGGGGTGTCGATGTCGGCGTCGTAGAGGGCGGGGAAAAGGTCGTAGGTGGCCTTGACGGCGGCAAAGCCTTCGGGAGAATAGAAAGGATAGCTCTCCTCCATTGCCGCAATGCCTTTGGCTATGGCAGGGCCTGTGCCGAAAGGCACGCGCGAGGAGATGCGCCCTTGCGGACGTACCACCATGCCTTGCGTGCGGTAGGGCTCGACAAATTGGGACACGAGGAGTCCCGTCTTAGCGAATTTTTGCAACAGATAAAAATCCTCGCCGCCTTGCAGGGGGGTGATGCCTCCGACGCGGCGATAGGCCCAAAGAGGGAACACGATGGCGCTGCCCAAGGCGGTGAAGGCGTATGGGCTGCCAATACGCAATAGGCCTAGGAGATAATGACGCATATAGCATTCGTAGCGGAGCATAGGGCGGTCGAGAGCCTCGTGGTGGCTGAGGGGATGGTAGTAAGGCACGCTGAAAGCACTGTGGTCGGGGTGGGCATTCATGGTATCGACAACCGCCTGCAGATAGTTGGAATCGAAGTCGGTGTCGGCATCAAGGCTTACCACCAGCTCGTCGGCGGGGTGCTCCTCCATGATACGCTCAAAGAGCAGCTTCCGAGCCCACCCGACGCCTTTCTTCTTGCCAGTCCATCCGCAGCCTAGCGAACTGCGGTCGATGACCACAAGAGGCAGGTCGTCCACCTGGCGCAAGAGGGCTAAGCTGGCTTGGTTGTCCTCATAGCCGTAGCCACCTTCGAGGTTGTTGACGCAACAATAGAGAGTGAATTGACGGTAGGTCTGTCGG
Source organism: Bacteroidales bacterium (assembly GCA_017509045.1). Lineage (GTDB taxonomy): Bacteria > Bacteroidota > Bacteroidia > Bacteroidales > P3 > Colimorpha. The sequence continues at coordinate 2,001 of JAFWQP010000152.1, forward strand.
CGCAGCCGTTCCAACAACGGCGGCAGGTTGTGGCGCTCAGCCAAGAGGGGCAGTGCCACGGAGATATGGGCGTAGCGGGGCATCAGTGTTTGACCACTTTCACCGGTCGACCCTCGACATTGAGGATATAGACACCCGCAGGACGGTCGGAGAGGTCGTAATGGTAAGTTCCTGCAGCCCCTTCGACGGTGACAGCACCTGTGGTGGGATTGGGGAAGACGCGCATGTTGACAACAGGGGCGACGATGCCGACAGCGGAAGAGTCGTCGAGGTTGTGAATCTCCTTGATGTAGTTGATGAGTGCATGCGACTGGCACTGCCAGTAGTGGTTGAGACGGGTGGTAGAAAGGGTCTTAGAGGTGGAGAGCTCCATGGTGAGCTCGCGCATATTGTGGTAGTAATTGAAATAGTCTTGGCGGCCATTGGAGATGACATACCAGTCGCCACCGACGATGTAGCCGTTGTTGTTGACGTCGCGGAAGCGCTGGTTGTCGACCAGCCGGCAGGTGTCGACAAAACGTTTGCAGACTTGTTTCCACCACTCGTGGTGCTCGTTGAGTTGCTCGAAAGAGGTGTAGCTGTCCCAGGGGTAGTTCATCACTTCGGAGCCGCCGTGGAGGTTGGCGCTGAGGCGGAAATTGTGCTGCGAGACATAGTTGATCATGGCATCGTTTTCAGGTTGCAGGGGTTCGAGCGGGGCGGTGCCGAAGGGGTCGGGGTAATTGCGGTTGAGGTCGACATAGTTGGCATTGTAGCGCATGGCACGGGCGACGGTGCTGTTGCCGCCACGGTAGGTGCCGTCGGGATTGGAGAGGGGGTTGATGCAGATGCGTGTGCGGTCGAGGAGGCTGGTGATGTCGGGCGAGGTGCCGTAGCTGCGCAGCAGGGTGTCGCAGAGGCGAAGCATGAGGTAGAAGCCGGTGACCTCGTCGCCGTGCATGGTAGAGGAATAAAGGAACTCGGGGCGGTAGATGTCGTTGTCGGAGGAGCCGGTGATGGCTAACGAGAGGATCAGACGCCCCTGCACGGAGAAGCCGATGGTGTCGACATGGCAGAGGGTGGGGTAAGAGTCGACAAAGCGCTGCATCATGGCGGTATAGACCTCGTAGGTGGGGTACTTGTCCCAGGAATCCATTTCCTCAAGGGTGGTAGCCATGGTGACGGCTTTGGGCGAGAGGGTGTCGGGAACAGGAGGGAAGGCGTCGGGGCGGGGCTTTTGAGCCATGGCTGCGACTGCCGAAAGAAGGATAAGAAGCGTAAAAAGTCTTTTCATCGGTGGGGATTATCGTTTATGCAATAAAAAAATCTCTGAGTACTCGGATTACTCGGAGCACTCAGAGAGACTATTTGTTTTGAAAAATGTGCACTATTAAAAGTGAGCCTCGTTGGGGTCGTGGGGGATACCGGTCTTGCGAATCTTGCCAGGAGCCTTCGGGGCACGAGGACGGCTGATGCGGTGTGCAGGACGTTTCTGACGGGGGATGTACTTGATGTCGCCATCGGAGTTGACCTCGAGGCCGTAGACCTTGCCGGTGGTGAGGTTCACCTTGACATGCCAGTAGTGGCCGCAACCGCCCTCGGTGAGGACGATGTCCTGGGTGAGACGCTCGGCGGCACTCTCGTCCCAAACGAAATTAGCCCACACGATGCGGCAGCCGGTGATGTCGGTGAAGCCGACATACTGACGCTCATAGCGGCGCATGTGTTCGTCGATAACGGGGCACATGCCCTCTTGGTTGATGTGGTGGCGGTTCACGTAGGCGATGCGCTTCTGTATCAAGCGTTCGGCCTCGGCAATATCCTCCTCAGTGGGGGTATAACGCCCGTCTTGGTTCTCGATGGTGAAATCGACATCCCAACTCTCATGGAAATTATAGCCATGATAGTTGCTGCCATTGATTTCCTCATAGTCCCATGTCTCAACCGGGACAACATAATCCTGCGCCTTGGCGATGCCGCACATGGCGACAGCCATAGCACATATCAGAAAGGTTTTTTTCATCATTCGAATCGGTTTTTTTCTCTGCCCTATAATAACTCAAAAATCGTTGCAAAAGTACACAGATTTTGCAAAATAGACAAAATTTTTTTCGGTGTCAGAAAAAATTCTTATATTTGCAATTTGATAACGAATGTGATACGAAGGATTATTTTTTCTTGGAAACTACTAATATACAGATGATAAGTGAGGGTAATAAAGAGTTGTAGAAACAAGAAAGTAGGCTTTGTATCGCTCATAAAAGGTGAAAATAATATTGACGAAATAAATTTAACATCATGAACAAATTCGTATCTGTAAAAGAAGCTGCCGACAAAATTCAGGACGGCATGACCGTAATGGTAGGCGGATTCCTCGGTGTAGGCAATCCCATCGCTTTAATTGACGCATTGGTCGAGAAAGGGGTCAAAGACCTCACCATTATCTGCAACGATACCGCCTATCCCGAAGTGGGCGTGGGCAAACTGATCACCAACCACCAGGTGAAGAACCTTATCGCCACCCATATCGGCACGAACAACAACACCATCGACCAGATGAACGCTGGCGAGTTGCACGTCACCCTTCAGCCCCAGGGCACGCTGGCTGAGCAGATCCGTGCTGCTGGCGCAGGTCTTGGCGGTGTGCTGACCACCACCGGCCTTGGCACCGTGGTAGAGAACGGCAAGCAGAAAGTGACCGTGGACGGCAAAGAATACCTGCTGGAGAAACCCATCCGCGCCGACGTGGCTATTATCGGAGCCAACATCTGCGACGAGAGCGGCAACCTGGTGTACAAAGGCACCTCGCAGAACTTCTGCCCCATGATGGCTACCGCAGCCGACGTGGTGATTGTCGAGCCGCAGGAGATTGTCAAGACCGGCAGCATTGCCCCCGAGAACGTCAAGACCCCCGGCATCTTCGTCGACTTTATTATTAAGAAATAAAAAGGTTGTAAAGGGTTAAAGGTTAAAAAGGTGCGGGGTCAAAAGCATGGCTTATTTTGAAGAGCTATCATCATGGTCGTTCGCAAAGAAGTTGACCATTTAGGTGTATGAGTTGATGCAAAATAATCATGATTATGGATTCCGAGAACAAATCCAACGGGCAGCTGTTTCTATCATGAACAATATTGCCGAAGGGAGTGAGGCAGGAAGTCCACAAGCCTTTGTCCGATACCTTTTATATTGCAAAGGGTAGTTGTGCTGAGGTACGAAGTATGGTCTACTTATGCAAAGAATTAAATTACTGTAGCGAGGAAGACTATCAGCATCTCCTCAATGAATGTAAGATAATTTCAGCGGCCATAAACAACCACATTAAATACCTTAGAAACATGACCAATAACTGATAACCTTTAGCCTTTGAACCAATACCTTTTAAACATTAAAACCATTTAAACTTTAAAACCATTTAAACTTTAAAACCCTAGATAACATGGCTGTTACATCTATGCTCCGCGTTCGTATGAGCGCAAAGGACGCCCACTATGGCGGCAATTTGGTTGACGGTGCCCACATGGTCCATCTGTTTGGCGACGTGGCTACCGAGCTCCTTATCAAACAGGACGGCGACGAAGGCCTCTTCTGCGCCTACGACATGGTCGAATTCAAAGCCCCAGTCTATGCCGGCGACTATATCGAAGCCTACGGCGAAATCACCCACGTCGGCAACACCTCGCGCAAGATGAAATTCGAGGCTTACAAGGTAATCCGTACCCTGCCCGAAATCAGCGCCAGCGCTGCCGAAGTGCTTGAGGAGCGCATCCTCGTGTGCCGCGCCACCGGCACCTGCGTCACCCCCAAGGAGTGCCAACGCTACAACAAGTAAAGGCAGCGTCACTAAGGCACGCTGACCTAGCTTGTATACCTATCAGTGTACAATTAGTGCCATAATGCTAGTTGTACACTGATTTATTATTACGAATAGTGATTAGTGATTAGTGATTAGACAAATGAAAGCGGCAGCCTACTTTTTAGTTTTTAGTTTTTACCTTTTACTTTCCCAAGGCGGCAGCCAACTTTCAACTTTCAACTCTCAACTTTCAACTTTATGAAGAAACTAGGCATTCTCCCCAAAATACTCATTGCCATAGCCCTCGGTATCGGCTGCTCATTCTTTTTCCCCGGATGGGCTGTGCGCGTGTTTCTCACGTTCAACTCCATTTTCAGCAACTTTTTGGGGATGTTTATCCCGTTGCTTATCATCGGATTGGTCGCCCCCGGTATTGCCGACCTAGGCAAGGGGGCAGGCAAGCTGCTGCTTATCACCGTACTGCTGGCGTATAGCTCCACCGTGCTGTCGGGCGTGTTCACCTATTTCTCATGCTACTTTGCCTATCCGCATATCCTTGGCAATGGACTCACAGCCCTAGGCAATATGGACATGAGCAATACCCTCACGCCCTACTTCACCATCGAGATGCCTGCCTTCATCTCTGTCACCACGGCGTTGGTCATCGCCTTTATGCTGGGCCTCACCACCGCCACCATCACCGGCACCACCATGCGAGGCTTTCTTATTGACTTCCGCGACATCATTACCACCGTTATCACCAAGGTCATCATCCCTTGTCTGCCGCTCTACATCTTCGGCATCTTCCTACAGATGGGAGCAGAAGGCCATGTAGGAGCCGTACTGGGAGCCTTCCTCAAGATTGTGGGCTTCATTTTCCTGCTCCATGTCACCGAACTAGTGTTCCTCTTCCTTGTGGCAGGTTCTGTGACCCATAAGAACCCCTTCCGTGCCCTCGTCACCATGCTGCCCGCCTACGTCACCGCACTAGGCACCGCCTCCTCGGCTGCCACCATCCCTGTCACCCTGCAGCAAGCCATCAAGAACGGTGTGCGCGAAGAGACTGCCAGTTTCACCGTCCCCCTCTGTGCCACCATCCACATGCCCTGCAGCATCCTCAAGATTACCGCCGTCGCCTATGCCATCACCCTCAGCATGGGTCTGCCTAGCGATTTCGGCACCTACATCGGCTTCATCATGATGCTGGGCATCACCATGGTTGCCGCCCCCGGTGTGCCAGGAGGCGCCATCATGGCAGCTTTAGGACTGCTGAGCAGCATGCTCGGTTTTGACTCCAACATGCAGGGACTGATGATAGCCATCTACATCGCCATGGACAGCTTCGGCACCGCCGGCAACGTCACTGGCGACGGCGCCATAGCCCTCATCGTTGACCGCATTCGTGGCAGAAAAACCGAATCCTGAAACTACAGTTATTTTTTAGTGACCAGTGACACGATAGCGCTCTTATCACAGGTCAATTTTTGAAGTAAGAAGTAAGAACTATGAACTAAGAAGTTGGGGCGGCAACCAATTTTTAATTCTTAATTCTTAATTCTTAATTTTCTACCACGTGTAGCCGAAAGAGAGCAATACTTGGAAGGGTTTGGCAGAGGGCATGTAGACAGCATTGGGTCCATCCTCTGCAACAAAAGAGATGCCACCGACAAGGTCTTTCGGCATGTCGCTCTCAGCGAGGTCGCGGAGGTCGAAGGAGTAGAAAGCCCAGTGTACATGGGCACCGACAAAGAGTTCGTCGGTGATGTAGTATCTAGCACCGATATTGGCATCGAAATCGACAAAAAACTGGGTGAGGAGGTTGTATTGAGCCTTAGCTGCAATACCGTCGCGGCTGTACTTGCTAGGGATGCCGGCGTTGAGGCTCATGCCTACACCAGCGTTGATTATCAGTTGTTGAGTGGCACGATAGGAGAGAAAGGGGTTCACATAGAAACGCACCTGCTGGGCATTGAAGCCGACGCGGGTGGTGGTGGTAGTGGTTCCGTCGAAGTAGTTAAGCTTGCCACCGAAAGGTTGGAAGGTGTAGAGCAGCATGGTATGGTTGCCGAAATCGATGGCGCGACCGTGGTCGGTTTCATAACCCCAGAATATACCGGCTGAGTAGCCAATGAGGTTGTTGATATACTGGTCGTTGTCGTCAACTTTAACCAACATAGACTGCGACCCAATTGTGGGTCCTAGGATAACGCCCATTTGGCGTTCGCCCTCACCGGGATGGTAGATGTAACGGATTTCTTGAGCGTTGGCAATGCCTGCTACGAGCAGCAGTGCGAAGAGAATAATGTGTTGTTTCATATTACTTAGAATTAATTATTGTTTGTTTACTATTAGTTTGCGTATCGTTACGCCTTGAAGGTTTGCCACACGGACGAAGTAGGCACCCGAAAGGCAATGACTAAGGTCGAGGGTTGCCTTGCCTGACTTAAGCTGCCAGGAGCCGATTTCACGCCCCTGAAGGTCTATGAGGGTAACAGTGGCGGGTGAGGCGGTCTCGATAGTGACAGAGGTGGTGGCAGGGTTGGGATAGAGTCGAATGAGCGGGGAGGCAGAAGTATTGTCGATACCGAGGGATGCGGGGCCAAAGACGGCGGTGATCAGAGTGTCGGAGGTGACGAGGAAGCTATAAGGGTTGTCGTAGAGGGTGTCGCCAGAGGGCGTTATCCAATACCAGAACAGGGGGTCGGAGGCGTAGGAGGCGGTAAGTGTTACGGTGGTACTGTCAGGATAGATGCCATCACCGTTCACAGTTAAACCCGGCAACAGTTGCGAGCCGTCCCACATCACGGCGTTGACCCTGACGGTCCGCCACACGGTGTCGGGCATTGAAGTAGTATCAGGCGCGAAATAGGCATTGATGGAGAGGTCGGAGGTGACGGTGATGGAGAGAGGATTGTCAGTGACGATATTGGCATAGCCAGGGAAGAGGCTCCAGCCTTCAAAATGGTAGCCCTCTTCGGCAGTGGCGGTAACAGTAAAATAGGCACCACTATCCACCTCGAAGATACCTGATGGGTTGACACTGCCCATTGTATCATTGGCGGATTGTACTGTGACGAGGTATCGCACGGTGTCGGGCGTAATGTTGGTGTCAAGGGCGGTAACGACGCGCACAGTATCGATACGGATAACTCCAATGTCGCAATAGTTGACGAGGTTGTTGTTCCAACCTATGGTGCGGAAAGCGACGTAGACACGCTGTCCGCGGTAGGCGTCAAGAGAGACAGAGCGTGTGGTCCACGAGGAGGTGTCGCGCAACTCGGAGAAGAGTGTGTCGGTAAAGCCGTCGAGGGTGACACGACCCGTGGTGGAGGCGAGTACCTGATAACTGGCATGGTCGCAGAGAATATGCCACTGTAGGGTGTAGCTGTTAGTGTCGGCAGGGATTTCCAGCTCTTGGGCAATGAGCCAAGCATCGTAGGTGAGGTTTGGCCAACCCACCTCTGAAGACATGTAGGCATTGTTGTACAGCCGCCAGGCGCTGAAGCCACCATCGCCAGAATAATTGCGTCTGTCCCAACATGTAATGGCGTTATTGCTATTCAAGACTGTGGTGTAGGGGAATTGGCTGATGGGCTCACAGTCGGTGATGGTGCAGGTGAGGCGGGCGGTGTCGCTACCAAAGGCATTGGTGGCGATGACAGTGATGGTGTCGCGACCGCCTTCGTAGTAGTCAATCGCTATGCGGCCATCGGAGATACTGGCATAGGCTCTGCCACGCGATGCTTTGGTGGAGTGCCAAGTAAGAGAGAGTCCCGTAGTGTCGCCGTCGAGTTGGGTAGCTTGGAACACCGCGCTGTCGCACGAGCGGATGGTGGAGGGACCTGTCAGCCGTACTTCGGGCAGGCCGGAGATGTCGATGCTCACATCGTCGAGGAAGACCAAACCACTAGGGCTGCCATGCACGAAGGCAAGATAGACTGTCTGCCCGGCGTATGCGGCGAGCGAGACGCTGCGCGGCACATAGGTGGCAGAGTAGTTGTTGCCGGTATGGGTGTGGTTGCTTTCGTAGAACAAGGTGTCGGTAAAGAAAGCTGTGGAGCCACGTCCAGCAGTGGAGGCGAGCACTGCAAAGCCAGAGGGGTTGCCCACAAAATTGACCCAGAAATAGAGCGACGCATTGCCCGAGGCGGGCACCTGCACGGCAGGCATCATCAGCCAGTCGGCGATGTTTTGGTTGGGATAGGTGAGGTTTTGCGACACCATGCAGTGGTTGCCGGTGTGGCACCAATAGGAATAGTTTTGGTCGTACCAGACATGCATATTTTGGTCAGTGGAGGCACAATAACGAGTCCAACAATCGGGCAATCCACTTTCAAAGCCTTCGCTGTATGGGTAGGTGCTGATGGGCGTACACCCGATCACAGTGATGATGCGCGTGGCGGTGGTAGACCCTAGAAGGGTCGTGACGGTGAGGGTGAGGGTATCGGTACCGCCAACATTGTATAGAATTGAGAGGTGAGAATTGAGAGGTGAGAGTTGGGCAAGACCACGCGCTGCCATAGCAGAATGCCAAGTGTAGGTGGTGGCGGTATCAACACCTGCGGTGAAGTGGGCGGTGTAGAAAACGGAGTCGCCGCTGGTGACAGTGGCAGGGCCAAGGATAGAGACCTGCGGGAGACCAGTGGCAGTTACAATCTGTTGGACACTGCGGCTGCCGTGGACATTGGTGGCGGTGAGGGTGAGGGTGTCGGTGCCGACGGCGGTGTAAATAATTGAGAGTTGAGAATTGAGGGTTGAGAATTGGGCAAGACCTCTTGCAGCCATGGCAGAGTGCCAGGTGTAGGTGAGACCGGCGGTGTCGCCATCGAGGAGCTGGGCAGTGAAGGTGGCGGTATCGAAGGCATTAATGCTAGTGGGACCAAGAATTGCCACCCACGGCAGCACCTCTCCGTTTACCGAGTTGTAGACGCGGATATTGTCTATCGCAACACCGTACCATGTGCTCGTCTTAACCCAACTAAAGGCTATGTGGGCATTGCTATCGGTGGCAGCGGCGAAGCTGACAGTATCGCACATATAGTTCCCTGCATGAGGAGCGATTGTATCAACTGGGGTAAAGAGGTTTATACTGTCGTTCCAGTAGCCCACTATGAGCGTGCCTTGGGAGGCAGACTCGAAACAGTAATCAAAGCTCATGGACAACTGCTGCAGAGGGCTTGCAAAACGTGGCAGTATTGCCTGCACATTGGTGCTGTAGCCAGTGGTGCTACCTGCAATCATAAGAAGAGCATTGTTGGAGAGATTAGACATGTAGGTGTAGCTATCGACCACATGTGGTGTATTGACGGTAGCAGTGCCTGTCGAGAAAGTGTTCCAACATTGGGGAATGTTGCCAGCGGCGTTCCATGCCGTGGGGGTGATGCTTTGGAAGTCCTCGGTGTAGGGCAGTGCCACCCCGTTGCAATTGAAGACATAGAATGTGGCTACTGCGGTGTCGGCACCATAGGCGTTGCTGACCACAAGGGTAAGGGTGTCGTAACCACCAATGGGATAGACCAACTGTAGCGAAGGGGAAGAGGTATGAATGGTAGAATCTAAAAGTGAGGAATGCCAAGCGATAGTCATACCTGTCTGCGAACATACATTGAGATGGGCGGTGAAAGAGGAGGCAGTGCCTACAGTTATATCACTAGGTGCGGATAGGCTGATTTGAGGGGATGTGGTGTTGTAGCCCATGTTTATATTGCTGACAAGGATATATTCGCCAGAGGTGGGGAAGCGCACACCAAACGCCACACGGATGCGCTGCCCAGCGTATACGTTGCCCAGTATCACAGAGTCGGTGCCGCTGTTGTGGAGTTGGGCGAGAATAGTGTCGGTGAAGTCGGCCGGGTCGGTACCGCCTGTAGGTGAGACCAACACAAGGGTGTTGACCCCCATTGTAGGCGGGTTCTCTTGAGTCCAACGCAGCTGTACATCGCCTGAATTGGCGGGCATGTCGATAGCAGGCGAAATAAGAAGACGGCTGTCTATATTGGCTGCCCAGCCACCTGACAGGTGGTATGCGGAGAGACCTGCCCAGCAACGGCGGGTAGAATCGGAGGAGAAGTCCTCGCCCCAAGGCACCGTACGCACAGCACAGCGGCGCACCTCGGTAGTGGTGGTGGCAATGTCGGAGCCATAGAGGTTGGCGGCTATCACGCTGACGGTATCCCAGCCAGCGGTGTCGTAGGTGATAGTGATGGTTGAATTGCCAATGACGGTGGTGTCCATTAGGGTTGAGTGCCATGTGTAGGAGAGTCCGTTGGGAGAGCCTTCTACCAAGGTGGCGGTGTAGGTAACTTCATCGTCGTAGACAAGAGAGGGTGCAGACACGTTGATAATGGGCGCGGCGGTGGGGCGCACAGTGACGTTGTCGATATAGAGCGTAGTGTTGCTGCTGGGCGACTGGTTGCGGAAGGCAATGTGGATAGTCTGCCCGGCAAACTGGGCGAGGCTTATGCTCATGTGGTCGAACGAGCTGAAATGAGTGTGCGTAAGCGTGTCGACATAGAGAGGGATATAAGAGCTAGTATCGGTGTGATTGCCCACGGTGGCAAGGACGCTGTAGTTGAAGTGGAAATTGTTGTTGTTGGAAGCTGCATCCCAGAAAAGACGCACGCCAAGGGCGGTGTCGGCGGGGATGGCGATGGCCTTGGAGATAATCCAGCTATCAAGGGTACTGCTGCCGCACATCGACTGTAGCAGCCGTGCCGACTCGGATTGGTATTGTGGCACATTATCAAACCAATTGCTACCTTCGGGTTTATACCAGCAGCGGAGCCCGTCGGCGAAGGTTTCGAGCCAAGGGAGAGTAGTGGCAGGGGAACAGTCTACCACGCGGACACGTTGGCTTAGGGTGTCGGAGCCATAGGCGTTAGTGGCGATAACGGTGAGGGTGTCGTAGTCGCTGCCACCAGCGGCAGTGACGTAGGCGGAGTCGCCAAAAGCATTGGTGACGATAGTGGCACCACGGGCAGACAGCCAAGTGTAGTGCAAGCCTGTTGTAGAGCCATAGCGCAATGAGGTAGTGCAGAGCACAGCGGAGTCGTTGTAGATGCGGGCAGGCACCGTGAGCGCGTCAATCTTGGGCAAAGTATCATAATCCACCCCTGCATTGAAGATGCGCATTATATAGCCGTACTGTACCATTAGGGCGAGCCGAATAGTTTGTCCGGCATATTGGTCGAGATGCACCTTGCGAACACGACGGGCGTTGCCTCGCGGAAATGTGGCGAGGGTGTCGGTGAAGAGCGACAAATCGGTACCAGCCGAAGGGGATGCCAAAACGTCTATGCTACAGTTACCCCAATAGGAGAGATGAAATGCCAAATCCTGCACATTATTAGGCACTGCAATAGGGGGTGTGATGAGGAATCGGTCGGTATTGCTAATCGTTTGCAAATGGTTGGTCGAGTTCCATTGTTCGCCATTTTCGTCGGTGGAACCAATACCGGTGCCAGGGTCGTTATGCGCAAAATTGCTCATCTGCCAACATACATTGTAAGAGCCGAGGTAGGGGAACGTGTCAACCCAAGGAAAGGTATTGATAGGCTGGCAGTCGTAAATCGTGACATGGGCGTCGGTGATTAGCGTGCCGAAGGGGTTGCTAATGGTGAGGGTGACCGTGTCGATGCCCGCAGCATTATACCGCACACGGTAAAGCACATCGCCATAGCTGTTAATCAATGGGGTGTCCACTACTATGGCAAGACCATTTGCCACCATAGTGCTGTGCCAATTGGCTGTAGTCAACGAGTCAGTTTCGGTAGAGAGTGAATAGGAATGCTCAACGGTATCGCCCACCTGTACAATTATATCATTAGTCCACCAATACCCCCAAGGCATACGGTCGCTACGGATGGTGAGGTTAGTGAGGCTGAGTGTGCGCCGTGTACCTGCGGTGGGTGGCACACAGAAAGCCACTCGGACTGTTTGTCCGGCATAAGGTGCCAAATCAACCGGCCAAGTATCCTGCAGATAGGTTTGGTTGGCGTAGTAGTTCCATGTGGTAATGGTGTCCCACGAGAGGCCGTTGTTGGTGGTAACAAGGACATAATAGCTTATCTGTGACCCTCCACTCTTGGCATTATCCCAACTCATTTGCAGTCCCACAGTGTCGTTGGGCAGTTGCAAAGGAGGGGAGATAAGCCACTGGCTGATGGTGCTCGGAACAGTAGCTAAAGCTACCGGCGTAGTGCTGGACTGAAAATAGCCCGAAGTCCAAGTAGAGGAGTCCGAAGGGGTCCAGCCATCTAAGTTGGGACTGAAATTGGTTACATAAGGGAAGATGCGTACCGTATCGCTCGTCTGCGCCTTTGCACAGCAAGCGATTAAGCACATGATGGCTATAAATAATACTTTTTTCATCTTATTATTGGTGTTTGATTTATAATTAGTCAATAATATATCCAACGGAAAGCATAGCGGCATGGCGACTTTCGCCTGAGACAATACCGGGCATGTAGTATTGATAGCCAGCGGTGAGGGTGATGAATTCGGAAAGACGGTAACTGACTTCGGCATTGAGACGCAACCCAAGATTGAATCCGCCAAACATGATGTAGCCACCCATATTGAGACGCATGGCAAAGCTTTCGGTGGGGCGGCAACTTAGGCCATAGCCATATTGTAGACCCACGGACATCGTATCATTGTCCGTAGCAGAAGAAGGCATGTCGAAGTACAGATATAAAGCGCCTTGTTTGTTGGCACAAACGATACCGTCGCTCTTGACATCTTTGGTTGCGACTATGCCGACAAGAGCCTGCGTTCCTATGGAAGGAGAGGTTGTCGCACCAAGAGAAAGACCTACCTGTAAGTTGGGAAAATCGTACATAGGGTGGTCCAATTTTGTCCGGGTACTCACAAGAGGGTCTTTAGGGGTTTTTTGCTTATCAATCATACTAGTAATGCCCGTCTCTCGAAAAGCCTGCAATTGCGACTGAGTAGCGGGAGACTGAACTGATGATTTTGCGTCGGGCTGATCATTGGGGATAACCTCAGTATTGAGGATATCTGTAGGGTGATTCTCTTCGTTTACGATTTGATATGCTTCGGTGTTACCGTACGACGGCAAATTGAATTGGGGTTCTTGGAATGAGCGTATTGTGCGGGTGCGAGAATGGATGGATGGAGGAGTTGTTAAATCAATAGGATTACTTTGAATATTCGAGTTATTCTGAGTCATCGGGAGAGAAGGATTGCTATGCGGACGAAGTTCGGCTACCGTAGGAAGGTTGGTAGGGGCAGTGGCGGGACGCAACCATAGCATCCATATCACACCCACAAGGATAGCAACACTGGCAGCAGCACTGCCTATCCAAATAGGCAATGTGCGGCGATGCTGTTGCGACTGTATGGGAGCAACGTCTTTCGTTGCATTATATCGCGACAGCATGGCTGCAATGTCCTGCTCCGAATGCCGCGGAGGAGCAGATTGCTGGCGTTCTTTCTCCGCCTTCCATGCCCTGCGATAGGGTTCTAGGTTTAGCTCATCGTTCATAATAACTCCTTTCCTTTCACTTCTGTCTATCCTTTATTTCTTTGAGACGCACTTTGATGCGACTTAGCCTTGTGCGGACTGCTGGTTGGCTGAGGTGCATCTGCTGGGCAATTTCTTCGTAGTCATATCCATCAATATAGAGTCCGACTAACGTACGGTCTTCGACATTGAGCTGGTCTATCAAGTAATATAGTTCGCCGACAAGGGGGTCGGGAGACTCATGCCAATCTTCAAAGTCGCGCTCGACATCGGTTAGGCTGATTTCGGGTTGGCGCAACTGATGCCGCCGATAATAAGCCACCGCCGTATTGCGAGCCACAGAATAGAGCCACGAACTGAAACTGCTCTCTCCTTTGAAGGTGTCGTAACTCTCCCACAGGGCACACACTATCTCCTGATAGAGGTCTTCGGTCGATTCGTCGCGACGACAGCCATAGAGCCGACATACACTGTATATCAGCGCATCGCATCGTTGCACATCTGCTACGAACTGCTGTTGGCGTAGGCGCTCGGCCTTTATAGCTCTTATGTCCATCCAATAGTATGTAGCAAAAAGTGCACGATTTGTTACATGCACCTAAAAAAAAATTACAGACCTCTTACTTCAGCATCTGTATGAAAGAGGTCATCAAGCGTGGGATTGGCAATAAATGTAGCGGTTTGCATCTGATGCTCAACAGTATCGGCAATTTGGAGGAACGAGATCTTTCCTTCGATAAATTGTTGCACAGCCACTTCGTTAGCGGCATTCATAATGCACGGCATATTGCCCCCACGGGCAATAGCCTCGTAAGCCAAAGTAAGACAGCGGAAGGTTTCGATGTCGGGATTCTCGAAAGTGAGTTGGGAGTATTTTTCGAAACTAAGGCGTGGCAGATGGCTCTCAATGCGCTGGGGAAAGGAGAAAGCATACTGGATGGGGGTCTCCATGGTGGGAACGCCTAGCTGTGCCTTGATGCTGCCATCGACATACTGCACCATAGAGTGCACCACCGACTGGGGATGCACCAACACCTGTATGCGCTCAGCGGGAACGTCGAAAAGCCAGCGAGCCTCTATCACCTCCAGCCCTTTGTTCATCAAGGAGGCAGAATCAATCGTCACCTTACGCCCCATACTCCAGTTGGGATGTTTGAGAGCATCGGCAAGCGTCACCTTCTCCAACTGTTCGCGTTTCCATCCACGGAAAGGGCCACCAGAGGCAGTGAGCAGAATCTTATCTACCCCGCCCTCTTCGCCTACTAGGCTCTGGAATATGGCAGAATGTTCCGAATCAACTGGGAGGATAGGCACATGGTTGCGTGCAGCCGCATCAGTCACAATCTGCCCAGCCACCACCATTGTTTCCTTGTTGGCAAGAGCTATGGGCTTATGATGCTCGATGGCACGGAGTGTAGGACGTAGGCCTGCAAAACCTACTATCGAAGCCAGCACCATATCGATAGATTCCATCTCCATTAGGTCGACAATAGAATCCATCCCAGCAAACACCTTGATGTCGTGGGAAGCCAGCGCATCCTGCACCTGTTGATATTTGCTCTCGTCGGCAATCGCCACTGCATTAGGGTCAAATTCCAATGCCTGTGTTATCAATAAGTCAGCGTTGCTGCCAGCACACAACACCTCGACAGCCATCTCGTCGCGATGACGACGGATAACATTAAGAGCCTGTGTGCCGATAGAGCCTGTTGAGCCCAATATCGCAATCCTTTTCATAGATATATCTATTTGCGTTTCTTCTTTTGCTTTTCTTTTGCCGCCTTGCGCTGCTGCTCTATCTCCTGTCGCAGCAACGAGTCGGCACGCGTATGGCGGTAAACAACTTCCTCCTCTGCCACTTTATGCGTAGCAGTGTCTTTCTCTGTGCGAAATTCTTTTCCGTTGAGAACATCTTGTATGATGGCAATATGCTGCTCATGCTGGTCGATGATGACCTCGAGCGAGTCAATTGTTTGCGCATTTCTTATCACCTCCTCTTTCAATTCGGGTTTGATATATCCCGGTACAAGATTGCGCAAAGGAGTAAAGGCAATCAAGAGCGATGTAAGGATGATAAGGACAATGACACTAATGCCGACATAGGTGAAAAGATTGAGGCCCGTCAACTCCATGGAGAACTTCTCTTGCAGCGTGTCGGTGTCCAATACCACAAGGCGGTGCTTGTGGCGCATCCGCTCGCGGAAGTCCTGCCATTTGTCAGAAAGGCGCAGCCGCATGGCCGCGCCTTTCTTATTATTACTATTTAAACTATCGCTATCCATTAGAAGAACTTGTTGCGCTGGTCAACGACCTTAGCATTGTCCTTCAGCACCTGCTGCACACTGCGCAGACCCTGCATAAAGCTCTGCTCCTTCTGGCTGCGGATGGTAGCAGGATCGACAGGAGTGGGGTTATCCATCTTGGCATTCACCTTGACCATATAAACACCCTGTGCACCCTGGATAGGACCAACTAGGGTATTCTCGGCAGCAGCAGCGATGGCGGATTGCACCTTGGGCTCCATACCATACTTGCCAAGGAAGTAGTCGTTGAACGACACACTGTCTAGCGTGTCCACAACAGAGTTGACCTTGGTGGCAATAGCATAGATGTCGGCATTGGCTTTCTTAGCCTCTTCCATACGAGCCATCAGCAGCTCACCCTTCTTCTCGTTGCGCACCTGGTTTTCAATCATGCTGCGCACCTGGTCGAGGGTAGCATAACCCACTTTGTACACATCCTTCAAAGCAGCGACGATATACATGTCATCGGCCTCGAAAATCTGGTCAGCAACGGCACCTTTCTCGGTCTTCTCGTTGAAAGCCCATTGCACGATGCTACGGGCATTGTTGATGCCGCTGACCGAATACTGCATCGGGGTGACCATTGCGTTGCGCACCTGCAGGTTCTCCTGCTGTGCACCAGCGGTCATCTCGGCATAAGTGCGGTTGTTACCGGCAAACTTGTTAGCCTCATTATAGATATTACGAGTCGTGGCCTCCGATGCTGCAATAGTGCGAGCAATGGTGGCAACACGATACTTTCTGTGAGGAGTGGTCTTGCCAGTCACTTTCACCACAAAGTAACCCACCTCGTTGGGGTGCTGAATCACGAAGACACCACCTTCGGGAGTGTTGATAATCTCTTCGTTGAGGAAACCATAGCCGCCATCCAGCTGCCACTCCATATCGCCATTATTGTTGGCTTTCTGGGGGTCGTCGGAATACTGCTCCACAGCCTGCTCAAAGGTCATAGCACCGCTTTTCACTAAGTTCGACACACTGTCGGCAAGTTGCTTGGCCTGCTCGTCTCCACGGGTGATGTTGCCACCCACCTTGTCGTTGAAGATGTAGATGGCACTGGCACGCAAACTATCAGGACGGTTGGCGATTTTCAACACCTTTGCCATCATCCACTCGTTGCCAGCTATGCGGGGGCTGATAAAGGAACCTTCGCCAGCTGCCATAAGGGCAGAATCCATCGGAGAGGCAAATTCGCTAGCCTTACGATAGGTTGAGTCATAGCTGCGATCCGATTCCGAATTGACAAAGAACAACAGCTCGTCGGCATCTACAGTCTGGAACTCTTCCCAAGTGCTCTGAACGGCGGTGGCAATGTCTTCCATATCCTTAGTCGTAGGAGCGATGGGATAGACTATATATTCTATCTCGCGCATCTCATCACGCAGACGGAACTCGGCCTTGTGCTTGTTGTAATATTTCTGATAGTCTTCCTCCGAAAGGGTTATCTCGCTATCATCAACCGACTGGTACGAGCAGTTCACTGCCGTCACATTGCTCAGCTTATTGCCCATCTCGGCAATCTGCTTGGCAATGGCATTGGGCATATACATACCGCGGGCAATCAGTGCACTATACTTCTGCTGTTTGCGGTCGGCTTTCACAGCCTTCTCCAGTTCCATCCACTCCATACGCTGGGCGGTGTCCAGATTCTCGAAGTTATCCACATAATACTGGATGGCCTGCACCTGGTAGACACCTGTCTTGGGGTCGGTAAACGACTGACGGAGATAGGGGTGGATAAACGTGCCGACATACATGTCGCTCACCTCGGCGGGGCTCACCGTCAGACCCAGTTTTGCAAACTGCTCGTCGGTCAGCGTCTCCGTCACAAGGTTCTGCCACACCTGCTCGCGAATCTGATAATCCACGTCGGTAGGCACCTGGCTGACACCCTGCTGGCGTTTATAATTGTTTTCCATCTCTTCCATCAGTTCGTTAAAGTGCTGGTAGCTGATGGTAGTGCCGTTGATCTTGCCCATATCGGGTATACCACGGTTGTTCTTGGTAAGGTCACCGATAATAAATGCTACGATAGCCACACCAACCACGGCCACGGCTATCCACGAGTGTTTTCTAATACTTCCTATGATTCCCATTTGTGAGTATTTTAGTTATATTATTTATTATTTTTTTGCCATTTTAAGCGTGCAAAAGTACAAAGAAATTTCCGTGTACGAACTTTTTTGCTAAAGTTTTTTTAGCAAAAAAGCAATACAATTATGTATATCAATACTTTGTATTAATATAAAAATATCACAAATCGGCATCAAAACCGAACGGAAGTAGGCTTTCCACCCCCTCAATTCTCCGAATTCGACCACCTTTCAAATAGCAATAAACCGTCAGTTTGTTACCATACCTCAACTCATATTCCGCCATCACCTGTCGGCAGGCTCCGCAGGGCGATGCTTCGGTATATTCCCCCTCGAAATGTCCCACCACCGCCAACGCCACTACCGCCTGTTCGGGATGCTGGGCTGAGGCACTGAACAGCGCTGTCCGCTCCGCACACAACCCCGACGGATAGGCAATGTTCTCCTGATTACTTCCCTGCACCATCGTGCCGTCAGCCAAAAGCACCGCAGCACCCACGTGAAACTTCGAATAGGGTGCATACGCCTTGTGTGCCGACTCCATAGCACACTCCATCAATCGTCTCGCATCATCTGGCAACTCTGCCAACGAGCCATACTCTACATAATCAATAATCAATTTCTTATTTTCCATATGGGTTAAAATGTGTGAATGTGTTAATGCGTTAATGTGTTAGTCCTTGGCGCATCAATGATTAACGAATTAACGAATTCATGAATGTGTTAGTCCACGACGCATCAAAGATTAACGAATTAACACATTAACGAATTAACGAATTCATTTGTCTAATCACTAAATTTTTAATTTTTAATTTTTAATTTCTTACTATCTTTGCAAACTGAAAATGGAAACGCTGAATTTCGAAAAATATTGTGTCCTTGGACTTTCACCCATGGACGACATCACCGACCTCCCCTTCCGCCAGCTCTGCAAGGAGTTTGGTGCCGACCTTCTTATCACCGAGTTCATCGCTTCCGAAGCTCTCAACCGCGATGCCGAGAAGAGCCGCCGCAAAATGCTCTTCACCCCTGAGCAACACCCCATCGGCATCCAGATATTCGGTGCCAACGAGGATGAACTCATCCAATGCCTCGACATCGTGGAGCAACAACAGCCCGATTTCATCGACATCAACTGGGGTTGCCCCGTCCGCAAGGTGGCAGGCAAAGGTGCCGGCAGCGGCATCCTCCGCGACATTCCCAAGATGCTGCACATCACCGAAGCCCTCGTCCGCCGTGCACACCTCCCCGTCACCGTCAAGACCCGCCTCGGATACGACGCTAACGACCGTCCCATTGTAGAACTTGCCGAACGACTCCAAGACATCGGCATCGCCGCCCTCAGCATCCACGGACGGACCAAGACCCAGATGTACCAGGGCACCGCCGACTGGACCCTCATCGGTGAGGTTAAGAACAACCCCCGCATGCACATCCCCATCTTCGGCAACGGCGACATTACCACTCCCCAGCAAGCCATCGAGGCTCGCCGACGCTACGGTGTCGACGGCATTCTCATTGGTCGTGCCGCCATTGGCAATCCTTGGATATTCGAGCAGACACAACGACTTCTTCGGGGTGAAGAAGAACGCCCCGTCACCGTCCAAGAGCGTGTCGAAGTATGCCGCCGACACCTCCTCGCCGCCATTCAGTTCAAAGGCGAGCACACCGCCATTTTCGAGATGCGCAAACATTATGGTGGCTACTTCCGCGGCCTCCGCGATTTCAAGCAGTTCCGCATCCCCATGGTCACCACCACCTCCCCCGACGAGCTATTCTCCCTCCTCGACCGCGTGGCAGAACACTACGCATAGCTGCATCCTTTAGTGCCCGTTCCATCATAATCCATTACTTTTCACCCTGCAAAGATACAACTTTTTTGGAATCTATTCCGAAAAAGTCATAACTTTTACGGAATTGATTCCAAAAAAAGCAACAAACTTCCACTATTGAATTATCTGGATCACGACCTTAATACGAAAAGTTGCGGAATAAAACATCAAAAAGTTGCGGAATAAATCGTCAAAAAGTTGCGGAGTTTTGTTGTAAAGTAATTTGTTTTTAGCATCTTTGCAGTCGGAGATTCGTCCCGAATAGGGACGCGACACAGAACGAATATACTAAATCCACCTAAAGCGTCTGTGATAGTTCCTCCACCCTTCTACTACTCGCATTCAAAGGCTCCTCTATTCTTCGGAGCCTCTCTCGGTTAACCCAAATAGGTCATTAGGGTTTATGGCAGATTAGCATTTGTTTCGAGCAGATTGGCCGCATCGCTGGCGAAGACGTAGCGGGCTACGGCGAGACAGGGATGTGGTCAAGATGCCGAAAGAAATGCTGATATGGCATAAACAGACCTAAAAAAAGCGAGATTGGTTGAAAAGTCGGCTTAATGACCGATTTGGGGTTAATACAGCATCCCGAACATCCATAACGGTATGCGGCTGCGGCTGCCAATCTCGATACCGTCAACAGCAAGAAAACTCTCCTCCACATCCTTTATCTGCTCAAATGTCTTGTTCTTGCCCCCCACCTCAAACAGGTATTTTTGGTCAACAAGGAAATCCCCTTGCTTGGGATAACACACCTCATGGTTGCACAACATTTGATTTAAAAAGAATGTCTCTCGGAGAGTGCCTGTATTAACTTGTGTGGTCAGAGCATACATCAAGTTTGTATTGTTAAGATATATTTTCTCAGGTCTCGAC
>JAFWQP010000153.1 GCA_017509045.1 Bacteroidales bacterium
TAGCAGGGCTTGGTCGTAGAGTGAGGTATAGTTGCTGTAGCGCTGCTTGGCGTTGTCATAGTAGTAGTCGAAAGCCTGCTTCGTGTTCCCTGCAAAGGAACGCCCAACATAATAGCTGCGGGTGTAGAGGTAGTCGAGCATAATGGGCTTGCACTGGCTGTTGGGATGCTTCTTGAGGTACTCCATCCATTCAAGGTAATCCTTATACGCCTCTTTGTCGACATAGGTCAGTGCCCGCTTGGTTACTTGGGAACTGAGATCTTTGAGATTACCAAATCCTTTCAAGATATACTGGGTGACGTAGGTGCTGCCGTAGCGTCCTTCGGGCATCCACGACCAGCTGCCGTCGCTGCGCTGTGCTTTCTGCAACTTGGCGATGGCATCGTCGGTCTGCCGTTTCAGGGCATCGGCATCGTAGTAATTGGCTATGCGTTTCAGTCGTTCCACCTCGTTGGTGCCAGCACTGAGCCAGGGTGTCTCGCTGAGGAGGGTCTGCTTGATGTCGCTGTTGCGGAAAAGGGGACTTTCCTGCTCGGTGGCATTGTCGGCACAATGCTTCAGCTCGGGGTATTGGTCGGCGATGGTCTTGCCGATGGTGTTGACATAGTAGCTATTGAATAGGTAGATATTGGAGGGATTGGCGCAGTCGGACATAAAAGGCAGCGACTGGATGGCGAGCCAAATGGGGTTGGCGGTGTACTCGACAGTGAAGCTGACGGGCTGCGCGGTCGTCGAGGTGGGGAGGCTCATGGTGTATTGCTTGCTGCCTTTGCCGTTCATATACATCGACACCGACTGCGTGACCGCCTGCCGGTTGGTGAGCAGCGGCAGGGGACCTTGCTCGCCGTCGCTGTGGTTGGTTGCCTTCGCCACAAACTTATAGGTCGCCACCGTGCCACCGACAGGGACGGTGACGGGGAACGAAACCGATGCACTGCCTTGGGCGGGAACTTTAATTAATTGAGAATTAAAAATTGAGAATTGAGAATTGGCTGCCGCACCCGGATAATTCTCCATTCTCAATTCTCCATTCTCAATTTCAAAAGAGAAGTCCACCGTGACCGTGAGGTCGCTGTCGGTGAGGTTCATCACTTTGGCCATCAGGGTGGCGGTGTCGCCTTCGCGGAGGAAGCGGGGCATGTTGGGCTGAATCATCAGTTGTTTCTGTGTCACCAACGTGCGCTCCAAGGTGCCGATGGCAAGGTCCTGCGTCCATGCGATGCCCTTGATGTTCCACTGGGTGAGCAGGTCGGGTGCGGTAAAGGAATAGGTGATTGTACCGTCGCGGTCGGTGCGTAAGGTGGGCGCGAAGAATGCCAGTGTGCTGAGGTTGCTGCGGATGTAGGGCTGCTCCTGAGGTTTGCCATCCACCTTGCTAAAAACAGCCAACTCTTCTTCCTCCTCTACCTCTTCCGCATAATTGTCTATTACGGCATCATTCTCCACAACTACCAAATCGGTCGTTACGGCATCGTCGGCCGCCTCGATTACCGCCAGCTCGTTTACAAAGCCCTTTTGGGCAGCCATTCTCTTGGTGGCAATTCCCGACTCGCCCCGTGCGGTACTACCGTATGACGCCACCATACCGCGCGTCGAATTGTTCCACCAACGCCAATTGCGATGATTGAGGGCGGTGAAATCCCAACTGTCATAGTCCTTGCCTTGATACCTGCGGTATTTGGTCGGGTCAAAAACGAGGTCGCAATAGCCATACGAGCTATAGGGGACGTAGAAGTACAAGTCTTTCGGATAGTCGGAGGCAACAACCCACCAGGGCCACCAATACGTGTAATCGAGGATGCCATAGTTGTCCAATGCGGCATCGTACATGGTCATCACCATCGCCGCACTGTCGCCCACCGACACGGGTGTCCTGTCCCAAGGTGTCTTTGCCTTGCGTGTCAGTTTGAGTGTCCAGGTCTCCTTGTCGCCAGGGGTAAGCTTGTCGCGGAAGGTGAGGAACTCCACGTCCAGTTTCTTATGTTCGAACGGCACATCCACCATAATTCTCTCCCTCATGCTACGCCCCTCCTTGACGGCATAGAGACAGATGTCGAAGCCGCCCAGCATCGCCTCGGTGACGGGGATGCGTAGAGTGGTGATGTTATCGTCAATCTTCAACAGCTGGCGATCAATCTCCTGATTCTCATGCAGTAGCTGGTATATTGCCGTCACGTCGCGCTGTCGAGAACCGACACGCAGCACCACCGTGTCGCCCACATGAGCCTTGGCGGAACTACAATCGTACCATAGCAGCTTCATACTGTGCGCCTTGCGGCTTGCGGTCGGAGTATAGACCACCACATCTTCGTTGCTCACATTGCCACACGTCATGCGGATACGGTACACTCCCGCCTCCAACCGTGGCATCGGCACACGGTTGCTGGTCAAGCCTTTGCACACCAGCCGTGTGTCGAACACCGTTTTCTCTGCCTCCCATTTCACCATCTCAGTCTCTTCATAGCTGTAGGGCGTGAGGGGGTAACGCTTGTGGAATTCCGACTCCGACAGGGTCTGGCGCACGTCGCGTCCCATCACCGTGTGGGTCAGCCACGGGGTCTCGGGTTCGCGCAGCTTCTCCACGGTCATGGTCAGCTCGCCTTGCAGGGGCGTGTTGTTCAGGTCGCAATATTGGTACTCCACCGCGTCGAACTTCGTCTGCTCGCCCGCCGTGGTGATACTAATCAGGCTATTCTCATAGCCCAGCCGCAGGGTGAGCTGCTGGCTGTGGGTCTCGCCGTTGATGTCGGTCACGTCCACACTCACCTGATAGGTGAAACAGGGTTTGGTCGACAGCTCCAGACTACTGTCGGGTGTGGCGACAAAGGCAATGTGGAAATGTCCCTCTGCATCGGTCGTGGTGGAGTCGGTGCAGATTACGGTAGGCATACTATTCGAGCCTCCATAATAGTATCGCCGCCACCACGGGCGCAAAAACGAACGTTGCACCGAATATTTCACCTTCGCACCATCCACCGGCACCTGTGTGTAGGATGCCGCCAGGCCGTCCACCAACAGGCTGTCGCCCATCTGCGGCTGCACAGAATGCCCCTCCGCATCCTTACGGTCTTGCGCCTTCAGCGTCACGGTGAACTTGGGCTGCTTGTAGGCCTCCACCGTGACCATCTTCGAGACTATGGGATACTTGGATTTTGAATTGGACGCGGCAGCCGTCCCCTCTTTAGAGGGGTGGCCGATAGGCCGGGGTATGTCCCTATACACCAACAGGTCGAACCTTCCCGGCAAAGCATTAGTCGGCACCACCAGCCTACCGCTGAGGCTGCCGTAGGCATCAGTGACACCGAACAGCGAGTCGACTGCCTTGTCGTTCACATCGGTGAGCAGCACCTTCAAGCTGTCGCCCACATTGAGACTGCCCGTCCGAGTGTGACGCACTTCCCCTTCCACAAAGAGGAACTGCACCGTGTCGCCCGGCCGGTAGACGGGTCGGTCGAGGAAGAGTTCATTCTGTTTCGCCACAGTGTCCTCCTTAGCGAAATCATTCGCATAGTCGCTTATCACATCCATCCCTTTATAGTGCGTCCGCACGCGGTAAGCCCTGCTGTAATCTTCCGACATCCGCTTGTCGAAACGGTAATATCCCTGCCTGTCGGTCTGCACGGTGGCAATGACAGTGTAGCCATCTTTGTTATAGTTGCGCCGCTCCTGCAGCTCCACCTTCTGGTTGGCAATGGGCTTGCCCGTCAGATAGTCCACCAGATAGCCCGACACAATGTCTTGCGGATAAGAGGTCCGCAAAAATGCTGCCGCCGTCACTGTGAAACTTCTTACATAGAACCCGTTCTTGGTAAAGTCCGCCGTCGGCGAGGCCAACAGCGTGTAGCGTCCCGGAGTCAGGGCTGGAACATAGACATAATGTTTGTACCAGCGGTGGTCTGGCTCCACATCGAGTTTCTGATTCCAAGATTTCAACACCTTGCAACCTAGCAATCTTGTCCTTTTCTTGTCACTACTCTCCCAATTCTTGGGTTCTGAGGGTGTGGCAACAAGGCGGTAGTACAGCGTTTCTACGTTGCGTGTCTCCACTTGGCATAGCACATCGCGCCCGGCAGGGACAAACTCCTTCAGTTTCACCTCCACCTTGGGAGCAAGAATACCCGTCCGTAGATTGGAACATTCCACCCCACCGCTGCTGTAGGGATAGCGACTAACAGCACTGTCGCAATACGCCAATGCATCTAAGTAATCCCCATCGGCGTTGCAACGGTCTGCCAGTTTGTAATACATCTCCGCCACCTGTGGGTTGTCCACCTGCCGATAACGGTTGAGCAACACCTGATAGATCCGCCGTATCTCCTTGCCCGGTGTGTTTGGCAAATATCTGCGACTCTCAGCATAGCGCAACTCATTATACAGCAGCAATACCGTATCTTTCCACTTTCCGTCTTCCGCTTTCCGCCTATAGTACTCCACCAACTGCCGTCGCAACTCCACTCGCCGAATCTGGTCTGCACCATTCCACATCGCCATGTGCATCAGCAGGTCGTACATCGTGGGTGTCACGTCAATATCAATTTGGTCCGGCCGCTTGCAGAAGGCGGCAATCTGCTTGTTCGGCACTTCACGCAGCAGCACCGTGTCCATCAATGCCGAGTCTATCTCGTCCAAAAACAGATAGCAGAGGCAGCTGTCCACCATAGTCAGGTATGGCAGCACCGCGCGGAAACGAGCCAACGACGAGTCCTTTACATCCTCCTGATAGTTCAGCGCAGCACGCTCCATATACCAAGTGCTGGTGAGCAGGCATCGCGACAGGTCCTCATTGACTCCGTTTTTCTTCGCCTGCGTTAAAGCCCATGTGCGCAGGCTGTCGGCTGTCTGGTATGCCGATGTGTAATGCTGTTGATTAAGCTGATTCTCAATGCGGCCATACGACCGTTGCACATTCTGCGATGCAGCGCTCCACGCGAATAGTAGTGCCAATGTAAAAACGACCTGTTTTTTCATATCTCTGGGATTGCATTAAAAAGGATTTCTATAATATTCGTCATATTCGTTCTCATGCTTGCATGAAAATTCAAAAAAAATCAATTCGTTACATTATGAGACATTGCTTGGGTTCGGTAAAGAAAGCAAGCTTTCTTTAATCTCACATTACGCAATGTTAGATTCGTGCAATACGTGTTAAAAAAAAAGAAGTTACCTAAACATATTTCCCGCCTTTCGACAGTTTCTTAAAATAACGCAAAGGTGGCTAAATTATTGTGTTCCCTCACACACCTCCATTGCTAAGATTCTTTTCGCATCTATTCCCTCTATCCAATCCCCGCCCACCTCCACTTTGGGTTCGCTCTGGCTTCACTCCTAAGAGTAGAGACAAAGAGTATTCAAAATGGGATGAAAAAGACCTCAACGTTGTATAAGGTGAGAGCAGAGAGAGCTTGCTCACTATGCCGAGCCAAACAACGTCACGAAGTAACATCACCTATCCATTTGTCGGAAGAACCTAAATTATTGTGCCTACCAACCACCTCCGTCGCCGAGATTTCTTTCCGCTTGAACAATAAAAACAGAAACGGAACGTTAGTGTGGCA
>JAFWQP010000154.1 GCA_017509045.1 Bacteroidales bacterium
AATGGCACCAACAATGTTGGAAGCAAACGTGGAACTGACCTTTACAGAGAGTATTTCCATATACTCGCTGACAATCTCATTGCTGATACAGAGAATATACTTACCATCGAGGAATGATTCCCACAATGGACGATACTTGCTGTGCAAGGGAATCATACGGATCAAACAGTTGGTATCGATTACAACGAATCTCATACACCAACCGTATTGTTTTGGAGATAGGGTGTACGCATGTGTTCATGTTCCCATGATTTGAGAGTCTCCTCGTTAATGGTACCGTCGTCCCATAGGCGTTCCATCTCGCGATCTGCACGCTCAGCAAAGAAACGTGCAATAGCCTGTTTCAACTCAATCAGGTCAGCCTCAGTAGTGAGACTGGCCATGGTGCTCAGCAACTCTAACTGAGCCGGATTGAATGGTTGTCTGACGTGTGATTCCATAACAATAGTGTTCTAATTTCAGTTTGCAAAAATACGAATTTTTCGTGACATGGGGAAATAAATTTGGCTGAACGGGAAAATCTTCGTAATTTTGCAGCCGATTTCAAGAGTGAAATCACGAAGCGTTATGCTCGTTCTGCGGATAGGAATGTAGGAACCTTCTATTATAGAATATAATACACGATCGCACCAATCTGATAAGCTTTAGTTAGTCCAGATTTGCAATCAGTCCCATCTGATTCGGGACTGCATTTCTCTATGAAAAAATCGTGACAAATAAGTCATGGATTATTGATTTCATTCTCGATGGTGGCAAATTGCAAATCTACCATTGCAATAATCAAAAGAGGCTTGCGTCTTTTTATTTGCAAGCCCCTTTTTTGTGGTATTTTGTTACACTACGATTCCCGTCCGTATAAAAGCGTCGTAGATCGGTGATAGATGGTATTTGGAAATTTGGATTGAATGTTATGGGGGAGATGGGTCGTCCCCGAAGGGGACACAAGAATACAGGCAGGGGTGCAGCGAAGCGAAACCCCTGTATAGCGGACACCCCCCAATGTCTGAACCCCGAAGGGGTGACAGAATAACAATATTGAACAATCTGTCACCCCTTCGGGGTTCTGATATTTGTTAATCATTTCAAACAGGGGTTGCACCCCTGCCTGTGTTCTGTCGCCCTTTCAGGGCTATTGGGGTTACACTACCGTCGATGCACCATTGTTTCAATCTTTGTTGAATCAATTAATTTATTTTTCAAATACAAACCGTTCATTGTATTGTATTCCGTAAGCATCAAGGAACATTTTGTATTCTTCACGGAAGGTACGTTTCTTGTGATGCTCTGCTTGATTACGGATATAATTCGTTGTCTTTTCAATTAATGATGGGCTTACAGAGAACGCCCCATAGCCTTCCTGCCAAGAGAAGTCGGAATAATGGCGATCTAACTGTTTCATCCATTTGCTGCTGTCGGCCTTAATGACTCTCACGAAATCGGTCAATGCCATTGTCTTCGGTAGTGAGGTTAGAATATGGATATGGTCGTCTATCCCGCCGACAATGATGGGAATTCCACCGAGGTTGTTGATGATGCCACCTAGATATGCATGGATACGTTCAAGGTCGTTTTCGCGCATTTTCACCCCTTGGCTTTTTATATGAAATATTAGATGGATGTCGATTTTTACAAGGGTGCTTGCCATTTTGATATAATTCTGTCGCCCTTTCAGGGCTTCGTTTTAAATTTAGCTTATCGTATACAGGGGTTATACCCATGTCTGTGTTCTATTGCCCTTTCAGGGCTTTGTATTGATGTTTGCTCAAAGAGTACAGAATTGTGTTTTGACTTGCAGGATGTTCAATAAGGCTGAGGCGGATTTGCGATCCGCCTCAGTTGTAATGTGGACCTATAATCCACTATGAAATACATATAACTAAACTAATAAGATTAGTCCTATTCCCTCCACCTCTTCAGCTGGGGGAAGTAGCCGCGCATCATCTCTTTGTATTCTTCGCGGGTTAGGGGTTTGGGCATCTGTTTGTTCACTTCGTCGACAAACTGGGAGCAGTGCTCTATCATTTCCTCCATGGTGCAGTCTTGGAGGAATTTGCCGTTTTGATAGCAGTAGCGGCAGTAGTCGGGATTGACGCTTCCGTCGGCGTTGGTGCCAAAATCTTCGTCCTTCATTAGCGGCATGCCGCAGCTTTGGCAGAACTTGGGTTGTGGTGTTTCCATTATTTGATTGTTATTGGTTTGCCTTTTTTACGAAAGGTGTATGATTTCAATTTTACTCTGAACTGAGTATTGTAATAGAACTGCTGAGAATAGTCCAGCAGTTCCATTTTTGTTATCGTGAAAGATTATTAACCTTCGTAGAAGGGCATCTTGACGGTGATGGCCTTGAGCAGTTTTTCGCGAATCTTGATATAAATTTCGGTGCCGCTCTTGGCAAACTCGGCCTTGATGAGGGCGGTGCCGATGTTCTTGCCGGTGCTGGGACTGGGTGAACCGCTGCGCACCTCACCAATCTTGTTGCCTTCGGCGTCGCAGACCTCGTAGCCGTTGCGGGCAATACCGCGGTCAATCATCTCGAAGCCGGCCACTTTGCGCTTGAATCCGGCGGCCTTTTGAGCCAGGAGGAGTTCCTTGTTGATGAAGTTGTTGTTCTCGGCTTTCAGCTTGACGATGAAGGCCAGCGGAGCCTCGAGGGGGCTGACGGTGTCGTCCATCTCGTGACCGTAGAGAGCGAAGCCTTTCTCCAAACGCAGGGTGTCGCGGCAGCCAAGACCGGCAGGCATGATGCCGTATTCCTTACCAGCCTCGAAGACGGCGTTCCACACCTCGATAGCCTTTTCCTTGGGGATGTAGATTTCGCATCCGCCAGCGCCAGTGTAACCGGTGGTGGAGAGGATGATGTTGTCGATGCCAGCGAAAGTGAGGATCTTGAAAGTGTAGTACTCCATGTCGACAATGTTCTCGTCGGTCAGTTTCTGCATAGCCTTGAGGGCGTTGGGACCCTGCACGGCGAGCTGAGCCCACTGCTCGCTCTCGTTGACGAAGTCTTTACCCAGTTCCATGCCCATCTTGTCGGCAATCTGGCTCATCCAAGCCCAGTCCTTGTCGATATTGGCGGCGTTGGGCACCATGAAGTACTCGTCGTCATGGACGCGGTAGACGAGCATGTCGTCGACCACGCCACCTTGACCGTTGGGGAGGCAGGTGTATTGAACCTTACCGTCGAAAAGGTCCTCAACATTGTTGGTGGTCACATACTGCATAAAATGTTTGGCAATGGGGCCTTTGGCGCGGAACTCGCCCATGTGGCTCACGTCGAACACGCCCACATTGTTGCGGACATTATTGTGCTCTTCAACTAATCCGGTGTACTGGATAGGCATGTTGTAGCCGGCAAACTCGGCCATCTTCGCTCCAAGCGAAATGTGCAAATCGGTGTAGGGAGTGGTTTTCATCTTATTGATTTATTAATTATTATAAATATAATTGTCAATACTGCAATTTGCAAATATACACATTTTCCGAGAAATATCACACATTCGTAATAAAAAACTTCACCATATTCACATTTCTTTCAAAAAAGAACGACAAAAACTTGGTTCTGCAGGTGCTTGAAATTCATAGATTTATATTAGGATAAACAGGGGCAATATAAAGGGTTTCCGTTGTGTGGAGAGGAACACAATCGGTAAGAATCAGTAAAATCAATTAAATCTTGGTTCATCTTCTAAAAGAACAGGTGATGATGCGGTCTAATTCATCCCGTATTGGATACGCTTTGCCTCCATTCATAGGAACGAACCCAGAGCGAAGGCAGAGCGAACCCAGAGTGGAAGCAACCGTCATTAATAATTATACCAAAAAGAACAAAAATAAGGGTGCCACTTTTGAAAAAAAATCATTTTTGATTTCGTCCATTTCTGCGCAGAGAGCATCACAAAATGTTTTTTTGATGGTTGGCAAAAGAGAAAACACTAGTAATATCTTGGCGAGAAATGGGCGTTTGGGCACAATGCCCTATGTTGCATAATCCAGTAGGTAACAAAGTAACAAGTTAACATTTTTACTATTACAAACTGATAATTAAATATATAGCAATACCCATTTTATAAAATAGGTAACATCTTGGTAACATTTTGCTCTTTTTCTATGGGGCTTTTCGTGTCGTTTCTATCGGCTTCTTACATCACCTCTCACGCCACGAAATGTTACCTCTTTTCAGCTTCAGGTAACATTTTTAAATGATACACAAGTTTGCTATTCAAATACTTGCATCCAAAATGTTACTTTGTTACTTTGTTACCTTGTTACCTCGTCCTTCTTTGCAACGACACAAAAGGGGCGGAAAGAATTGTAAAAGTGCGGAAAATCAGTCGTATATCAGACTGAACCTCGAAACAATTCGTGAAAAAGTGGCACATGATGACAATGACAATAACAATAGGGATGAGACCACTGTTCCCTCCCATTTTACACATTGCATGGCAAATACGATGACTGACAGCTATATACGTAGAAGTGTTAACTGTTAAATGTAAAATGCAATGATTTTTGGTTTTTTGAGAGTATAATATGGTATTATTAATATATATAATTAATAATTAATAATTAATAGTTTGTATAATAAACTGCCTAGATGGTGCAAAAAACAATATGCATTTAACATTTAACACTTAACACCTTTAGCAGGGCTCTATAACCTTTTTGTCTCTAAAAACCGAAATACGAATCCTATTTCACAACTCTGCACATACAGGCAAATAATGCCCTCCAATATCCAATCTTCCGACCATGCACAAGGATTCTATTCGGACAGATAGCTCACCTATGCATTTGTCGGAAGAGCCAAAAAAAAGGCGGAAACGATATGTTCCCGCCTTTTTTGGTCGCTAGTGTTGTTATCTGACGAATATCTTGACAGGTTTTTCATGGCCGACTCGGACTAAGTAGACTCCGCTGTGGGGAAGGTCGAATGTGGTGTTGTCGGGGTGTGAGGTCGAGGTGCCGGCTATGTGGCGTCCCATAAGGTCGTAGATGTGTATGGGCTGTTGCTGTGCACCTTGTACGGTGAGTTGCAGTTGGCGTGTGGTGATGATGTATCCTGCTGGTTGGTCGTTGTCTGTAATGCCAAGGGAATGTCCGAAATAGGCGATAAAGAGAGTGTCCTGCGTGATGACAACTGTGCGGGGGTTATCGGTGTTGTTGTCTTGCCAGTGGTTGAATATCTTGCCGGCATGTGGGATGGCATAGATATGGATAGTATCGTTAGGCATATATAGTCCAGATCCGCTGACTTGACCGAAGTTCTCGTTGTCGGAAATGATACAGGCGTAAAATTGGTCGTTGTAGATAGGACAGCCAATGAATTGCAGGTCGTTGCGATAGAATTGGCGTAGGCGTGTGCCTTTGATGGTGTCCTGTTCGGGATCGGGATTGTCGTTATCGGAATAGTAGATGAGGGTTTGTTGGGTGGTGGTGTTGGAGGTGTAGAATTTTTCACCTGCACGGCTGGGAGTTCCAGAGTTGTCGTCGATGACAAGAACAAGATTGTCGGTGCCGTTGTAGTGGAATTGTGTGTCGAGGATGATGCTGTTCCAACCTTTGGAAAAGTGGAGCGTACCTGTGTAGACGGGAGTCAGTTCGCTGAAGGGGATAGGGGAGGTGGTGTCGCCGAAATAGTCAAGTGAGGTGTGGGCAAAGTAGACAGTGCAGTTCTCTTTGTTCAGGGGAGTGTTGTAGGCGTAGTGAAATCTGATGGTGGAGATGTTTTGTTCTATACCTACTTCAGAGGCTAGGTATATCTGTTGCGAGTAATTGTAGTTAGCGTTGGAGACGAAAGGCGCACCGGTATGCTGGTCGCTGTAGGTATCCTCGCCAATGGAGTGGGTGACGGGGTTGTTGCAGAGCTCGGTATGCAGTGTTACGGTGTTGGATAAAGCAGTGCTGTCGGCGTAGGTGTTGTCATCGATGGGGTCGTAGAGTGCACGAACCGACCATTCATATAGGGTGTTTGGGGTAAGGCCGGTAATGGTGGTATGGTTGGTGTGAACCAGTCTGTAAGTGTAGGGGTTGTCGGAGCCTTTCAGTCGATAGCGGAAGCGGTAGGTGTCAGAGTTGCCGTTCCAAGTGAGTGTGGCGGTGGCGGTGGTGACGTTGGTGTTGGCAAGGTTGGCGGGTCTGGGACGGTTGGTGTAGCGGAAGGTGATGGTGTTGCCTGGAATGCTGACGTTGTAGATGGAGAAGGTGAAGTCGCGAGTGCCATCAGAAAGGTAGGGGAATGGGTCGGTGGAAGGGGAGAATTCGGTACGACCAGCAAGGGATGAGAAGAAGGCGTGTCCGAGTATTCCGTTGGTGTTGCCATCGGCTGAACCCGGGCGGAAAAGCCATACTTCGTCGAAGTTATCAATGCCGTCGTAGCCTGCGTTGCCGTTGAAACGGGTGTCGATACGGTAGATTAGTAGGCCTTTCCCCGACAGCGTTTTGTCGAAGAGTTCGGTGTTGTCGCGATATTCAACGACATAGAATTGTTCGGGGTCGGAGCTGGGAAAACGGTAGATGTTGGTGCCTGGCACCGAGTCGGCGACAGAGTGAAGCGTGTAGGTTCCCGGAGTGGTGATGAGAGGAATGCTGTCAATCCAGTTGCCATACTTATATTTCATATAGGCGCTCATGTTCTGTGGGGGCTTTGAGTTGGTGGCCATAAGGTCCCAATTGCCTACGGGCGAAACATTGGATACTTCGTTGTTGTAGCGGTAGAGGTCGGGGGCTCCGAGCGAGTGGAACATCTCGTGGCAGAAGGTGCTGGGACCGAAGTAGTCGGCACCCGAGCCCTCGAGGGCTAGATTGAAGGTGCTGACCTGCTTGCCGTTGATGAACACATCGTGGCCGTAAAGGTTCCATTTGTGAGGCCATAGGAGGTCGTTCCAACCGGTGTAGGAACCTTTGACTACGAAATTGACGTTGTCGATATAGCCGTCGTTGTTGCAGTCGAGGTTGTAGTGTGTAGGCACGGGAGCAGAGTCGTTGATATAGTTGACAGCACCGACAAGCAGCTCGAATTCGCGTTCGGTACGCTCGCTGTAGTCGGTGTAGCCTATGGTATTGTTGTCGTTATAAGGCATATAGTATGCACGGGGATGGGGAGACTGGTAGGAGAGGATGGTGTTGCTGTCGGGCTCAGGAGCATAGTAGGTGCGTACAAAGAGTTTGTTGTAGGAAACATGTTTGAAATAGTTGTAGACCGAAGTGACGTGTTCGGTGGAGGAGTCGCTCCACATCTTGTCGATGGAGGCAAAGGAGCGGGTGTAGACGGTGTCGTCGGCAAAACGTATGAAGATGACTAGGTTGCAATAGTCGCCGCGGTTGCGACCGCTTGTCTTGGGTGGCGCGATGCGGTATTGCTCGGGTATTTCCCAAGCCTTGCGACGTTTGAGCCATTCACTTTTGGATATTTGCAGACCGGGCTGTATGCCGAGTGTGGCGGGGTTGACAGTGCCTACACGGTAGGCTGAGGGTTGTATGCTGCCAGTAGGAGAGGGGATGGCATAGACCCAGTAGCCGGCATGGTCTTGGACAATGGTGTAGTTGTCTGCATCGTGGAAGCGGTGGTAGCACTCGTCGCCGGTGACGAAGAAGTGCAGTGTGTCGCCCGAGGGTTGGATTTGGTTGACGGGCATCTTTTCCACGTAGATGGCGTGGGCAGTGAATGCTGTTGCCACAAGGATGGTGCAGAGGATGGTTTTAACTAGATGTAGATGTTTCATTAATAATGTTATTATTTATTATCGATTAGGTTGAATACTGATTTTTTCAGGCACAATGCCTGTAGTATGCCACGAAGGGCAAGATAGGTGACAAAGGCGGTCCAGAGAATGTGGTTCCATTGTATTTGGACTTGGGGGGTGACAATCGCATTGCCAAGTATAAGGCGTGTACCCAAGAAGTAAACGGCAAAGAATGCGAGGGTGGCAACAAACATGCAGTTGCGCATGGCGCGCGATGCTGTGGCTCCGACGAAGATGCCGTCGAACAGGAAGGCGGTGAAGCCACAAACGGGTATAATGAGCGTCCAGAACAGGTAGGTGTGGGCTCCGTCGATGAGGGATGGGTCGTTGCTAAAGATACGTAGAAACCAATCTCCACCTATGGCATAAAGCACAGTGAACAGCACGGTGAGAGCCAGCCCCCAAAGCAGGAGCAGTTGGACCGAGAGGTGGAGCGAGCGGCTGTCGCGGGCACCGATGTAGCGTCCCACAAGCGACTCGCCTGCATAGGCAAAGCCGTCCATGATGTAGCTGAAAAGGGTAAAAAACTGCATAAGCAGAGCATCTATGGCGAGAATCTCCTTGCTGATATGTCCGCTGGCAGCAGTGACAAAGGTGAATACCGTCGCCAAGCAGACCGTGCGCAGGAATATGTCGCCATTAACCTTGAAGAAACGGCGCAACGCTGGCCAGTGCAGCGAGTCGCTTATGATCAGACTTATTTTTGCGCGGGTAGTGTATTGTTGGCTGTGATAATGCGGATAGCGTGAGAACACCCATCCATACTTTTTCATCATGAAAAAGAGTCCTACCGCCAAGCCGCTGTACTGGGCGATGACGGTGCCAAGGGCGACCCCACGGATGTCCCATTTTAGCACCAACACAAAAAGAAGGCTACAGACGATGTTGACCGTGTTGAGAAAGATGGCAATCCACATGGGCAGCTTGGCATTCTGCATTCCGATAAACCAGCCTTTGACGGCGTAGAGTCCCAATGTGGCGGGTGCCGCCCAGATGCGAACAAAGAAATAGGTGAGTGCCAATCGTATGACATCAGGTCCGTCTTTCACTTGGAAGATAAGCATGGAGAGCCGACTGATGGGCCACTGCAACAGGAGCAGCAACAAGGCTACCGCCAGCGCGATGGCAATAGCACGAACAAAGATGCGCACAGCCTCGTTCATGTCGTTGGATCCGTAGGCTTGGGCGGTGAAACCGCTGGTGCCCATGCGCAGGAAACCGAAGTTCCAATAGATAAGGTTGAAAATCTGTGTCCCGATAGCGATAGCACCTAGGTGTGCGGCACTGAGATGCCCCACTATAGCCAAATCCACCATGCCCAGCAGGGGCACGGTGATATTGGTGATGATATTGGGCAGTGCCAGTCCTAAGATGCGCTTGTTCATAATTTTGGATTGCTTGATTATTTGAAGAGTTGAATGTTGAAAGTTGAAAATTGAAAATTGGCTGCCGCACCCGGATAACTTTCAACTATCAACTATCAACTTTCAACTTTCAATATCACAGGTCGCATTGTGCTACGTTGATAATTTGACGCGTTGTTTTGTTGGATACAAACGCTATCAAGTGGCAGTTGGTAGGATTCCACGCCTCATTGATTTCGAAGGGGAGAAGAATCATGCGCTTGGTGCCTTGCTGTCCGTCGGCAACCACATCTATGCCCCAAGCGTCGGTCACCACATCGCGCAGCACGTGGTTCTGCTCGTAGTTCTCAATTTCGACAATGCCGTCGGCAGTTCTGCTCTGCTGGGTGGTGTAGATTTTATCTTCCACAACCAATAGGGTCATTGTCAGAGGGTCGGAGATGGTCTGGTTGAACTGGATATGCACCTCAGCATTGTATAGGTTGCCATCCTTGGTGCAAGACATTGTCATGCCCACCTGCGATACAGAGGCTAGAATGGCATCGATTTTGTCGTCGAAACGAGCCTGTGGGTCGATGATGTCGAGACTGTTTTCGTCGACCTTGGTGCGGTTGAGCAGGGCAGAGGGCAGATTTTGCGACGGGGAGAAAAAGGTATTGAACCAAGTGCTCCCTTTTTCGGTACGCAGGTCTTGTTCTCCATGGATTGGTTTGCCGAAGTTGTTGGGCACATGCACGGCGGCTAAAACTAGTTGGTCGCCATATTTCTCGCTGAGGTCGTGGAGCACCACATCGGCATTTGGGCAGTTGACGCAGCGCACACCAGTATATTTCTCTACGAAGGCACGTTGCTCAGTAGGGATATTTGCTTGGCTGTCGTACCATGTACCTGAAGCACCGGCAAAGACAACAAATTCGTCCTCAGCAATCTTGTCGCAGGCGGAGAAGCAAAGCAGCGCGGCAGCCAAAAGGGATAATATTGAAAAACGTTTCATGTTTTATTATTTGTTGATTAGTGAAATGTAATCTGTGGGTGGTGAATTTCTTCGAGACGTTGCTCTGGCTCGGAATAGTGCAAATCTTGGGATTTGACTTCTTCACTCACTTTTCGCAATGTTACTTCGTGACATTGCTCTGGCTCGGAATAGTGCAAATCTTGGGATTTGCCCTATTCGCTCACTTTTCGCAATGTTGTGAATTGTCAAATGACAGCAGCATTATTTCCAATTCTCAATTAAAACGAAGTAGTAAGGCTGAAAGTGAGACCATTGCTGGCAGGTACCTGACGGCACACACCGCCGATGCAAAGCAGGCCCTCGCGCTGTTTGCCGTAGCCCAGCTGCAGTCGGGTGGCACCGTGGTTGTAGCCCACGCTGACGTTATAGTAGTTGCCGATGCCGTCCTGATATGCGTATTGGTCGCTCACCGACACAAACCATGCGCTGGTGAAGTTGTATTCCACCAACCCCATAATCCAATCGCCACAGCGCTTGTCGTCCACGTTGGGGTCGTACTTGCTGTCACTGCCCATCCATTCGGCTTCAAAGCGGAGCACATTCTTCTTGTTCACCTTCCAAGTCAGGTCACCCACCACTATATGGTTGTGGTGCAGCGGACCGTTGTGGCCTTCCACCACGGGGTTGAAAACTTGGTAGCCGTAGGTGCAGGTCAGTTTAACTGCCTTACTCAGTTTCTTCGCCACCTCGAGCGAGGCATCGGCGTAGTAGAGGTCGCCAGTCTTGAACCAATCTGACTCATAGCCCCGTGTGCCCGCACCACCGATGTTGTTGGTGTCGATACCGGTGATGATAGAACCGTTGATATGAATGTCAGTACCGTACTTGCCACCCAGCAGGGTCTCTTTCTTTATCTTATACATCACGTCGCCCTGCAATCCCATCTCACCGGTAGTCTGCGTGGCGTAGGGGTACATGCTGAGGAAAGCGTAAGTATGCTGCTTGGTGATGGCGGGAATGTAGTTGATGTAGAGCATCTCGCCACTCTCGCTGCGAACCGATTTGAAACTCATGTTGTCCACCCGTTTCGCTTGCACGTTGGCACTAAATCCTTTTTGTGAATAGGTGGCATTCAGCATCAAGGCTTCGCCCTCACGATAAATGAAGTTGTTCATAATGCTTGGGTCTTGACCCTTGTGGGCGTATTCTGCCTGCAGACCCCAATTGCCGTAAGCCAAGTCCATGCGCACCGCGCCAGCACCTACGTTGAGGGGCAGGTTCAGTCGGTAGGAAGGGTTGTCGGGGAAGGCAATGGTCTGGTCGTCCTCATACTTGCTCACAAAGCCTGCGCCCAGTGTGGCGCGGAAACGGCTTTCAGCCATACATCTGATGATGCTGTTGAGGTTCACCTCGCCGTCGATGCCACGCACCATACCGTCGGCATAGTTCCAAAAATAACGTTGTTTGCCAGCGAGAGCCTTGATGGTAACACCATTGAAGGGGCGCAATGTCACATTCAGTCCGCGCAGTGAGTTGTCGATGCCCAGATAGCGGTCCTCGTAGGCACGCAGGATCATGCCGCTGCCAAACTGCTCGTAGAAGTTACCCGCAGTGACGCTGAGTTTCTCGCCTTGATAACTGACAAAATAGTTGGCTATGCCTTCGCCCTTGTAGCGGTTGTCGAAACCCAGCATGGGGTTCTGATAAGCCTCAAACCGCAAGCCTGCGCTAAAACCGCCATTGGTGTATAGAATATCGGCGCGGGCATTCATCAATAGCCACTCGGGCACATCCTGTGCCCCGATGATGCTGTCGGCACTGCTTATCTGACCGTCCAGCTGAATATTACCCGTTACATGACCGCCCATAATGCCTTGGGCTGAAACCGAATTGAGAACTGAGAATTGAAAAATGAGAATTAGGCCGACGCAGACAATCGTGCGCAAGTATTTCGAAAGTGTCTTCATATCTACTTCCATTATTCAGCTATCATTTTTCAGTTTCCATAGCGGCCTTTTTGACCACCTCTAGCAGTTCCTCCTCGCTGCCTTCCACAAACGAGGTGTGCTGCCACACTATCTCCCCCTTGCCGTTGACGACAAAAGTGTGAGGCACGTTCACCACATTCATGGCACGCTTGAAGTCTTGGTTTTGGTCCAAATACACCTCGTACTCCCAGCCGTTGCCATCCACGTGGGGTTTCACACGGGCTGCGCTACGGGCATCGTCGATGGAGATGGCCACCAGCTTCACGCCAGTCTCCTCCTGCCATTCCTCATACACCTCCTTGATGGTGTTCAGCTCGCGGTTGCAAGGTTTGCACCACGTAGCCCAAAAACTGATAATCATAGGCTTGCCATCGTTCTGTATGGCAGAGGTCTGCACCGAGGTGCCGTCCAAAGCCTTAATAGTGATGTTCTGTGGCAGTTGGGCATTCTGAGCCAGCGCAATGCCGCCAAGTGCAATACATGCAAGTGTTAGAAATAACTTTTTCATAGTGATAATGATTGTTTGTCTTCTATTTTTATATTATTAAGTATTCTATTTGTCGTTTTAATTGCATTGCTATTATTATCGTCGCAGACGTAAATGGATTAGTATATTTAGCGTGTTACAGTACTAGAGCAATTATCCCTTCAAAACCTTTACCATTTTTACCTTATGACTGATTTGTGGGTTGGGGAGCGTCGGGAAGTAACAACGAGCATAGCGACCGACGGGCGGGTGTGTCGGGTATGGGGCTTAGCGCCTCAATGGCCAGCCGTGTATGTTGTTCGATAAGCTGCTGTGGGTCGATGGTGCTCTGCAGGGTGGCGTCGTGCTGACTGTTGGTGTCGTGCATGTCGTCACGTATCTGGAACACGATGCCGTAGTGATAGCCGAAGTTGCGCATCGCCTGTCTATAGGGCGATTCCGTATGGTTGACGATATGACAGGCACCCAATTCGCAGCATGCCGACAGCAGCGAGGCAGTCTTGCTGCCAATGATGTCAATGTAGGACTCAGTGTCCAACGGGCAGTTTGCCGATGCCAATTGTTTCAGCTCGCCTTCGCACATGGTACGAACTGCTTTGTTGACTATACGGGTGGCATTGCTGTCGTTTATTTCGTGAAGTGCCGACATCGTTTGCGCCAGATAGTAATCACCGCAGAGCACTGCCACCTGGTTGCTCCAACGGTGGCGCACCGAGTCGTGTCCGCGACGGCGGGGTGACTCGTCCACCACGTCGTCGTGCATCAAGGTGGCGTTGTGTAGCATTTCAACAATTGCTGCAGCGATGATGTGTCTGTCGTCCAACGTGCCACAGGTTTCTGCTGCCAGCAACACCAAGAGGGGGCGCAGCCTCTTGCCTGGGAATTGGTTCAAGTATTCCTCCACCTCTTTGAGCAGCGGTACTGTACTGTGTGTGCGACATTGATATTCCTCTTGGAACAGGTCGAAGTGGTGTTGTACGGGTTGTATGAGTTCGGTGAGGGTCATAAGGAGTTAGTTTAATTGAAAATTGAAAAGAGGAAATTGTCCGGGTGCGGCAGCCAATTTTTGAAGTAAGAACTAAGAAGTTGGGCGGCAGCCAATTTTAGTTTTTACTTTTTACTTTATTCAATTTGTTTCCTGTGGTAGTTACAAAGGCTATAGGCTTGTCGTTTTCGTCGTGGATTGAAATGGTATAGACACAAGTGCTTCCACCCTGCTTCACACAGATGGTTTCTGCCACAAGGGTGTTGCCCTGTGTCTGTCCAAGGTAATGTATACTGCTGTTGAGCGACACCCATTGTAAGGGTTGGTTATCGGCAAGGCAGTAGCTGTTGGCAGCGATAGCAAAGGAAAGGTCGGCAAGGGTGAACATCACACCACCCATCACTGCGCCCATAGCATTGCGGTGCAAGGGAGTCAATGATAGCGAGCAGCGGGCATAACCCTCCCTCGCCTCATCAATCTTCACGCCGGTGGATTCGGTGGCATAAAGGTCGTGTGAGAATATTTCCTGAGCCTTATGCGTTAAATTCGTCATAGTATTGCGACAGCTTGTTGTACAAGGGTTTCGACACCTTTACCAGAGGCATCCTCAGATTGTTGGTTATCTGTCCCTGTATTTCCATCAGTGCCTTGATGCCAGAGGGGTTGCCCTCTTCGAAGATGGCGTTCATCAAGGGCAGCATGCGGTAGTGTAGCGGCAGGGCTTTCTTCAGGTCGCCTTTGAGGGCGTACTTGACCATCGATGACATCTCTTTGGGCAGGGCGTTGGCGATGACCGAGATGACACCTGCTGCCCCTAGTGTTATCATGGGGTAGGTGAGTGAGTCGTCGCCCGAGATGACGAGAAACTTTTCGGGCTTGTTTCGCAATATCTGCATCACTTGGGCTATGTTTCCCGAAGCCTCCTTGATGCCGATAATGTTGGGACACTCCTCAGCCAGCTGTAGGGTGGTGTCGGCAGCAATGTTCACGCCTGTGCGGCCAGGCACATTGTAGATGACAACAGGCACGGGCGACGATTCGGCTATCTGCTTGAAATGTTGTGCCAGTCCGCGCTGGTTGGGCTTGTTGTAGTAGGGAGCCACGGAGAGGATGCCGCTAATGCCGTCGAAATTGGTGTTGGCTATTGCGTCGGTGACAGCCAGCGTGTTGTTGCCACCCAGGCCTAGCATGATGGGGCAGCGGCCAGCCACGGTTTCGATGATGAAGTCCTGCAGGGCATGACGCTCGGTATCGGTCATGGTGGCAGCTTCGCTAGTGGTACCCAAAGCCACGATGT
This sequence comes from Bacteroidales bacterium, assembly GCA_017509045.1. GTDB lineage: Bacteria > Bacteroidota > Bacteroidia > Bacteroidales > P3 > Colimorpha. The sequence goes on from JAFWQP010000154.1 coordinate 14,819, forward strand.
AGTCGACACCGCCAGCGATGATGGTGTTAATAAGAGCCTCCAGCTTGCTGAAATCAATCGAGGCAGGTTTCCTGAACGGGGTAATAAGGGCTACGCCTGTTCCAATAAAAGGACTTTTCATATTGTATGTTTACTTTAATTCTTAGAATAGTGATTGGACAAATGGTTGCGGAGTCATTTCAATGATTGCTTTAAGAAGTATGAACTATGAAGATGGACGGCATTCATTTTTTCAATTATCACTTTTTAATTTATAGGCATTCAAGCATTCTTTTCAATTCTCAATTCATTTGCGGTGTTTTGCGGATTTGAACAAGAATATTTAGTAGGTTCAGAAGATATTGCGATAGTACAATCGGGCCATTGCCACGGATGATGAGGTCGTAAGTGGCCAAGGTGATGTCGGATAGGGGATGGGTTGTGTCATGGTAGGCAACGCGTAAGTTGGAGGATGAGTTCAGGGTGACAAATAGTCCGAAGGTGTCGTCGGCAGGGGTGGCGTTGATAAGAAGGTCGTAGTGGTAGTTGGTAAACGGCTGGATAAGTTCGGTTTTGGGCAGACCGTATTTGTCTAACTGCTGCTCAAGGTTTGGGGGCATTTCTATCTTGCGTATGGTTGAGCCGATCTGTGTTATGTGGTGCATGAATTGCGACAGGGTGACCTGTTCTTCGTCAGTGGGATAAGTGGTGATAATGCCGATGGTGCGTAATTTGTGCAGGTGTACAATACGGGCACGGTGTGGCTTGGCAGCCAGTTGTTGCAACAGGTTGTCGCGGTGTTGGATTCGGTGTTTCTCTACAGGATTCACAGGTCAACGGGTGAGTTTGAACGAGGTGCGGTGAAGCGGTGTGGGACCGTATTGTGCCAAGGCGGCATAGTGTGCAGCGGTGGGGTAGCCTTTGTTGGCGTCCCAGCCGTACTGGGGGTATTGTTGGTGTAGCTGCCGCATATAGTCGTCGCGATAGGTTTTGGCGAGGATTGAGGCGGCAGCGATTGAGAGGTATTTCCCATCGCCTTTGACGATGGTATGGTATGGTATAAGGCTTTCGTTATAGAAGCGGTTGCCATCGATGAGCAGCAGTTCGGGTGTGATGCTCAGTTGCTGCACGGCTAGGTTCATGGCATGCATCGAGGCACGGAGTATATTGGTGCTGTCTATCTCCTCTGCCGACACCGACGACACGGCCCATGTCAGCGCATCGTGCTGTATGGTGTCGCGCAGTTGGTAGCGTTGCCTTTCGGTGAGCTGTTTCGAGTCGTTCAGTTTGTCGTTGTGGTAGTCTTTGGGCAACACCACGGCGGCGGCATATACAGCACCTGCCAAACAGCCTCGTCCGGCTTCGTCGCAGCCGCATTCAATCAAATCGGGTGTATGTTGCGACAATAACATGTCTATAATAGTTTTAGTACGACAAACATGACGACAATCAACACAAAGAACATGTTGGCACCAAACTCTTTGCGCCTAGGCTCGATGAACAACGAGGTGCAGCAGCAAGCAAAGGGTAGGGCAAATGCCTCTGTGGGGAGGGGTATGATGCTGGTGTATAGAATATAGGCCAAGCTGCCCAGAATGAAGAGTAGCAGGGTGGATATGTTCTTTTTAAAATTGATACTGCGACTTTGGCTGTTGACAAAGGCAGCCCCTAGCCCCATGATCAGCAGCAACAGGAACAATAGGCTGGTGGTCCATTGCTGCCAATTGCCCGAGGCATACAGGTGAATGTCGGTGAAGCTGTAAAGTATTAGGTAGTTGCGATAGAACATTTGGTCGCTGACAAAGAAAATGGTCTCCAGTATGATGTATGGAGCCAATAATCCAAGGAGGAACATGGTCCAGTCGCGCCAACCGTATAGGCTGTAGTTGAACATGCTAGCTATTAGTGGTATGAAGAATACCGCCATAGCAGGGCAGAAGAGTGTCGCCAGTGCGATGGCAGCAGCGGCGGCAAACACTTTGTCCAAAGGCAGAGACAGCAATGTGGTGGTGAGCATCAGCTGATCGATGGCAATCAGCAGCATGAGGCTTCCCAACAGGATGGGAGTGAGCGTGGGAGTACCCAAACTCATGGCTATGACGTAGAAAAGCATGGGTAACAGTGTGCTCTGGGCTATCATCTTGTGACGGTATAGTATTCCGTTGAGCAGAAAGCCTTCCAAGAGCACCAGCACGTAGGCTATGATGGTTCCCCATAGCGGGGTAAGCATCCCCGTCAGCCAGTAATACAACTGTCCACCCCCTACCATAGGCATAGGCTGGGGGTGGATAAAGACACCGACCCACATGGCGACGGACACCACCAGAATGATTACTATCTGTAGGAATACGTCGGTACGGAATATCTTCAGCATTGGGTGTCGGAGTGGCTAAAGGATTAGTGGACTAGGCGTGCCGTGCGGGCTCCGCATTTAACAATATACACACCGTGAGGCAGTCGGCTCACATCCATTTTTCCCTCCATCACCACCTCTTGGGTCATCACGGAGCGACCGTCGATGCTGTAGATAGTGACGTTCTCGGGCGTGTGGCTGCCGGTCAGAATGGTGATGATGCTTGCTGCGGGGTTTGGATAAACCTGTAGCGACTTGGCGAACCACTTTTCGTCGGCATTGCGGATGTCGACGTGTGCCAATGCTTCGTTGACGGCAGCCAGAGCGTCAGCCTTGCCCCATCCCCAGCCGTCGCTCATGCTGTCGCGCTCGTGCAACGGACCGGTCATTTCGTCGTTGCGGGCAGTGCTGCATAGTATCTCACGCACCTGTCGCGGACTCAGGTCGGGGTTGGCTTCAAGCATCAGTGCCACAATGCCTGTCACTGCGGGACAGCTCATCGAGGTGCCCGACATTTTTGCCCACTTATATTGGCGGCTTGCGTAGGTGTAAGTCATCACTGTTGTATACACTTCTGTGGTAAATGAGTTGAGCGAAGAGACCACACCTGCGCCGGGGGCGGAGATGTCGGGTTTGCGTCGGCCATCGATAACGGGACCCCTGCTTGAGAAACTTGTCAATGTGCCATAGTTGATGGTGTTGTTAGATCTCTGAATGTCGGCATAGTGTGCGGCAATGGAGATGCAGTTCTCGGCACATGCGGGCTCGCCAATACCATAGTCGTTGTCGCCTGCGGTGTAGGCTAGCGAGCGCCCACGGGTGAACTCGGCTCCCATATTGCCTGCACCATTAGCAAGATTGGTCATGTTCCACACATGCAATGTGCCTTCTTGGCCTGTGGCGGCAATGTGTATCTCGTAATTGCTGTTTTTTGCTACATTGAGAAGTATATGGGGACGGTTGTTGAACGGGTTGGCCTGCTCCACGGTGATGTCGAAGGCCAGCGAGTCGTCGCCGTTCCACAATACGCTGTCTAGATAGAAACTGCCGTTGGCGGTGTTCACCCAACGGAAACACACCGAGTCGCTGCCATGCACCATGGCAAACGAGGCTTCGAACGACTTCCCAGGTTCGCCCCACATGATGATGCCCTGTCCGATTTCACGGTTGCCATAGTATTTAGCCATTGAGCGCAGGGTGTCAGGTGTGCCGGGCACAAATGTCTTGGATATATGGAAGTTGTCGTTGCCGTTGTTACCGCCGCTGGTCACAAACACAATGCCGCTGTCCGACAGATTGTTGATGGCTTGGCTGACTAGCGATGTGCCATCGATGGTTCCAAGGGTATACATACCCCAACTGCTGTTGATTACCAACCGTTTGCCCTCTTCTCGAGCCACATCTTTCATCCAAGCCACAGCATCCAGCCACGAGGCGCTGTTGAGTCTGAACGAGGCGAACACCAGATTGGCGTATGGGGCCTGTCCGATGTAGTTGCCGTCGATGCCCCTACCAGCGGCAATGCCAGCCACATGGGTGCCGTGGGTGGCATAGCCATACAGACCGAAGGTGTCGCACTGCGCCTGCAACAGGTCGTGGCGGTTGTCAATCACCGTGCCGTAGTCAAAGCCGGCAGGTGCGGGGCCGGCCAATCTGAATTGGTCCCAAGCCCTCAGCAGGCGACGGTTGCTCTGTCCGTTGTTGTTAAAGTTGGGGTGGGTGTAGTCGAAACCCCAGTCGGTGATGCCAATCAGCACACCCTCACCCGTGTAGGCCTGCGGAAGTCCCAGACCTGCCTGCACGCTGTCGGTGCGTGTGTCGTAACGGGTATGGTTCAGTGTAGGGGCTACGGGTTCGGCAATGCTGTATTGCAATATGTCGGCATTTCCGTCCAGCAACGCCGCCTTCTCGGGTGCGAGCCTCAGGGTGACGATGTTACCCGCTTGTGCTCCCACGGTGATGCCCTGGGCTTTCAGCTTTTTGGCATCGAACTGTGCGTTCACTTTGGCTATCAGCCTTATTTCATTGTTGTTGCCTGCTTTCGACATCCGGCAGGCTTTCATCAGTTCTACCTTTGTGGTGGCATCGCTCTTGTTGCCAGTGTCGAGGCGCACCGTCTGTGCCATTGCCGAAACACCTACCAACATGATTGCCAAAAGAATACTCTTTCGCATATTACTATCTTTTTTGTTATCAATTGTTGTGCTTATTCTTCTGTCTGAGCCGGTTTGTTGCCCTCCTCGGCACCATCTAACGTCTTCACGGCCTTGCCGTTCTCATAGATGGCGTGGGTGGTGATACCGTCGACATCGGTGTATTTTCCTTCGCCGTGATATTTGCCGTTAAGCCAAGCTCCTACATAGCGGGCTCCGCTGGGAAACACATACTCGCCCTGTCCCGACATCTTTCCATCTTTCCAACCTCCGGTGTAGGTGGAGCCATTGGGCCAAACGCGGGTGCCTTCGCCGTCGGGCACGCCGTCGACCAGGTCGCCGTCGTATTTTCCGCCTTTAGCGTATGTGAAAGTGCCTATGCCGGTCTGCTTTTCGCCGTCGGTGAATTCGGCTGTCAGCACATCTCCGTTGGCATAGTAGAAGGTGCCTTTCCCCTCCATCTTGCCATCTACCCAGTTGCCTTCGTAGCGGCCTCCTGTGGCATATTTATACACCCCTTCGCCATTTTGCTTGCCCTTTACCCAGTTGCCCTCGTAAATGTCGCCATTGGCATATATCATGGTGCCATAGCCCGACTGGCGGGTGCGCTCGTCAAACTCGCCCGTGTAAACATTGCCATTACGGTATTTCATTGTGCGCACTTTCTGTGCTTGTCCCAACTGGCTAATTAATAGCGCGGTAAGAAGTAATACAAAAGATAATTTAGTCTTCATAAGCAGAAAAATATTTTTTGCAAAGGTACGCAAAAAAAACGGTTTCGGGACAAAAAAAATTATAGTTAATAGATTTTTAATAAGCCAACACACTCCCACATCTCTTCAAGGGCATTTTAATGCCTCCTCGAAAATACTTTAAATAATATATTATAAAATATTGATATACCAATAACTGATTATTTTAAACAATACATTTGTAAAGGGTGCGAAAATGAATATAAAAAGTTCGGTGTTGGTGATGGGGCGACAAAACAAACGGTCAAAAAAGATGTGGGAATGAAGGAGGGAAACACCTTCGATGGAAGTAGTGAGATGTTGCGGCGAGGGTGGGGTGTGGTTACGGTGAAACTAGGGTTAGTTATAGCGAAAGAAGAGTGGAGGCAGAGCGAAGGCAGAGCGAAGGCAGAAGGGGGAGGAGATGGTGAAAAAAGGCAGGAAAGTTTTTAACGGAACAAAGAGTTGTTTATTAGCGCGTTGTTGCTGTTTCAACAAATTGTTGGGGTATCTTTTGTAGTTTATTTTAATTATTTGGAATAAAATTTGTATCTTTGCATTCTAAACACATTGTGTAATTTAATACTTAAAACATAACAATATGTCTACAAATCAGATAGTTAAAAAGGACGACATCGTCGTCCGCTTTGCTGGCGATTCGGGTGACGGTATGCAGCTGTCGGGAACCTTGTTTTCCGATGCCTCCGCCCTCACCGGTAACGACATTGCCACCTTCCCCGACTATCCTGCCGAAATCCGCGCTCCGCACAACACCATCGCGGGCGTTTCGGGCTACCAGGTGCACGTGGGCAGCCACATCTACAGCTCGGGCGACAAATGCGACATCTTGGTCGCTATGAACCCCGCCTCCCTCAAGTCGAACATGAAGTGGGCTAAGAAAGGCGCCACTGTCATAGTCGATATTGATACCTTCACCGACGAGGCTTTGGAGAAGGCCGGCTACAAAGAGAATCCCTTCACCGACGAGATGGAGCGCGACTACACCATCGTCAAGGCTCCTGTCACCTCTTTCACCTCCCGTATCGGGCAGGAGCAAGGTGCCGACAAGAAGACCGCCGACAAGTGCCGCAACATGTTTGCCCTCGGCATTATCTTCTATATGACCCATAAGACGCTCGACCAGACCTTTGCCTATCTGGAGCGTAAGTTCGCTAAAAAACCCGACGTGGTGAAGCTGAACAAGGCTGTGCTGACCGAGGGTTACGAGTTTGCCGACAAACTGGAGGTGGTGCACGGTCACATCTTCGAGGTGGCTAAGGCTACGGAGATGCCCAAGGGCCGCTATCGCAACATCACCGGTAATGTGGCTACGGCATGGGGTCTGCTGGCTGCTGCTGAGCGCAGTGGTCGCCGCCTCTTCTTGGGTAGCTATCCTATCACCCCCGCTACTGATGTGATGGTTGAGCTGGCTAAGAACAAGGGCTTGGGTGCCCGCGTGTTCCAAGCCGAGGACGAGATTGCAGGTATCTGCTCCGCCATCGGTGCCAGCTACGCCGGCGCTCTGGCTTGCACCAGCACTTCGGGTCCCGGTCTGTCGCTGAAGAGCGAGGCACTGGGTCTGGCTGTGATGACCGAGCTTCCTTTGGTGATTGTCGACGTGCAGCGTGGCGGTCCCTCCACGGGTCTGCCCACCAAGACCGAACAGGGCGACCTGAACCAGGCTCTGTATGGCCGCAACGGCGAGGCTCCCCTTATCGTGGTGGCTGCCAGCAGCAGCGCCAACTGTTTCTACTGGGCCTATACCGCCGCTAAGCTGGCTCTGGAGCACATGACCCCCGTCATCCTGCTGACCGACGGCTATCTGGGCAATGGCTCGCAGCTGTTCCGCATCCCGAAGGTTGCCGACCTGCCGAGCATCACGCCGCGTCTGGCTAAGCCCAACGACCCGAACTACCGTCCGTTCCGTCGCGACCCCGAGACCTTCGCTCGCGAATGGGCTCTGCCCGGTATGGAAGGCCTGCGTCACCGTGTGGGCGGCTTGGAAAAATGCCCCGACGGTCCGCTGAGCACCGACCCCGAGAACCACGCCTTGATGACCTACAACCGTCAGGAGAAGGTGAACCGCGTGGCGAACTATATTCCCGACCAGGAGGTGACGGGCAATCCCGACGCCGACCTGCTGGTGGTGGGCTGGGGCGGCACCTCTGGCGCCCTCACCCTCGCTGTCGAGGAGATGAACAACGAAGGCAAGAAGGTGGCTTACACCCACTTCAACTATATCTGCCCGCTGCCTAAGAACACCGGCGATATCCTGCGCAAATACAAGAAGATTGTGGTTTGCGAGTTGAACAACGGCCAGTTCCTCGGCTACCTGCGTACCAAGTTCCCCGAATGCCCCATGCATCAGTACAACAAGATTATGGGTCTGCCCTTCGAGGTGGGCGAGCTAAAAGAATGTTTCACCAAAATATTAGGAGAATAAGTCATGGCAAAGAGACATTTCGTTCCCAAAGCGGACAAAGAATATACAAAGGCTGACTTTACCAGCGACCAGATGGTGAAATGGTGCCCGGGTTGTGGCGACCACGCCATCCTCTCCTCGCTGCTGAACACCTTCCCCAAGACTGGGCACAAGAAGGAGAATATCTGTATGGTGTCGGGTATCGGCTGCTCGTCGCGTATTCCTTATTATGTCGACACCTACGGTTTCCACAGCATCCACGGTCGTGCCTGCGCCATCGCTACGGGCGTGAAGCTCGCCAACCCCGCTCTGAGCGTGTGGGTGAGCATGGGCGACGGCGACTCGATGGCTATCGGTGGCAACCACCTAATCCATGCTGTGCGTCGTAATCAGGACTTCAACATCACCATCTTTAACAACGAGATCTACGGTCTGACCAAGGGACAGTACAGCCCCACCACCAAGTTTGGCCAGATTACCAAGACTTCACCCTTCGGCACTATCGACTACCCCTTCAACCCGGGTGAGTTGGTGATGGGTGCTCAGGGCACGTTCTTCGCCCGTTCGCTCGACTGCGTGCCTCCGCTGACCTCGCAGGTGATGGAAGCCGCTGCCAAGCACGATGGCACCAGCGTTGTCGAGGTGTTGCAGAACTGTATGATTTTTAACGATAAGACCCACGCCGCCATCACCGACCGCGCTGTGCGCGACGACCGCACCATTGTGCTGGAGAACGGCAAACCCATGATTTTCGGTAAGGAGAAGAACAAGGGTATCCGCTTCAACGGCCGTTGCCTCGAGGCTGTCACCATCGGCGAGAACGGCATCACTATCGACGATATTCTGGTGCACCACGAGGACACCGAGGATACCGGTATTCACATGATGCTCGCCCGCATGAGCGGCGACCTGCCTGTGGCACTGGGTGTTATCCGCAATATCAACAAACCTTCTTACACCGAACTGTACGAAGACCAGATGGACGAGTGCATGGCGAACAGCAAGTACAAATGCGTTGACGACTTGCTGAACTCCGGCGACACTTGGGAAGTCTGAGTAAACTAAAAGGTGAAAACTAAAAACTAAAAAGTAGATTGTATCTCTTTTTGGTTTTTAGTTTTCACGTTTTGTCATTATCATAGTTTTTACTTTTTAGTTTTTAGTTTAATACAATGTCTATTGCACCGAAATACGATCCCCATATTGTAGAAGAGAAATGGTACTCTTTTTGGCTGGAGAAAAAACTCTTTCATTCCGAACCCGATAACCGCAAGGCTTACACCATTGTGATTCCGCCGCCTAACGTGACGGGCGTGCTGCACATGGGTCACATGCTGAACAACACCATTCAGGATGTGCTGATACGCCGTGCCCGTATGCTGGGCTTTAACGCTTGCTGGGTACCGGGTACCGACCATGCCAGCATCTCCACCGAAGCAAAGGTGGTGGCTATGCTTAAGGAACGCGGTATCGAGAAACGCGACCTGAGCCGTGACCAGTTCTTGGATTATGCCTGGGAGTGGAAAGAGAAATATGGTGGCATCATCCTGAAGCAGTTGCGTAAACTGGGAGCTTCGTGCGACTGGGACCGTACTGCTTTCACTATGGACGAGGTGCGATATGAGAGCGTTATCCGCGTGTTTGTGGACCTCTACAACAAGGGGCTTATCTACCGCGGTGTGCGAATGGTGAACTGGGACCCCAAAGCCCTCACCGCCGTCAGCGACGAGGAGGTGATATACAAGGAGAGTCACGGCAAGCTGTTCTACCTGAAATATTACTTGTCGGACGGGTCTGACCTGTCTGACTTGACGGAGGAATCGGGCATCAAGCAGGATGAGAAAGGACAGTATATCGTGGTGGCAACCACCCGTCCGGAAACCATTTTAGGCGATACCGCCGTGTGTGTGCATCCCGAAGACCCGCGCTACACAGCCTTGAAGGGCAAGCGGGTGACGGTGCCGGGTGTGGGACGCTCGGTGCAGATTATCATGGACGAGTATGTGGACCGCGAGTTCGGTACGGGCGCCTTGAAGATTACCCCCGCACACGATATCAACGACTACAACCTCGGCATGAAGTATGGCTTGGAGTCGATAGATATCTTCAACGACAACGGCACGCTCAACGACAAAGGCATGCAGTATGCCGGTATGGACCGCTTTGTCTGCCGCAAGGCGATAATGAAAGACCTTGAGGAGGCAGGCTTGGTGGAAAAGGTTGAGGACTATACCAATAAGGTGGGTCACTCGGAGCGCACCGACGCTGTGATTGAGCCGAAGCTGTCTACACAGTGGTTTGTGAAGATGACCGAGTTGGCGAAGAAGGCCCTCGAGGTGGTGGAGGACGACACTATCCAGTTCCATCCCGCCAAGTTTAAGAACACCTATCGCCACTGGCTGGAAAATATCAAGGATTGGTGTATCAGCCGCCAGCTGTGGTGGGGTCACCGCATTCCCGCTTACTATTACGAGGTGGACGGCAAGACCGAAATCGTGGTGGCAACCAGCCGTGAGGAGGCTTACCGCTTGGCTTGCGAGAAACACCCCGGCGCTGTGAAGAGTGCCGACGACCTGCGTCAGGACGAGGATGCGCTGGACACTTGGTTCAGCAGTTGGCTATGGCCCATCAGCCTGTTCGACGGCATCCGCAACCCCGACAACGAGGAGATTAAATACTATTATCCCACCGACACCTTGATTACTGCCCCCGACATTATCTTCTTCTGGGTGGCACGTATGATTATGGCTGGCGAGGAATACCGCAACGAGGTGCCTTTCCACCACGTCTATTTCACAGGTATCGTGCGCGACAAGCTGGGTCGCAAGATGTCGAAGAGCCTGGGCAACAGCCCCGACCCCATCGGACTGATAGAGAAATTCGGTGCCGACGGTGTGCGTATGGGTATGCTGCTCACAGCCCCTGCGGGCAACGACATCCCCTTCGACGAGAGCATCTGCGAGCAAGGCCGCAACTTCTCCAACAAGATTTGGAACGCCCTGCGTTTGGTCAAGGGCTGGGAGGTGAGCGACGGCTCTGACCAGTCTGACTCGTCCGACTCGTCCGACACTATCTACAACAACTGCGTCAGTGTTCAGTGGATGGAGATGCGTATGGCTCAGGTGCTGGAGGAGATAGAACGCGACTTCAACGAGTTCCGCCTGAGCGAGGCTCTGATGAAGAGCTACAAGCTGGTGTGGGACGACTTCTGCTCGTGGTACTTAGAGATGATCAAGCCTGCCTACGGCACGCCTATTGACCACGAGACTTACGATGCCACTATCGGTATCTTCGACCGTCTGATGCGTATACTGCATCCGTTCATGCCCTTCGTTACCGAAGAGATATGGCATACTTTGGCGGAGCGCCCCGAGGGTGCCAGCATCATGGTGCAGCACATGCCGCATAGCGTCTTCTTCGACCAGCGTATGCTCGACGATTTCGAGATGGCACGCGAGATTATCGCCGGTGTGCGTAACCTCCGCAACAGCAAAGGTCTCTCGCCCAAGGAGGTGCTTGACCTCTATATCAAAGGCAACTGCCCCGCTATGTTCAACGGCATCATCTGCAAGTTGGGCAATGTGGGCAAGATAGAGGCTGTATCCGACAAAGTGGAAGGGGCGCTGAGTTTCATGATTGGTACTACCGAATGTTTCGTCCCCGTCAGTCAGAATATTGACAAGGAGGCGGAGTTGAAGAAACTGCAAGACG
>JAFWQP010000015.1 GCA_017509045.1 Bacteroidales bacterium
CGGCCTCACTCCCGGCACCGCCTACGTCGCCAAGGTGCGCACCGTCTGCGGTGACGGCCAGTACAGCGACTTCGCCAGCGTCAGCTTCACCACCAACTCCGTCGGCATCGCCGATGTGACGGCTCCCGCCTGCACCATCTATCCTAATCCCACCAGCGGTGCCACCACCGTCAGCGTGAGCGGCATCAGCGGCAAGGTGAGGATAGCCATCGTGGACATGAACGGACGTGAGGTCACCTCCGAGACCCTCGACTGCTCCGGCGACTGCGCCAAGACCATGAGCGTCGACAACCTCGCCCAGGGTGCCTACTTCGTCCGCATCACCGGCGAGAACGCCAACATGGTGCGCAAGCTGATAGTGCGATAACTACTAGCAAAACTAGTACTACTAGAAATACTAGTCATACTAGAACCCTCACCAGTCAGGCAGCCTCGAAAGGCTGCCTGACTTTTTTGTTTTCTTTCCATGTTGATACAATAAAAACTGAAATCTGTAGTTATTTATATTTATTAATCCAAATAAAAAGCAAATACTAACATAGATGAAGTGCAGTATTCCTAAAGGTACACGCGACTTCCTGCCAGTGGAGATGGCACGTCGCAACTATATATTCGATACTATCCGCGAGGTGTTTAAGGCGTTTGCCTTCGAGCCTATTGAGACTCCCTCGCTTGAGAATCTCTCTACCTTGATGGGCAAATATGGCGAGGAGGGCGATAAACTTCTCTTCAAGGTGCTCAACTCGGGCGATTTTATGGAGGGAGTTGACTTCAATCAGGACTACCACAAGGTGGCTCCGCGTATTTGTGACCGAGGCTTGCGGTATGATCTCACGGTGCCTTTTGCCCGTTTTGTAGTGCAGCATCGCGACCAGATTACCCTGCCTTTCCGGCGCTATCAGTTGCAACCCGTTTGGCGTGCCGACCGTCCGCAGAAGGGACGTTATCGCGAATTTTACCAATGCGATGCCGACATGATTGGCAGCACCTCGTTGTTGAATGAGTTAGAACTGGTGCAGATGATTGACATGGTGTTCCAAAAACTCGACATCGAAGTGACACTCAAGATTAACAACCGTAAGGTGCTGGCCGGCATTGCCGACATGATTGGCGCACCCGACAAACTTGTGGATATCACCGTGGCAATCGACAAGTTGGACAAGATTGGCCTTGACAATGTGCGTGGCGAATTGCGTGAGCGCGGACTGAGTGATGAGCAGATTGCGGCTCTCGACCCAGTGTTTGCTCTCTCAGGAACCGCTGCGGAGAAGTTGGAGCAACTGGCAGCCCTGTTCGCCAATAACGAGGTAGGCAGCAAGGGTGTGGCAGAATTGAAGGAACTGTTCGGCTATATCGAGCATGTGAAACCCAAGTGTGAAGTGGAACTTGATTTGACGTTAGCTCGTGGATTGAATTACTACACAGGTGCCATCTTCGAGGTAAAGGCTCACCATGTGAGCATCGGAAGCATCACGGGCGGCGGTCGTTACGACAACCTGACGGGTATCTTTGGTATGCCCGACGTGAGCGGCGTGGGTATCTCGTTTGGTGCCGACCGCATTTACGATGTGCTAACCGAGCTTGACAAGTTCCCCGCCAATCTAGGACAGTCGGCACAGGTGTTGTTTATCAACTTTGGTGCAGAGAGCCTTCCCTATTGCATCGGTTGTGCAGCACGCCTGCGCGCCGCAGGGGTGAGCACACTTATCTACCCCGACAATGCCAAAATGAAGAAGCAGATGGATTTCGCCAACCGTTGCCATGTGCCCTACGTGGTGTTTGTGGGCGAGAACGAGATTGCCGCCAACAATCTTACGGTCAAAAATATGACCACAGGCGAGCAGCAGGCAATGACGGTGGAGGAGCTATTGGCAAAGTTTGCAGAGTAATAATTGTACGACAGCCATGAAAAGATACATTTCACTTGGTTCGGTTCTTCTGTTTGCTGTGTTTGGACTGTCGCTGCAGGCGCAGGACACGGTGCGTATCGCGGTTCGCGACACAGTGCGGGTGGCTGTACACGACACAGTAACAGTGGTGCGCCGCGACACGGTAAAGATACGTGTGGTCGACAGCACCACCATCAAGATGTTGCAAGATAAGTTGCAGCTGGCGGAAGAGAAAGACCAGTTCTATAAAAGCATCTTGAGCAATTCGGGTGTGGATAAGACCAAATTAGAGGCCGACCGCGACCATTACCGACATATTGTGGACTCGCTGCAGTCGCAGGTGCGGCAGTGCGAACTGGACAATGTGCGCAAGGAGGAGGCTAACAAGTACCTCGCCCAGCGTGCTAAAGATGCCGAAGGCAAAGTGGCAGAGGCTACCAACAAGAAGAAAAAAGTGCGCGCCATACAAGGTATTGCCATGCGTTTCTACCGCACCCCCAACTGGGAGGTGCGCCTACAGCCAGCGGCAGAAACTGGCACATACAACAAGGTGCTGCGTAATCGCAATGCGGGCAACATCGAATTCGACTTTGTCACGGGTGCGTCGGTGATGCTGTGGGACTTGACTAAGTATTTCAACAAAGACCACGAGTCACGCCAAATAGGGGAGACCAACATCAAAACCCCCGAACTGCGTAAGTTCGACCAGGATTTCGCATACGATGTGGGCATCTATGTCGGTTTTGGCGGCAGCAACTTATTCAAAAATTTCTATGTGGGGCCATCGTTCCGTTTTGTGGACTTCTTCTACCTGACGGTGGGTTTCAACGTGGCTGAGTATACCGTGCTGCATTCCGACCTCAGCGAGGGTGACATAATCGGTGCCTCGCAGACCATCGACGACGTCACCGCCAAGGCCTGGCTCATGAAACCTTTTGTGGCATTGAGTATCGACTTGGACTTCTTGTCGTATATCAAGAAATAGTCCTGCTTTCAGATACTAAAAAAAGGTGCCCGCTGTGTTAGCAGGGGCACCTTTTTTATTCTGAAGTCCCGACAAGGTTATTTTGTGAAATAACGGTTTAAGAGACCTTCGAGAGCTTTGCCGTGGCGGGCTTCGTCGCGAGCCATCTCGTGGACGGTGTCGTGGATGGCATCGAGGTTGAGAGCCTTGGCACGTTTGGCGAGGTCGGTCTTGCCAGCGGTGGCACCGTATTCGGCATCCACACGCATCTTCAGGTTCTGCGCCGTGCTGTCGGTAATCACTTCACCCAGCAACTCGGCAAATTTGGCGGCGTGCTCAGCTTCTTCCCAAGCAGCTTTCTCCCAGTAGAGACCCACTTCGGGGTAACCCTCACGATGAGCCACGCGGGCCATGGCCAGGTACATACCTACCTCTTTGCACTCGCCTTCAAAGTTCATGCGCAGGTCGGCCTTGATGTCCTCGGGGGCATCCTTTGCCACGCCGACGATATGCTCGGCAGCCCAAGTCTTGATGTCCTCTTTCACTTCTTGCATTTGC
>JAFWQP010000016.1 GCA_017509045.1 Bacteroidales bacterium
ACCAGCAAGGATTTAACTCGAACAAGAAACCAGCTGAGAGCTATCTCGAAAAGAACAGTGCAGTTTATTTGTCTTCTGACCTTGGGGGAAGCACCCCCGCTAATGATTTGATTGAGCTGGCAAAACGGAAGAGGAAGGATACCGTAACTGAGCAGCTGAAACTCTTCGACAGCCGCATCACCACATGGGAGATACTGAATAGTGTGGCATATATCGGCTTAGAGGGAATTGACCAGTTGCTGGCAGTCAACATGATGGGCGACGGCCTGCGGCGATATCTGAACATCGTCGCTGCCTCAGCCAATCCCATAAACAACATCCTGCTTATAGACGAGATAGAGAACGGCCTACACTATTCCGCCTATAAGAAACTCTGGGAGGCCATTTTTGCATTGGCAACTACAACAAACAAACAGGTGTTTGTGACGACCCACAGCAAAGAGACGCTGCAGAAACTCAACCAAATGCTAGAAGAACATCCCGAATACCGCAATGAAATACGGTTGTACACCTTAGAGAACACCCTGAAGAAAGGCTATCAAGCCTACAAATACACATACGAAGGCCTGACTGGTGCCTGCGAGAATGATATTGAACTTAGAAGCATTGCTTAAATATAGAAAGTATGGTAAACGAATTGTTTTTAAATGGTTCTACATGGTTACGAGCAGACTTCCATCTTCATACAAAAGCCGATAAACAGTTTAAGTATGATGGGGATGTCGACACATACATCCAAGACTATATTGGTGCCCTTAAGCAGGCTCACATTTCTGTCGGTGTCATTACTAATCATAATAAGTTCGACGTCGATGAATTTAAGCATCTGAGGAAGACGGCTCAAAAAGAAAATATATGGTTGATTCCTGGAGTAGAACTATCTGTTGGAGATGGTGGATCTGGAATCCATTGCCTAATTGTTTTTGACAAGGAGAAGTGGTTGTCTAAAGAAGGGGATTATATTACGCCATTTTTAACTAGCTTGTTTTCAAATATTATAAACTATGAGAATGAAGACACCCACTGCAATGTGGGAATAGTTGATTTGCTGGATACACTGAATGTCCATCGGAAACAAGGGCGGGATTCCTTTGTAATTATGGCTCATGTTGATCAAGACAAAGGGTTTCTGCATGAATTAAATGGAAGCAGAATACAGGCCATTGCTCAGAATAGTCACTTCTATGAGTTTGTATTAGGACTTCAAAAATCGCACTCGAGAGACAATAAGAATAATCTGAAACAATGGTTACCCGATTACCACCCTGCATTTGTGGAAGGTTGCGATTGCAAAAAGATTGCAGATATTGGTAAGACTTCCACTGTTGATGGAAAGGAGCTAAAAACCTATATTAAATTAGGTGATTTCTCATTCGAGGCCTTGAAGTATGTTTTTCTTGATTCCGAACATAGAATAAAATCAGTATTACCGTCAACAGCAAATGGATATATTAAAAACATTTCATTTGAAGGTGGCAAACTAAATGGTCAGACTATCAACTTGTCCAGCAATCTAAATTGTCTTATCGGAATCAGGGGCAGTGGCAAGTCAGCCATTATTGAATTGTTGCGATATGCCTTGGATATAAAATTACTTTCAAATGATGATGACTCAAAATACAAAAATGACTTAATCAAATTTGTCTTAGGAAGTGGGGGGAAAGTAATTGTCACTGTGGTTAATCAGCATGACGAAGAATATACCATAGAAAAGATATATGGTGAGAAGGAAGTTATCTATGGTGCAGGGCATGAACCTCAGAATTGTTCAATTGATGGAATCTTTAATAGACCTATATATTTTGGCCAAAAAGATTTATCAAGTAAAAGAGATGGATTTGAATCGGAACTATTTGATAGACTTTCTGGCAATCATTTGGATAATATCGCTAAAATTACTGACGAAAAACGACAAGAGGTATTACGAGCTATTCTGGATTTAGATAAACATGCAAATATCAGTATAGACAAAAAAGAGATAGAAACCAGAATTGCTGATATAAAGCAAAAATTAGAATATTATAAGAAGAATGGAGTAGATGAAAAGTTGAAGAAGCAAGCACTATTGGAGAAAGATATAGCACAAGTAGAGAATAAACATGGACAATTCAAGACATTTATTGATGATTTAGCATCATTGATTGATGACTATTCGACCTTTTTCTCTACACAAATTGGCGGTTCTGAGGATGATCAAGAATATATTGACAAGTTGAATAAAATATTTGCATCTGCTGCTTTATCTTATAAGTCTCTAGGAACAGTCTTGACTTTGATGCGTGAAAAGTATGCCGAGTTTCAACTTGTCATGCAAGGTTTAACCCAAAAACGAAAGGAACTGAGTGAAACTTTTGCAGAAATAAAACGCCAACTTAATTCTAATTCTGTTGATCCTGATATGTTCTTGAATCTGACAAGGACACAAAATACCTCAGAATTGAAGTTGAAGGAATTGCAAAAAGAAGACATAGCCAGAGATGCATTAATAAAGGAGCTTAATATGAAGCTAATCGCTTTAAATGATGCCTGGCTATCAGAATATCGAGCCTTAGAAACCGAAGTGAAAAAAATCGGAAAGGTCAGTCAAAGTTTGAAAATATCCATAGAACACAAAGGAAGACGTGATGTTTTTAAACAAAAACTTCTTGAATTGACTCGCGGCATGTACCTGCGTACTACTACGATTGAGAACCTAGTAAATGGTTTTAAAGATTTCATTGAAATTTATAAACGGAAAGAAGAACTAACCAACTATTTGGACTCAGATAAAATAGGGGAATTTTTAACCCGATTTGAGCAAAACAAGAAAGATTTGTTAACATTCCGTGTAAGAGATAAGGTAGAAATAACATATCACGGAAAGCCATTGCATCAACATTCATTGGGGCAGCGTGCCTCTGCACTGATTCTGTTTATCTTGGCTCAAAGAGACAACGATGTACTCATTATTGATCAGCCTGAGGACGATTTAGACAATCAAACCATATATAACGAGGTTATCACAGAATTACTGTCCCTAAAAGAGAACATGCAGTTTATATTTGCAACACATAATGCAAACATTCCCGTTTTAGGAGATTGTGAACAAATAGTTGCATGTAATTTTGAAAATGACAGTGAAATAAGATTGGAGTGTGGTTCCATCGACAATAAGACGAGTCAGAAAAAGATAGTAGGTATTATGGAAGGCGGAGCAGATGCATTTGCCAGACGTAATAGAATATATGAAAATTGGAAGATATGAACGCCATACAGTTATTAGATTTGATAAGTACTGGTGAAACAAGTACAGTACAGTTTAAACAAGAAATGCCACATCGCGATTCTTTGCAAAAAGAGATTGTTGCCATGAGCAATAGTCTTGGTGGACATATATTGATGGGCATTGAGGACGTAACAGGTCAACCCATTGGTCTTAACCCAGAAGCCATTGAACAATATGACCGGGATGTCGCTCAGATAGCAGATGACGTAAAGCCCATTGTCTATATTCAGACTGAAGTAGTAAAACTACCCGATGATATTAATATACTTGTTATCACCGTTCCCGAAGGCATCAATAAACCATATAAAACCCCAAAAGGTGAAATCTATATAAAGCAAGGCTCCAACAAACGCCTTGTGACAGACAATGCAGAAATACTAAGACTATATCAACAGAGTAGTAATCTTTTGGCAGATGAAATGCCTGTATATGGAGCAACGTTATCCGACATCAACCATACTGCCTTTGAAGATTATTTCAAGAAGGAGTTTGGTGTTAGTATTGAAGAAAAGGGACTATCGTATGAACAGGCTCTTGAAGCCAAACGGGTGATTCGAAAAGGGCAGGTTACATTGGCGGGATTATTGTTTTTTGGAAATTCCCCTCAGTCATTCAAACCGGCTTTTACTATTAAGCTTGTCGATTTCTTTGGAACGGAAATCTCTTCAAACCAATATCGGAGTAAGCCTTTTGATTTAGAGGGTACTATCCCAGAGCTCTTTAATCAGAGTTTAGAGTGGGTAAAATCTCATCTTCGCAGTGTGCAAGATGGGCAAGGCTTTAACTCAATAGGGAAGCTGGAAATTTCAGAGATAGCACTTGTTGAAATCATTCAAAATGCTCTTGTACATCGAGACTATTTTAAGAATTCCCCTATCAGAATTATGATTTTTGATGACCGTTTAGAAATCGTTAGCCCAGGGAAACTACCAAATACATTGACTGTTGAAGATATAAAGTACGGAAATCCTGTTGTTCGCAACAACCAACTAGTTTCATATAGTAGCCATGCTCTTCCTTTTAGTGGATTGGGTTCTGGGATTAAACGAGCTTTGGTTGAAGAACCTGATATGGAGCTCATCAACGATATAGAAGGAGAACAATTTAAGGTAATATTCAAGAGAAAATGAGGGAATATACATTCATAGATTTGTTCGCAGGGTGCGGAGGGCTTTCGGAAGGATTTTATCGAGAAGGATTCAAGGCTCTTGCTCATGTAGAAATAGACCATTGGGCTTGTGAAACATTGTGAACAAGGATGAAATACTATGGATATAAAGACTATGAGAAAGAAGTCAAACACTTCCAATTAAAATGTTACTTTGTGACGTTGTTTGGCTCGGCATAGCGAGCAAGCTCTCTCTGCTCTCACCTTATACAACGTTACTTTGTTACCTCGTCCTTTTTGCAACAACACGAAAGGGGCGGAAAGAATTGTAAAAGAGCGGAAAATCAGTCGTATATCAGAAAGTACCTCGAAACAATTCGTGAAAAAGTGGCACATGATGACAATGACAATGACAATGACAATAACAATAGGGATGAGACCACAGTTCTAACCCTATTTCACATTTCATTTCACAAATTGCAAAACAAACACAATGACCGACAGCTACATACGTACTAATGTGAAATGTGAAATGTGGAATGCAATGATTTTTGGTTTTTTGGGTAGGTATATTATATGGTATAATTAATATAATTAATTAATAATTAATAATTTATATAATAAATTACCCGAATTGAGGAAAAAACATACGCATTTCACAATTTCACATTTCACACTTTTCCGTATAACTCTATAACAGAATGTATTGCAAAAATTCAAAAGCCAAATCCTATTTCACAACCATGAAAACACGGGCAAATACAGCCCTCCAATACCCAATCTTCCGACCTCGCACAAGGTTTCTATTCGGGCCGATAGCTCACCTACGCATTTCTCGGAAGAGCCATATTATTGCATAGCATCCGCACAAGAAAAGCTATGAAATGGATTATTTTTTGTATTTTTGCAAATACTATTATTACCAAGTGCATTCACAACACAAAGAGATACAAATGAGTAAGCTATAACTATCAAACGAAACACTTATGAGAAAGCTGTGGACTCATGATGAATTAGTGCTGACACTTGACCTTTATTATAGGCTCCCGTTTGGACGTCTGGTGCGGACGACTCCAGAAGTTATTGAGTTAGCAAACCTTATCGGACGTTCTAATAATGCAGTGGCTCTTCGGCTTGTGAATTTTGCTGCATGCGATCCTGTAATAATTGAAAGTGGGCGCACTGGTATGGTTGGAGGTATTTCCATCTGCAAACCTATATGGAATGAATACGATGGACAAAAAGAAAAATTGTTTTATGAAGCACAACAGATAAAAGCATCTTTGAAGAATTGCACAGTAGAGAAATTGTTAGAAATAGATGAAACAGAGTTACAGGGACTAGATAGAAAGGCCTACGTCAAGCAACGTGTTAACCAACAGGCGTTTCGCTCCATGATTCTAAACATATATGACAATCACTGTGCCATTACAGGTATTAATGTACCTGAACTACTGGTCGCTAGCCACATTATTCCGTGGGCAGAAAATACGGAAGAACGATTGAATCCAGAAAATGGACTATGTCTGTCATCTCTGTATGACAAAGCATTTGATAGAGGTTATATTAGTCTTGATAATCAATATCGAGTGATTATTGCAGAAAAACTGAAACTTTACCATAGAGAGCCATTCTATGAAAAGCATTTTGCATCTATTGAGGGAACGACCATACACCTTCCAGAATATCACAGGCCAAACAAGACATTCCTTGAGTGGCATCGCGACATGATTTTTAATCAAGGATATGAAGTTTACTGACACTAAGACATTTTGACAATTATGCCGAACAAGAAAAAAATCGAAGTTGCGTTGATTTATGATTTTGATGGAACGCTTTCTCCTGGCAATATGCAGGAGTTTGGTTTTGTTCAGGCTATAGGTAAAAATCCTGATGAGTTTTGGAAAAAGAATAGCGAAGTAGCAACGACAAATGATGCCAGCCAAATCTTATGCTACATGTCGTTAATGATAAAAGAAGCCACCTATAGCGACATCCAACTTACAAAGGAGTCATTCCACTCATTCGGCAAGAAAATCGATTTTTACCCTGGAGTGTTAGGTTGGTTCAAAGCGATCAATGAGTACGGCAATAATATCGGCTTAATTATCAAACACTACATCAACTCATCTGGACTAAAAGAAATGATAGAGGGAACACCCATAGCAAAAGAATTTGAAAACATTTACGCTTGTTCATTTTTATACGACGTAAATGGGGTCGCATATTGGCCTGCTGTTGCTGTAGACTATACTGCAAAAACACAATTTCTTTTCAAGATAAATAAAGGCATCCGAGAAGTAAGCGACAATTCGAAAGTCAATCAGTATATCCCAGAGGACAAGCGCAGAATTCCATTCGAAAGAATGATTTATTTTGGAGATGGTGACACAGATGTCCCTTGTATGAAGATGGTAAAACAACATGGGGGATACTCTATTGCTGTATACGGCAATCAAGAAAAGAAAGCCACTGCAATGCGCCTTATAAACGAAGAGCGGGCTAACTTTGCATGTTCAGCTGACTACACCGAAAGTAAAGACGTGTATAATGTAGTCAAAAGAATATTACATAAAATCAAAGCAGATTACGATTTCCAGCGGTTATTGGACACTCATAAGAGCAATGCCGCAAAAATGTCACTCTAGTTCTTTACTATTCGAAGAGTTGATTCCCATCGTCAAATCCAACAAAATTGTCAGATGTCTGACAAATTAACATGACTAAGATTCTATACCTCCACATAATCCATAACTGTATAACAAAATAGGACAAGCCATAGAATAGCACTATGTCGAAAAAAATGTGTATCTTTGCAATTTTAAAATGACCGCAGTTTATGGATGATTTACATACCTCAGCACAGGGACATACCCCCCGCCTGACGGCGGACCCCTCTCAAGAGGGGATAGTGCGCATACAGGAGATGGAGCGGCTGGAGGACTTGTTGCAGGAGTAGTGAACTAAAAAATAAAGTGACAGTAACAGATATTATGCGCAAAACACTTACAATTCAGGACAAGGAGTACCTGCAGTGGGTGAAGGATCTTGGCTCACGCTACCGCAGGAGCCAGATTAAGGCTGCGGTGAGGGTGAACGAGGGGATGCTACGGTTCTATTGGGAACTGGGCAGAGACATTGTCGAGATGCACGTTGAAGAACGTTGGGGTGATAACGTTATTAAGACCTTGTACGAAATGCGCTTCAAACTAGAATCCACCGACACACCAAACCACTGAACATAAAAACATCTGATTATATATGGAATACTACATTATACCAGCACTACCGTTGTCTTACGACTTGGAGACGAAAGAAATATTGAAACAAGTCAACCGTGCCACACGAAAATTGGCGGAACTGAAAGGCGTTGCACAGACTATTCCGAATGAGCAAATCCTAATCAGCAGCCTTACTCTCCAAGAGGCAAGGGACAGTTCTATGGTAGAAAGTATTGTTACTACACATGACGAACTTTACCGCGCAGAATTAGATCCGAATATTCCTCCTTTCAACGCTGCCACAAAAGAAGTCCTCCATTATAGAGAGGCAATAACGACAGGATTCCGTTTGGTCAGAGGGAAAAATATTCTCACATTGAATGACATCAAACACATCCAGGAGGTTTTGGAGGAAAATACAGCAGGTTTCCGAACAAACCCTGGAACAAAATTGAAGCGGTCGGATGATGTTGTGGTATATGTGCCACCACAAGATGGGCAAGATGTCCTCAGGTATATGACAAACCTTGAGCAGTTCATTAATGATGATGAATTGTGTTCGCTCGACCCACTAATCAAAATGGCCATTATCCATCATCAGTTTGAAAGCATACATCCTTTTTACGACGGTAACGGGCGAACCGGTCGTATCCTCAACATTCTGTACCTTGTTATTAATGGATTGCTAGATTTACCAATACTATATCTTAGTAGGTATATCACTCATAATAAGGGTGATTATTATCGGCTGTTGCAAGCCATTAGGGACAAAAACACCGACAATGCAAAGGAATGGGAAGACTGGATATTATTTATCTTAAAAGGGGTAGAATCCACTGCAGAAGACACTATCACTTTGGTAAAAAGTATTGGAGCGATGATGGATGAATACAAAAGAATACTTCGCCCAGCATTCGGCAAGAAATACAGCCACGACCTTATTAACGGTCTATTCTACCACCCATACACCAAAATTGAGCACGTTGAGAAAAACCTGCAACTATCACGGCAAACTGCAGCAAAGTACCTAGACAAGATTGTGACACTTGGTTTGTTACATAAAGAAAAGATTGGCAAAGAGAATTACTATATTAACACTAAATTGATGGACTTGTTTGTATCATTTGGAGAATTTAATCCATCTGTAACGGCAAACAGCATAGAGTCGGTTCATGTTGAAGAAAATGAAAAAGTATAACATGAGCAGAAGAACGTGTTAAGAAATTCCATTTTTTTTAACACGTTGTTATTGTCAGGTTAAGTTTTTTGAAAAAAACTAACACGAGAAACACATTTCTGACTGACACGACGGTTGATGGCTAAAATCTCCTAAACACATCCTATGTCAAGAAAAATGTGTACCTTTGCATTTTTAAAATGACTACAGTTTATGGATGATTCACATACCTCGCCACAGGGACATACCCTCCGCCTGACGGCGGACCCCTCGCAAGAGGGGATAGTGCGCATACAGGAGATGGAGCGGCGGCTGGAGGAGGCGACGGCGGCGGTGGGACAGATGGAGGAGGCGTTGGAGCACTATATGGCGGCACAGGAAGCGGTGGAGAGTCTCGCCCGCTATCTGGATAGCGAGGAGTGGCGACAGGATTTTGCCGACGATGAGAGGGGACTGCTGCCACAAGACTTGAAACGGGGGGTGCTGAGCGAGGACGGAATTTGGAACCTGCTAGACAACAATCGGGATCTCGCCTCAAGGATGCAAGAAATAGCTGACAAAATATTGACAAAATGATAATGATACGAAAACAAATATGCGCAGCTTTGCTGCTGACGGTGATGGGCATACTCGGGAGTACCGGCGTGCAGGGTCAGGTGGAGAACGTACAAGGTGGTACGCGTGAGGGCGTACACGGGAGTACGCATGAGGGCGTACACAGGAGTACGCCCGTACGGGTGGTGGGCTACGGCTTTTACGACTACCACTATGCCACCGACGGGGTGGGCGGAGGTGCCTTGATGGCGGACTGGAGGGTGTCGCAGACCTTCTCTTTGGGCGCAGGCGTGGAATATGCCAGCAGCAACCGTATCGCCGCCAAACTGGGCGGGTCGGCAACACTGCTGACCACTAAGAAGGGACAACGCCTGACGTTGGAGAACAGCTATCTGTGGCGGCATTACCCCTCGCTCGACAGGCAGGAGTTTACCAGCGCACTGCAACTGGGTTGGCGGGCTCGCCACGCAGACCTGCACCTAGGCCTGTGCAACCGCTATAGCGCCCCCTTGGTGCAAAGGTCGGACGGCGGCATGGGCACTGTGTTGGAGCCGATGAACGTGATGTTTGCCGTAGAGGGTTGGTGGAACAACCGGGCTCTACCCCAACAATGGAACGTGGGGCTGCGGTGGAGCAACTACAACAACTTTGTGATAGAGCGCGTGGCGAACTGGTTTTTCAGCGCCAAGGGGTACTACACCCTGAAAGACGAGACGGCACTGATAGCGGAGGTGGGGATGCACCCCGTGGGGTCGCTCAACCTGACGGCTAGCTACGACGGATGGTTTATGCACCTTGGGGCAATGAGGAGGTTTTAACTAGAAATACTAGATAAGACTAGAAATACTAGAAATAAGATTATTGTTATGAATGCTAGAATTATCATATTGGCCGCAATGGCACTAATGCTGGGGGCTTGCAACAGGCTGGATGTTAAAGGCATGTTCTTCTCGAGCGGCAGCCACACCGAGGACCGCGTGGCGGAATGGCTTGAGTGGAACCAACAGCACGGCGAGAACGTGATAACGGGAGTGCCCGACACCTATAGCGTGTACGCCTGCTCGGACATACACCTAGAGGGTGATGCGACGAGGGTGGCGACGGTGCTGGAACGCGAGAATGCCGACCCGCTGGGGCTGTTCGCCATAGTGCTGGGCGACATCGCCAACGAAAGCGGCGAACGTCCGTTCCGCCTGATGGACAGTGTGGCTCGGCTGGGGAGCGACACCTGCTTTGTGATACTGGGCAACCACGATATCTATTTCGACTGCGAGCAGTACTACAAGCAGTACTTCCACACATCGACCTACACGGTGACCGTGCAGACGGTGAGCGGCGCGAAAGACCTGTTTGTATTCCTCGACAGCGGCAACGCCACCCACGGCAAACGCCAGCTGGCTTGGCTGAAAGAGGTGCTGCAGCACCGCAGCGACTACCGCCATGTGGTGGTGGGGACACACACCTGCCTGTTTCGTACCAGCTATAACTACAACACCACGCCTGCCGCCAACCTGCCCGAGGATGAATGCTACGAACTGCTGAACCTGATGGACGAAAACGACGTGAGCCTGTTCCTGATGGGACATTTCCACCACAAGGAGGAGCGTCTGATTGGCGGAGTGCCCTACGTGATGACCGACAACTTGAACGAAGAAAAAGATACGCCGAGCTACCTGGTGGTGACATTGGGCAACGAGGTGAACTATAAATACTGTGAGCTATAATGAAACATAAGACACTTGCCACGCTAGGACTGACGCTGACAGCGATGATGCTGCTGTATGCCTGCGCCAAGCAGGGCTACCCTACCGGCGGCCCCAAGGACGAGACACCGCCCGTGGTGCTGGGCACCACACCACAGAACGGCACCACCAACTTCGATGCAAAGGAGTTCCTAATCATGTTTGACGAGTATGTGCAGGTGAAAAGTGCCGACGAGAACATATTGGTGTCGCCTCCCATGAAGCAGAAGCCCGAATACAGCACCAAGGGTCGTGGCATATTAGTGAAAATCAAGGACACCCTGCGCGAGAACACCACCTATCTGTTTCAATTCAAGGAAGGCATCATCGACTTCAACGAGGGCAACCCGCTGAAGAGTTTCGAGTATGTCTTCTCTACCGGCACACATATCGACAGCATGACCGTGCGCGGCAAAGTGTTGGACGCTTTTACCAACCAGCCCTGGAAGGAGCCCGTAACAGTGGTGGCATACTTTGCCGAAGGTGATTCGGCAATGAGGCTGTTGCCTAGTGGCGACTCGGTGGTGGCGAAAGAGCACCCCATGTATATGACCCGCTGCGACAAGGAGGGCAACTTTGAACTGAACCACCTGCGACAAGGACACTACCTGCTGCTTGCCTACGAGGACGGCGACAAAAACCTGCGGCTGGGCAATACTGAGGCAGCGGCATTTCTCGACACACTGGTGCTGGCACAAAAGATGCCCGTAACCATCATCGACACCGCTACCCAAGACACTGCTGCCACCTCCGATACAACCGCCATTGCCGCCAACGACACCATTGCCCCTACAGACAGTATTGCCGCCAACGACACTGCGTCCTCCCCTACCGACAGTATAGAGGATGCCGAGCGCATCATACCCGTCACGCTGCATATCTCGCTATTCAAACAAGACCCCCAGCGCGTGACAAAGTGCGAATTTACAAAGAAAGGACACATCGAACTCGTCACCCAGTGCCCGCTTAGCGACACGTTTGCCCTACGCCCCCTATACGACACAGCCAACCACCTATACTATAAGCCCAACCGGACAAGAGACACCCTAGAAATATGGACTGCACGTGAGGGATGTGACTCGATAACACTACTGTTCACCGACACCCAGATAGACGATACACTGAAGTTGCAGTATCGCGAGAAAAAGACTGCCACACCAAAGAAACCAACCATTGCCGAAGTGAAGCCCTCGATACTGCGTGGTCGCATAGCGCCCACACACCCCTATTTCGACACCCTCTGGGTCGGCTTCGAAAACCCCATTGTCGACAGCACGTCGGGCATAGGCGACTCAATAGTAAGTATACTACACCTCGCCGACAGCAGCATCAGCTATTGCGGAATGACGCTGGTGCCTAACATCCAACCAGCGGGCAGCAATCGGGCATATATCAACTTTATTGGTAAGGCTGGCGAGAAATACAAGTTCAGCATCCTCCCCAATCACTTTACCGATATCTACGGCCACCGCAACGCCGACTCGCTCAACATCAACACCGAATACACAAAGACGGAAAACTATGGCAACATCATTCTTGAGATAACCTTAGACACCAATGCCGACACCATACCGCTGCTGCTGCAACTGACCAACGAAAAGGGCGATATGCTACAGCAACGCATCGTCACCGAGGGCGGTCGGCTCACCTTCCCCAACCTCAAAGGAGGCAAATATGGCTTCCGCGCCATCGTCGACAGCGACGGCAACCACGAGTGGACCCCCGGCGACTATTGGAAGAAACGCCAGCCCGAACAGATTATCCTCTTCGAGAAGACGCTAGAACTGCGCGAAAACTGGGATATGGAAGAGAAATGGGGAATTAAACAAATTGAGAATTGAGAATTGAGAATTAGGCTGACGCATAAACAGTAAACTCTAAACTCTAAACTTTCAACAACTCTAAACTTTCAACATTAAACTATCAACTTATTAAATTGAGAACTTATCGAATTGAGAATTGAGAATTATCCGGGTGCGGCAGCCATCCCCTCTTTAGAGGGGTACGCCGAAGGCGGGGGGTATGTTTGA
This sequence comes from Bacteroidales bacterium, assembly GCA_017509045.1. Taxonomy (GTDB): domain Bacteria; phylum Bacteroidota; class Bacteroidia; order Bacteroidales; family P3; genus Colimorpha. Next base: position 13,099 of record JAFWQP010000016.1, read on the forward strand.
ATTGAGAATTAGGCTGAAGCATAAATATTAAACTCTAAACTTTAAACTTCGCTCTAGTACAACATATGACTGATTTTTGCCAAATAGTATCAATGTCGCGTCTCTTCGAGACGCTAGGAGTGAGTATATTCTGTCACCGCACAAGCAATATACGATGTTGCTCCCTTTGGTCGCGACACCGTACATTGTTTGTACGGTGTTTCTTCGAGACGTTGCTGCATCTCGGCATAGCTCGAACAAGTTCGGCTCTGCGCTCGACTTTGCAACGTTATTGAGATCCAGCCTCTTCGAGGCTGTAAGAAATCAGTCTTATATTAAACTAGAGCCTTAAACTATCAACAACTCTAAACTTTCAACTTTAAACTATCAACTTATTAAATAATAATTAATAACGCTTAATCTTGGAAAAGAAACTGTTGTCGGGACTATTTTGGGTGCTACTGCTCAACTTGCTCATCAAACCTTTCTGGTTTTTGGGCATCGAGGTGGGGGTGCAGAACGCCGTTGGTGCCGAGCAATACGGTTTCTACTTCGGTATCTTCAACCTTGCCTATATTTTCAACATATTGCTCGACCTGGGCATCACTAACTTCAACACCCGCAACATCGCCCAGCATCCCCACCTCATCAGCAAGCACTTCTCTTACCTGCTATCCATCAAGTTGCTGCTGCTGGCGCTATATATGGTGGTGACATTCAGCACGGGACTGCTGCTCGGATACCACTCGCGGCAGTTCTACCTGCTGGCATTCCTTTCCTTCAACCAGTTTCTCAACTCGTTTATCCTCTATCTGCGCAGTAACTTCGAAGGGCTGCTGCTATTCAAGTGGGACAGCGTGATCAGCATCCTCGACCGCGTCATTATGATAGCCATCTGTGGTGCGTTGCTGTGGCTGCCACAACATCCTACGTTCAAGATTGAATACTTCGTATACGCACAGACTGCTGCCTATCTGCTCACCGCCTTGATGGCACTAACTGTGCTAGTCGGCAAAACAGGCTTCGGCCGTCTGCGGCTCTCACGCCCCTTTACGCTCGCCATACTCAAGCAAAGCCTTCCCTTTGCCCTGCTGGTACTGCTGATGGCCTCCTACAACAGGCTTGACCCCATTCTGCTACAGAAACTGTCGCCCGCCGGATTGGGCGACCACAATGCCGGCATCTATGCCTCCGCTTTCCGCCTACTCGACGTCCTCACGATGGTAACCTACTTGGTCAGCGTCCCCTTGCTACCTATCTACGCCCGCCTCACCAAAAGCCCAACCGAGCAAGCAACCCATCAAGAGCTTGTCTCCACCACCCGCATCGTCACCTCGCTGATGCTGGTCTACTCCATCACTGCCGCCATCACCCTTGCCAGCATGGACTCACAACTGATGGAACTCCTCTACACTGACCACACCGCCGAGTCGGCCGCAGTATTCCGCATACTGGTCTACGGCATCATCCCCATCTCCATGACCTACGTCTTCGGCACCCTGCTCACTGCGGCAGGACGTCTGCGACAGCTCAACACCTTCGCCCTCTGCACCCTTGTCATCAACATCGCTGTCAACCTCCTCTGCATCCCCCGTTGGGGAGCCGTAGGGTCGGCATGGGCAAGCTTAGTGGCACAAAGTTTCATGGCCATCACGCAGTTATGGGCAGCCGTAAAAATATTTCACCTAAGACCTTCGTGGGGCTACATACTAAAAATAGCATTTTTTACGTTATCTATAACGAGCTGCACCCTGCTGCCGTGCTCAGACCACTCTTGGTGGCTGAGGCCGATGATAATAGGCGTCATTGCCCTAGTTATGGCTGTGCTGCTCAAACTTATTGACATAAACGAATTAAAGACAATAATAAACAACCAAGAACAACAATGAAAAAATCCTACATCTTCCCCGGTCAGGGAGCCCAATTCGTTGGAATGGGCAAAGACCTCTACGACAACAACGCTCACTGCCGCGACATGTTTGAACGCGCCAACGAGATTATCGGATTCCGCATCACCGACCTTATGTTTGCCGGCACCCCCGAAGACCTCAAGCAGACTAAGGTGACACAGCCCGCCATATTCCTCCACAGCACCATCCTCGCTGCCTATATGGGTTCTGACTTCCAGCCCGATATGGTGGGCGGACATTCCCTCGGCGAGTTCAGCGCCCTCGTGGCCGCTGGCGCTATGGCTTTTGAAGACGGATTGCGCTTAGTCATCGCCCGCGCCAACGCTATGCAGAAATGCTGCGAACTGCGTCCCTCCACAATGGCTGCTATCGTCAAACTCGACGACAAGACCGTCGAAGATGTCTGCGCCGAAATCACCGCCGCAGGCGAAATCGTTGTGCCGGCCAACTACAACACCACTGGCCAGCTGGTCATCAGCGGCACTGTAGAAGGTGTTGCCAAAGCTTGCGAAAAGCTGAAAGAACTCAAAGGTCGTGCCCTTCCGTTGGCAGTAGGCGGAGCTTTCCACAGCCCGCTCATGGAGCCTGCCCGCGTAGAACTCTCGCAGGCCATCGACGCCACCCAGTTCCACACGCCCATCTGCCCCTGCTATCAGAACGTCTGTGCGCTGCCTGTCAGCGACCCCGAGACCATCAAGCAGAACCTCAACAAGCAGCTCACTGCTCCCGTCCGCTGGACTGCCACAGTGCAGAACATGTTGGCCGACGGCGCCACCGAGTTTATCGAAGTCGGTCCTGGCACCGCCCTGCAAGGCATGGTCAAGCGCATCAATCCCGATGCCAACGCACATTCAGCATAATTGATCGTGAAAAATAAAAAACTAAAAGGTAAGAAGCTGTTTAAATTTAATTCATTGTTTTTCTTAAAGCACATATACGGCATCTTTTACTCCTTTTTTCGGTTACAATGGAACCCCATTGCGCCCTCAAAAAGGAGTAAAATCTGCTCGTCTATCTGCATAATAAAATTCATCAATTAAATTTAAACAGCTTCAAAAACTAAAAATTCAACCACCCATCCACCCTATCAACACTATGAACACTACCAAACCCTTCAAACTACTTTTAGTTTTTAGTTTCTACCTTTTAGTTTCCCTTGCCCTCCGCGCACAACTCTATGTGGGTGTGCATGGGGGCGCCACCCTCCCACAAGGCTTCTATGCCGAATCGCGCATGAGCGACAACGAATGGATGTTTGCCGAAGGACACCAGCTCAAGGGCGGCGCCGGCAGAGGATGGGATGCCGGTATCGACATCAGCATTGCTATGCCCTTCCATCCGTCGCTTGAGATAGCGTTCACCGCCGACTTTATGCAAAGCGGCCCTAACCGCGACATACGCGAATACTACGAGATTAGCTACACCCGTCGCTATAGTCAGTGCAGCTATTACGATATGCGCCTGCCCCAATTACGCAACATACCCATCTTTCTAGGCGTGCGCTACTGCTACCCCGTCACTATTGGCATCGACCTCTACGGCGAAGCCCTCGCCGGCATCAATCACCGACTTATCACCGACTGGGTGCTTACCTTCACCAGCGACCCCTGGACACCACAAGAAAACCTCGAATATCCCGAATACAACAACATCGACATCCGCACCTACACCCCCGCCACCACATTCGCCTTCCGTCTGGGTGCCGGGGTGCTGATTAAGAAGAAGGTCACTCTGGGTGCCAGTTTCCAGATGCTAGGCAAGGCGCCCCTCGCATGGGACCGCAATGTCACCACACGCTACGATGTATATGGACAAATATGTGAGTACAATACTAGCACCCACACCGACTACACCGACCTCAACCCTACCCTAGTCCTCGTGCAACTAGGCTACCGATTCAACCCCTTCTCCGGAGCCCGTCACGTGCAAGACTGGTAAAAAACAGCCATCAATCCCATTAACCCTTAAACTACATTATTATTATGAAAAGAACATTTTTCTTCATCCTCTTAGTTCTTAGTTCTTCCTTCTTACCTCCCTCAGCCCTCGCCTGCACCAATTTCCTCCTATCGAAAGGCAGCACCACCGACGGCAGCACCATGATTACCTACGCCGCCGACAGCCACACCCGCTACGGCCAGCTGCGCTACCACACTGGCGGCAGCCACCAACCGGGCGAAACCGTCAAACTATACAACTACGGCAGCCTTAAGTTCCAAATCGAAATCCCACAGGTGGCCTACACTTATCGCGTGGTCGGCTTCATCAACGAGCACCAGTTCGCCATCGGCGAGACCACCTGGGGAGGTATCGAACCCCTCAGCAAAGGCAACCCCGAGGGCATCGACTACGGCAATCTCATGTACCTCGCCCTGCAGCGCGCCCGCAACTGTCGCGAGGCTATCAAAGTGATGGCCGATCTAGTGGCCACCTACGGCTATGCCGACGGAGGCGAGAGTTTTTCGCTGTGCGACCCCGAGGAGGTGTGGCTTTTCGAGATAACCAGCAAGGGCAGTGAGAAAGGAGCCGTGTGGGTGGCACGCCGTGTGCCAGAAGGCTATGTGAGCAGCCACGCCAACCAAGCCCGCATCACCACCTTCCCTCAGGAACCTGCCCGCTGGAAGAAGAACGCCCCGCACACAGCCATCAGCAGCAAGCATCTCGACTATATCAACAACCCTGAAGTGGAATGCGTATACAGCGACGATGTCATCTCCTTCGCCAAGAAGAACGGCTATGCCGTCTACACTATCCCGCCCAAGAACACCGACGCCGACTTCAGCTTTGCCGACACCTACAACCCCCTCACATTCTCGGGCCTCCGTGCTTGCGAGGCACGTGTCTACGCTATGTTCAACCGCGTGGCCGACGGCATGAGTCAGTATGAAGCCTACGCCATGGGCGACCCCAAGGCCAAACGCCTCCCCTTGTGGATTAAACCCGACCACAAGATCAGTGTCCACGAAGTAATGGAGCTGATGCGCGACCACTTCGAAGGCACCCCCATGGACATGACGCAGGATGTGGGCGCAGGCCCCTTCCACTGCCCCTACCGCTGGCGGCCTATGGAGTTTGAAGTGGACGGCAAGAAATATATCCACGAGCGCGCCATCAGCACCCAGCAGACCGGCTTCAGCTTCGTTGCCCAATGCCGCAGATGGCTGCCCAACCCCGTGGGCGGCATCCTTTGGTTCGGTGTCGACGATACCTACAGCACCTGCTACTGCCCCATGTTCTGCTGCATCGACAGCGTGCCCCTCTGCTTCCGCGAGGGCAACGGCTCCATGAGCCAGTACTCCCCCACCGCCGCCTTCTGGCTCTTCAACCGCGTCAGCAACTTCTGCTATCTGCGCTATGATGTGATGATACAGGACGTCCGCGCTTATCAAAAATCATACGAGGAGAACTTCATCGCCACTGTCAACATGCTGACCGACAATGCTACCCCCACCGAACTTACCCGCCTCAGCCACCGCCTCGCCCAAGAGATGATGGACGGTTGGCACCGTCTCGACCAGCAGCTGCTCACACGCTACATCGATGGCAACATCAAGTATATGAAAGACAACCGTATCGAGACCACCCCAACGGGCGTAGTGCGCTTTCCACAACAGCCCCCCTACCCCGACTGGTTCTACCGCGCCATCGTCGATGACCACGGCGATGTGCTGCAGGTGAAATAAGCATATCTATTTAAAAAAAGAGAAAAAACTACAATAAAACAGATTATTTTCCAAAATATTCGTATCTTTGCATTTCGAAACAATAGGTGCTATCCTATACAAATAATTGCATAATAACATGGAAATTAGTATTTTTGCTCTTATTATCGGTGCCATATTTGTCAATAATGTCGTATTGGCACAATTCTTGGGTATCTGCCCTTTCCTAGGCGTTTCTAAGGATGTTAAGAGTTCGCTTGGCATGGGCGGCGCAGTGCTTTTCGTTATGCTGCTCGCCACGCTGGTGACCTACCTAATATACCACTATCTGTTGATACCCTTCAACCTTGGCTACCTCCAAACTATCGCCTACATCCTGGTCATTGCCGGATTGGTGCAAATGGTCGAAATCGTGCTTAAGAAGATTGCCCCCGCACTATACCAGACCCTCGGCGTGTTCCTCCCGTTAATCACCACCAACTGCGCTGTGCTGGGTGTTGCCATATTGGTTGTACAAAAGGACATGAACCTCCTCCAGAGCGTCGTCTACGCCGCCAGTATCGCCGTAGGTTTCACATTGGCTCTGGTCATCTTCGCCGGTCTGCGCGAGCAGATGGAACTCACCGGCACTCCCAAGGGCATGCGTGGTGTACCAATCGCACTGGTCACCGCCGGTATCCTTGCTATGGCATTTATGGGATTCAACGGCCTAGTCCCCCTACCATAGACCTATTGAAAGTAGATAATTGAGAGTTGAAATTTGAGAGGTCGAACAAGTCCAAATGGGGCAGCTGACTCTCAATTTTCAACTCTATTTTTCGACCAAAAGAGGGTCAAATTTCGCAAAAATCGGTGTAAAAATAGCTGAATTTCAAGGGGAAAAGAGGCTTAATCTCAAAAAAAATCATTTTTTAACATTTTGAATTTTAACATTTTGTACTGGCATTAAGATTTTTTGACATTTTTTTTTCTTTTAGTCGTAGAAAATGTAGTACTTTTGCACCCGATTTCAGACAAGAAAAAGCCTGAATCAAAAACAACGAAATTATTTTAAAAACCTAGTAAAGATAACTTTAAAAATTCAAAGAAGATGAAAAAAGTAATGTTCTTTATGGCCGTCGCCGGCATGTTCGCTTTCGCAGCTTGCAACAACAACAACGCTACTGAAGAGGTCATCGACACCCTCCCCGCTGAGGAGCAGATCGAAGAGCCCATCGTTGACACCCTTGCCAACGCCGTTGAGGCTGCTGCTGAAGAAGTTGCCGCTGAGGTTGCTGAATAAGCAGAACAACAAAACAAGTAATAAGGTCGGCTCCACAGCCGACCTTATTTTTTATACCCTTTACTCGACCAGTCTTCGCAACGCATATCCTCGTAAACGCCCACAATCATCACTGCCAAATCCTGTCCAAACAGCCCGAATCACCTAGTTCCTTTGCTGCCATCCACATCATTTTTGGGTTTAAGCTGAAATCGGACTGAAAAGTGACTCGAAAAAGGCTCGAAAATGGGGGTTTTGCTGACTGCCACTTTCTGCCGTTTTGCTATAACATATTGATATTGCGCATCTTCCATCTCTCGCAATTATCGATAACAATAACAATAACAATTACCTTGCATGCATAGCTTCAAAAATGAGGCCTAAATCTATATATATAGATATATAGATTTAGAATTTTAATTCATCCCTCCGAGAAGGATAGTGTACGCATCCCTATTGTTATTGTTATTGTTATTGTGATTGTTATCGACTGCCA
>JAFWQP010000017.1 GCA_017509045.1 Bacteroidales bacterium
AAAGAGAGCCTCTTTTGATACCAAAGAGAGCCTCTTTTTTTTAAAAGTGGGAAAAGTGACATTTTTTGTTCGAAAAAGTTTGTTATGTCGTTATTCCGCACTATCTTTGCATTCGAAAACGGTCGGGAAATGGCCAATCTCGGATTCGTTTTCACAGAGTGCCTCCACTCTGCCTTCGCTCTGGGTTCGCTCTGCCTTCGCTCTGGCTCCACTCCTAAGATTGGAGACAAGGTGAACCCAAAACGGGATGAAAAAGACCTCGGCGTTGTATAAGGTGAGAGCAGAGAAAGCTCGCTTTCTATGCCGAGACCAAGTAACGTCATGGAACATAACAAATACTAATCTGGCATAAACCCTAATGACCAATTTGGTTTAAAATGGACTTTTTTTGTGGCAAAAAGCTGTTAAGTGAAAAAAAAATCGTATCTTTGCAATTTAATAATTCGTATCTAATTAGTATGGCGAAAGGAAAGATACTGTATGTAAGTCAGGGTGTTGTGCCTTTTTCGGAGGAAGATGACGCCACGCTGATGACGCGGCATCTGTCGCAGTTTACGCAGGAGTTGGGACGCGAAATCCGTGTCTTTATGCCCCGTTTTTATGACATCAACGAGCGTAAGCATCAGCTGCACGAGGTAATCCGCCTGTCGGGCATGAACCTGATAGTGAATAATTGCGACCACCAGTTGATTATCAAGGTGGGGTCGTTGCCATCGGCACGACTGCAGGTGTATTTTATCGATAACGAGGAGTATTTTACCCGTTTTGGGAGTTCGTTTGACGAGAACGGGGTGTTGCTGCCCGCCAACGATGAGCGTATCCTATTCTTCGGACGCGGGACGTTGGAGGCGGTGCGCAAGCTGGCTTGGCAGCCCCATCTGATTCATTTCTCGGGCTGGTTTAGCTGCATGGTGCCGTTCTATCTGCGCCGCATCAACAAGGAGAATGCCTTCTTCAGCGGCACACGCACGGTGTTCTCGCTGACGGCAGACCCGTTCAAGGGTAAGTTCCCTGAGGAAATGGAGAAAAAGATGCGTGCCGACGGAGCCACGGCGAAGGATTTGCGGCTGTATCAGGACTTGGACTATATGACGCTGATGAAGGCCGCCATCACCTATGCCAACGGCATAGTGGTGTCGTCGCCTAACGTGGATCCCGAATTGGTGAAGTTTGCCAAGGAGAACAAGCGCCATGTGTTGGACTACAACCCCGACCGCAAGGAGTTCTATACTAAGATTAACAAACTGTACGAGACACTGTGTGGCAGTGCCATAAACAACTAAGCTATTCTATTTTAAACTCGACATGCAAGAGATGATTTTCAAGAGACTATTGTTACCGGTGGGGTTGCTGCTGATGCTGCTGGTGCCATGTGCCTGTACCGAGGAAGAATCGGACTTGGGCGTGAACCTGCAGGACCCGTTTACGCTGTACAACGGTGTGAGAGACACGGCGTATGTGACAGCGTGTACGCTGTATGACGACTCGTTGTCGACAGCGGGCTACGCTGCGGGCGTGTTTGGCAACTATCACGACGCGACGTTCGGCGATGTGGAGGCCATACTGTATTCGCAGATCAGCATTCCGCAGGACGGTGTGCGTATCACCGAGTCGGTGCAGATTGACTCGGTGGTGATGACGCTGGTGGTGGATACGGTGTTTCCCGCTCGGACGGACTCGACGCCGGTGCCGCTGCATATTGTAATCAACCAGCTGGCGGAGCCGTTGCTGTCGGACAGTGCGTATCTTTCGACCAACCGACTGGAGGAGAGCAGCACCTGTTTCTTCAACGATGTGGTGAACTTTGTTGCGGACAGCCTGCGGCTGCGTATGCGCCCGGAGATATACCCCGTGTTGCAAAGGGAGAGCCCGTCGCCCGCGGACTTTGTGGAGCAGACGAAGGGCTTTGCAGTGCATCTGGACCCTTCGTGCCAGAAGTTGGTGACGGTGAGCCTGACGGCGACCAGTACGCGCCTGACGGTGTATTATCATAACCCCGACGTGGATACCTCCGCCCGGCAGTTTGACTTTATCATCAACGGTGAGGCGGCACATAGCATGTATGTGTCGCACGACTACAGCGGTACGCCGCTGGAGGTGTTTGAGCGGAATAAAAAGGACACCATCGTGGGCAGCGAGCGGCTGTATCTTGAGCCGCTGGGCGGCACAAGGGTACGCCTCAGCCTGCAGCCGTTCCTGAATGAGTTTTACGAACAGCACAAGAAGGCTGTGATACATTACGCTGAGTTGCTGCTGCCAGTGTATGACACGAGCGACACGCAGACTCCAGTGCGCATACTGGCGATGAAAAAGGACGCTGAGGGGAAGCTGGTATATGTGACCGATGCCGATGTGCTGACCAACAATTACACCTATGCCGGATTTGACGGCTACTACCACCGCGACAAGCATTACTACAGGCTGCGTGTGACTCGGCATCTGCAAGAGCTGATGCGCACGGGACGCGACTATGGCATGGAGCTGATAATCGACGCACGCCGCTCGTCGGGCTTCCGCACGGTGCTGAACGGGACGGATGTGGAGAATCCGGTGAGAATAGATTTTGTATATACTGAAATGTAATAAATTTGGGTTACCGACAACGGGCGCCCATCATTGTTCAACCCTTGAACTATATAACATGAAGAAGATTCTCTTTTTTGCTTTCGGCTGCCTGCTGGCATGTGTGGCGGGTGCCCAGATTCATTACGAAGAAGCCTATGTGACGCATCCTGACCAGATGTATGTGTCGGGTACGCTGAACGACGACAGTGTGCATATCGGCAACTGGACGTGGTGGCATCCCAACGGAAAGGTGTTCCGTCAGGGTAAGTACGACAACCAAGGTCATAAGGTGGGTGTGTGGCGGACGTTCTATAACGACGGCACCAAGCACGAGGAGATGGTGATGAGCGGCAGCGGCACGAGCCGCACATGGTATGCCAATGGCGCCAAGCAGAGCGAGGTGCAGGTGGTGAACGGGAAGAAGGAAGGCATGTTTGTGTCGTGGTATCAAAACGGGCAGCAGAAGGACGAGGTGCCATACGTGGACGGTGTGCGCGAAGGCAAGACCCGCGAGTGGCACGAGAACGGTAAGCTGAAGTTTGAAGGCACCTACGTGGACGACGAATTGGAAGGTCCGGCAGTGTGGTATACCCCCACGGGCAAGAAGGACCAAGAGGGTCGTTTGGTGCAGGGCGAACAGGAGGGCGAATGGCTCTTCTATTGGCGCACCAACGGCAACCTGGGTATACGCGGCCATTATACCGATGGGAATGAGACCGGAACATGGACCTACTATTATGAGACCGGCGAGAAATGGCGCGAAGGCCAATATAATAACGGCTATAAGCAGGGGATGTGGACCACTTGGTATGAGAGTGGGCAGAAACTGCACGAAGGTCAGTATGTCAATGACAAGGAGGAAGGCACATGGACGGCGTGGTATGAGGATGGCAAGCTGGACTACACGGGCAGTTTCCACAACGGTAAGAAAGAGGGGCTGTGGCGCGGCGTGTATGACGACGGCAGTGTCCGCTATGAGATGAACTACCGCGACGACCTGCAGAACGGAAAGACGGTGCGCTACCATGCGAACGGCAAGGTGGAGATATCGGAAAACTATGTCGATGGCGTGCGTGACGGCAAATACGAGCGCTACAATACCGCAGGCACACCCGAAGAAATGGGTACCTTTGTCAACGGTAAGAAAGAAGGCAAATGGGTGTGGTATGACAAGTATGGTCAAGAAGGGGTCGTCGCCCAGTTTAAGGACGGCAAGATGACCTCGATGCAGGACAATACCGCCAAGAAACAAGAAAAGAAACGCTAAATGCAGCTTTTATTAGCATCAAAGTCACCACGGCGGCGCGAGTTGCTGGGGAGGTTGGACATTCCGGTCACGATAGTGGACGTGGATGTAGATGAGCAGGTGGCGAATACACTGCCTGCCAAGCAGGTGGCGGAGGCTTTGGCACGCCTGAAGGCTGACGGATATAAGGCCGAATTGGCTGCCGACGAGGTGTTGGTGACTGCCGACACAGTGGTGGTGTTGGGCAGCCGCGTGTTGGGCAAGCCGCACAGCAGAGAGGAAGCTGTGGAGATGCTGCACAGCCTTTCGGGCAAGGTACATCAGGTGTATACGGGCGTCTGTCTGCGCAGCAGAGACCGCAGCGTTGCTTTCTCCGAACGGACGGATGTCCATTTCCGCCAGCTGACGGATGGTGAGATAGACCACTACGTGGACGTATACAAACCCTTCGACAAGGCGGGCGCATACGGCATACAGGAGTGGATAGGTATGGTGGGGATAGAACGGATAGAAGGCTGTTACTATAACGTGATGGGGCTGCCGCTGGCGCGGCTGTATAGGGAATTGATGTCGTTGACAGGAAAGGGGAAGGAAGCGTAGCGGAGAGGTGAACGCTCCGCCATTCACATGCTGCCTTAAGCAACATTCGCGCCGATCCGAAAACGGCGCAATGCGAGCATTCGTCTATCATAATTATACCAAAAAGAACAAAAATAAGGGTGCCACTTTTGGAAAAAAAGTGGCAGTAAGTGGCACCTGATAACAATAACAATAGGTCACCTCCAATTATTGAATATCATATGGTCACTTCTATTAATTGCATGTAATTAAAATCTCAAATACTTATCAAATTCAAAATATGTAGTTTACAAATTCTCCAATTCTCTAATTCTTGATAAATAGAAATCCCCATATATCAAAGTCGTGACTTGTTCTCGCATGGGGTGCTTGATGCGCTACAGCGCTACAGTGCTACAGTTAGTATTATGGGTGTCCATTTCTCGATGCACAATCTACAAAATCTCTAATTCTCAAATTCTTGATAAACACAAGTCCCTAAAATAATGATTCGGGGTTGTGGTAAGGGTGAAAACGAACTGTAGCACTGTAGCGCTGTAGCAGCCAACCGAATGTCTCTCCAAAAACCAAAATACATATCCCATTTCACACCTTTGAACAGACAGGCAAGCGCAGTCCTCTAATACCTAATCTTTCGACCATGCACAAAGTCGCACCAGACAGATACTCGTCTACGCGTTTGTCGGATGAGCCTAATTAATAACACGACGCTTCCACACTGTCTACGCTCCTAAGGTGGAGGAAAGTCGGTGCGAAATGGAATGAAGCATCCCCATCATCACCTAGCTATATTTCGGATGAGCCACAAAAAGTGTGGATGCGTCACATTCAGTTGGGTATAAAAAAAAGGTCGCCCCGCTATGGTGGCGACCCTATTGTAGTATAGTCGTGGGTGTTTAGTTCACATCGCGCACAAGGCGGACGGCATTGCCAATGTATTGATCCGGCGAATCGTAGTTTTCTCCATTGCCGTTGAAATACATTCTACTATAAGGGCTCACTGTACTGCACCAGTAGTATCCATATTCACTATAACCATCTATAGTTATGCCAGTTCTGCAGCCTGTGATAGGGATAAAGACTGCACCGAGAACCTCTACTTGGGCCCATTGTGCATCGGATAAACGTTGCCAATCCCAATTATAAGAATTATAAGGGCGTTGGTTATAGGGGAAATCGTCAGGCAGAATAATCATGCCCTTAACGCCATGAACAGTACAATTGGTATGGTGAAGTCTATTTGAAACAGGTCCTCCCAAAAAGGTAAAGCCCCCTCTTGAATTTAACAGATGTTGCAATTCTGAATAAGTAAGAGTACGCCATTTGTTGGGTTGGTTGCCGCCGTTGCTTATCGCGTTTACGCCCCAGTCGTTTTCGGTGTTGTTGATGTCACCAGTTGCATAAAGGGAAGATGTATTAGCTGTTGAGGTGGGATTGTAGTTGATGCCACTTGTGCCGTAGCCGAAGAGGTCAATCCAATTATCCTGCCCTTGATTATTTTTGAGGGTAGTCCACTGGTTCGGTGCAAAGCGCCAAATGTGGTCGGTGGTCTGGTATTGCAGATTGCCTAGAGAAAAGCGTATCCTTTTCGTAGAGGTATAACTGCCATTCAAAGAAGTGGTACCAGCCACAGAAAACTCGCCAGTGCTGAGGTGTGGGAATGGTACATCGGGTACTACTTCACCTTGAGTGGGCAGACTGCCCGTGACGTAGATGTTGTTGCTGGCAATGGTTATTGTGTTGGATGTCGTCTTTGCGTATTTCAAGATAGTGCGGCGGCTTTGATCGCTGTTGGTTCCAGTGAACACATAGACATTGACAGTAAGTCCTTGTACATTGGTGGCGGGAGGCAGCACGATATAGAATGGGCCGGCGCTGTTGACTCCTTGGGACGCGCCAGAAGCGGAGTGGTGAAGGCCAGGAGCGGTGCAGTCGAGGGTGACGGTGTTGTCGGTAGAGTACATATCCGAAATATTGGGTGCGGAGAGGGTAGGAGTAGTAGTTCCGCTGATAGTGGCTTTACCCCACAGGGGAGTGTTGCTACTGCTCACGGTGATGTAGCCCACTTCCATGGGTTCGTCGAGTTCAATCTTCAGCAGGGAGCAGAGGTTGGTGAAGTTGAGACCCACCTGGGTGCTGTTAGCTTTGCAGAAAGCGGCCATAGGGGCTTCAACAATCTGATTGCCCTGGGCGGGGTTGTCGGGATTGTCATTTCGGTAGACCTGTACCTGCGGCAGCAATATCTGCGGGAAGCCGGTGCTAGGATTGGTAAGAACACGCTCGGCAGGGTATACAGCATAGTAGCCGACACTTGGATTATTTTCGTTAGGTGTGACGTAGGCGACGCCCTCGATGGTGGCATAGCGGCCGTTTCCCGAGCCCGGCGATACTGTCACGGTGTGTTGGGTGCCGTTGATCAATACTTTATCATTGTTGTTCCAGCTTACCCAGTCTACATTATTAATAGTTTCGATATAGGTTTTGCCATCCTTACCTGTGTCGCGGTAGTCGGAGATGGTTGCACGGAGCGATATGACATCGTTGTCTTTCTTGCAAGAGGTCAGCACGGCAGTCACAGCCATGACCATGCAGAGTGATATAAAAATGTTCTTTTTCATTGTCGATAATAATTCTTAGTTTTTAATGTGTTCAATCTCCAACTGTTTGACCGAAGATGTTGCCACCATTGTTATATGCTCCAAGGCCGGAGTGGTCGCCAGTGCTATGATTCATCAGTCCGTTAGTTTCGCCACCAAAGTTGAAGACACTGGTGTTGACAGGAGAGTCGCTCTGAATGCTAGCAAATCCGTCCTCAACCTTAAAGGCCACCACGGTGACCTTCGGGGTCTGGTAAATTGTGCTTTTTTTGGTTTCTTTCATTTTTATTAAGGTGTTTGTTAAATTTTTTAATATTATTTTATTGTTTTCTTTGTGTTGTCGTTTGAAAAATGAGTTTGCAAAAGTACACAATTTATTTGATTTAATACATATTTTAGTTTCACCTTTATGCTAATAGGCTGATTGATATAAAAATAATTTTCTTGACAAATGTTAAATCGACAAAGGAATGGGTGGAAATGATTGTTAATTATCATTAAAATCAAGCTTTTACGGCTCATTTTTGAGCCGTTTTTTGGGGTTTGCTTGCGAATTGTTTGACTCCTAACGTTTTCCGAGCAGAAAGGGGTGCAGAAAGGGGATAGAAGCCAGAAACATGAATTACATAAGGACTGTTCAAATAAAAGGACTGTTCTAATAATAGGGTTAAAGGGACGTAAGTCCACTGGACTTACTTAATCCTACGGGGAACAAACATTCTAAAGTTTGATAAGTAAATTCGGGTACAAATACTATTATGTGGGCTTCTATCTATCAAGAATTTGAGAATTAAAGAATTTGTAAATTTCACGCTTTGAATCTAATAAGAATTCAAGACTATAATTGCAAGCAATTAATAGAACCCACCTTATGATAGATTACTGGGGAATAAACATTTTAAAGTTTGACAAGTAAATTCGGGTACAAATTCTATTATGTGGGCTTCTATTTATCAAGAATTTGAGAATTAAAGAATTTGTAAATTTCACGCTTTGAATCTAATAAGAATTCAAGACTATAATTGCAAGCAATTAATAGAACCCACCTTATGATAGATTACTATTGAGAGAAAAGCCCAAACGGGCTATTTTTAGAGGTTGCCATAAGGCCTATGGAACGCTATTTCTTCAGCTTCATAATGTGATCCACTTCTGAGCTGATGTGCATGCGGCGGATGCCGACGTAAGCGATGAGGGCGAAGAATAGTGTGCGCAGCAGTGCTTGAGTCAGCACAATGGAGAGGCCTGAACCCAAAGAGTCGAACAGGGGAGATATGAGCCACTGCCAAAGTAGATTCAGTCCAAATAGAAACAATGTGAAAAGGAACACCCACAGCTGTTTGCGGCTGAAGAGTGAGATGCCTAATTTGCGCCACAATAGGGTGAGCAGCGGAGTGAAGTAGACGATGTAGGCCAGCAGGGTGGCACATGCCGAACCTGTTACCCCCAAAGGCGGTATCAGCAGCAGGTTGAAACCGATGGCGGCAGCCGTGAGCAGCGAGATGAAGAGCAACGAAAAGGAGAAGT
Source organism: Bacteroidales bacterium (assembly GCA_017509045.1). Taxonomy (GTDB): domain Bacteria; phylum Bacteroidota; class Bacteroidia; order Bacteroidales; family P3; genus Colimorpha. The sequence goes on from JAFWQP010000017.1 coordinate 8,515, forward strand.
GCTTGGAGAAATTGAGGATGTTGGTGGCGATGCTGAGGGTGGAGTTGAGAATGTTGGCAACGCCAAGGAAGAGCACCACCCACGTTCCAGAGACATATTGCTCGCCGTTAGGGATGACGGCAAAAAGCGGCGTGAGATTGATCCAAATGAAGAAAAGCAACATACACGCTACCAGCAGTTGGTGGAGCGAGACTTGACGGCCTAGTCGGTTCACCTCTTCGATGTTGCCGTCGGAAACGGCTTGTGAGATGATAGGGCTGGAGATGGCCCCCAATGAGCGGTAAGGTATTTCGACCACGTTGGCAATGTAGCAGGCAATGGTGTAGATACCTGCCAGTTTCAGTCCCTCCTTGGCAAGAAAAAGCGAATTGAAAAGCTTGATGTTGCCTGCGAGTACGGTGGCCGTCATAAAGAGGGTGTAGACCCCCACTTCGCGGAAGAGGGTTTTGTCGACAAACTGCCAGTCGAGCTTGAATGATATTCTGCCCAACGACATGAGGTAGAAAAAGTTGATGAGAGTGGCAACAACCCAGCTAGAGCAAAAAAGGATGACAAAGAGGTCGAGCGAGATGATGTGATGGCCGTAGAGGAGATAGGCGGCGAGATTGAGCAGACGGATGACCACTTCGCGCACGAACTTGGGGACAGCTATATGCAGCAGCACGCTGGCGTTGGTTTCGAACACCGTCATGTAGAGCACAAAGAAGGTAAGCGGCAGCAGGAGATAGACATAGTCGACCAGCAGGGGCGCATCCTTTGAATAGTAGGAAACGATGTGCGACTTGAAGAGGAAGAAGAGGATTGCAATAATCGAAAAGCCTATAAAAGGGAGGATAAGCGACCAACCGAAGAATCCGTGGTCGCGATGTTCGGGGTCTTTGAATCGGGGATAGAAGCGGAGAATGGAGGCATTGGTACCCAGCTGGGCAAGGCCGGCAAAAAGCATGGCGGCATCGACCATTACGCGTGTGAGACCAATTTCCTCCTGAGTGAGCAGGTCGGTGACCACGAAGAAGGTTGTCACAGCCCCAATGAGGACTCCCAGATAGTTAGCCAAAGCGCCTTTAATGCTCTGTTTAGCAATTACACCCATTCTTTATTTAGATGACGATTACGAGTGCAAAGGTACACAAAAAAATGGATATTTCATCCCTAGATGTCAATAATTAAAAAAAAGTTCGTATCTTTGCCATTCAATTAATTGGAGTGAAAGACCCTGTCTTTTGCTTTTAGTATATTCATATATAGACAGATAACAATACAATAAATATAATACAAACAATGAAGATTTACCAGACTAACGACATCCGCAACATCGCCCTTGTGGGCGGTGCCAAATCGGGTAAGACCACTATGGCAGAAGCCATGGCGTTCTGCGGCGGCCTCATCAACCGTCGTGGCAGCGTGGACAACAAGAACACCATCAGCGACTATCGCGACATCGAACTCGACCGCAAATATTCGGTTGAGACCACCCTTATGTACACCGAGTTTGGTGGCAAGAAGGTGAATATCCTTGATGTGCCTGGCTTCGCCGACTACCAAGGCGAGCTGGCAGCAGCACTTAACGTGGTTGAGGCTGCCGTGGTAGTGGTCAACGCCCAGAGTGGTGTCGAAGTCGGCACCGAAGTTGCCAACCGCTATGCAGCCAAACTCGGCACACCGATGATTTATGTCATCAACCATCTGGATGCTGAGAAGGCCAACTTCGATGATAGCGTGAACCAGCTGAAAGACTTCTTCGGCGCAAAATGCACCGTGTTGCAGTTCCCCACCAATGCAGGTTTGGGCTTCAACCAGATTGTGGACATCGTGACGAACAAGATGTACACCTTCAAGGATGGCAAGGCTACCGAGGAAGATATTCCTGCCGCTTTCGCCGACCGTGCCGCCGAGATGCGCGAAGCCCTCGTTGAAGAGGCCGCCGCTGCCGACGACGAACTGATGGAGAAATACTTTGAGAATGGCGACCTCACCCCTGAGGAATTGACCAAGGCTTTGAAACTGGCTATCGACAAGCGCGACCTGTTCCCCATCCTCTGCAGTTCAGCTAAGGAGAATATGGGTGTTGCCCGTCTGCTGGAGTTTATCTGCCAGAATGTCCCCGCTCCCAACGAGGTGGCAGAGGCTAAGAAGACCCAGGCCGGTAAGGAATTGAAGTGCGACAGCGCCAATCCCACTGTGGCTTTTGCCTTCAAGAGCGCTAAGGATAAGAACCTCGGTGAAATCACCTACCTCCGCATCTACGACGGCGAACTGGCAGAGGCTCAGGATGTCGTCAACGCTTGCAACCAGAGCAAGGAGCGCGTGAGCCAGGTGCTGGTGTGCAGCGGCAAGGACCGTCAGCGCGTGGAAAAAGCCTGCGCCGGCGATATCATCTGCACCATCAAACTGAAGGATGTGAAGATTAACCATACGCTCACTACTCCCAAGAACACCGACGATGCTGTTGAGGAAATCGTCTTCCCGACCCCCATCTACCAAGTGGCAGTCAAAGCCGCCAACAACAACGACGACGAGAAAGTGGGTGCCGCGCTGAAAGACCTCGCCACTTACGACCGCAGCCTGTCGCTGGAGAACAGCCGCGAGCTGCGCCAGGTCATCCTCGGATGTCAAGGCGAACTGCATTTGAACACCATCAAGTGGTACTTTGAGAACCAGTACAAACTGGGCGTCAATTTCACAGCTCCCAACATTCCCTATCGCGAGACTATCACCAAGAGCGCCGAGGCCATGTACCGCCACAAGAAACAGTCGGGTGGTAGCGGCCAGTTCGGCGAGGTGCACATGCTCATCGAGCCTTACTACGACGGCATGCCCAACCAGACCAAGTATCCTATCCGCGACACTCAGGAGTATCCTCTGGAGTGGGGTGGTAAGCTGGTCTTCAACAACTGTATCGTGGGTGGTAGCATCGATGCTCGCTTCATGCCCGCCATCCTCAAGGGTATCATGGAGAAGATGGAACAGGGTCCTCTGACCGGTTCCTATGCTCGCGACATCGTTGTGAACATCTACGATGGTAAGATGCACCCCGTGGACTCCAACGAAACCGCCTTCAAGATTGCCGGTCGTACTGCCTTCCGCGAGGCCTTCAAACTGGCCAACCCCAAGATTAAGGAACCCATCTACGACGTAGCTGTTACCGTTCCGACCGAGAGCCAGGGAGGCGTGATGACTGACCTGCAAGGCCGTCGTGCTATCGTTATGGGTATGGATGCCGAAGGCAAGTACACCACGCTCAAGGCCAAGGCTCCTTTGGCTGAGATGAACCGCTACTGCACCGCCCTGAGTTCGCTCACCAGCGGTCGTGGTACCTTCACCATGACCTTCAGCAGCTACGAACTCGTTCCCGCCGACGTCCAGCAGGCATTGCTCAAGGCCTACGAGGAAGCCGCAGCAGAGGAAGAATAGTTTGGCTGACTACCAGACTACACGTCTGATACAAAAAGAAAGCCCCGCCATTGCGCGGGGCTTTCTTTTTGGTTGATACTAGAGGCATCAGGGGAATACCTCTAAGGTCAATGTTTATTCTACAGGAATGTCCTTGTTAACATTTTTGCTACCCCAGAGGGCATAGAAGAGGATGTAGGCGAAGCCTAGTATGACCAGCCAGTAGCTGCCCACGAACCCAATTCCGTCGGCAAGCATGTTCTGGAAGAAAGGCAGAATGCCTCCACCGCAGACCAAGGTCATAAAAATGCCGCTAGCCATGGGAGTATATTTGCCCAAACCCTCGGTCGAGAGGTTGAAAACGGCACCCCACATCACTGACGTGCACAAACCGCACAGGGTGGCGAAGGCAATCTTCAAAGGCACATCAGCTCCGTGCAGGTGAATGGTGGACGTGGTGGGAATAAAAATAAGGCACAACAGGAAGCAGATAGCAATGATGGCGGTGGTGGAAAGCATTGCCCGCGAAGAGACCTTGCCACCCAGCACGCCACCGATGAAGCGCCCGCAGAGCATCAGGAACCAGTAGGCACCGATGAACCAGCCTGCCAAGTCGGCGCCCAGCCCAAGTCCACCGCCCGAGGTGGCGGTAGTCATATAGAGGTTGGCTGTATTGGGAATACCTACTTCAACTCCCACATAGAAGAAGATGGCAATGGCACCCAGCACGAAATGTCGGAAACTCAGAGGAGAATGAGCGTCATGGGTTTTGGCGGCACGCATCTCGCGGGTTTCGAGGTGGGGTTCGGGAATCTTGGTGAACACAATGACCACAAATGCAACTGCGAAGATGGCCATGGCTATAATCATGGCAGGAGCGGCGTCGCTAACATTGGCCTTATCGACCGCACCACCGATGAGATAGCCCAGCAGAATGGGGGCAAGGGTGCCACCAGTAGAGTTGAGCGTACCACCCCACTGGATAAGCTGATTGCCACGATTTCCACCTCCACCCAGGGTGTTCAGCATGGGGTTGACCACGATATTGAGCAGGCACATGGAAAAACCTGCCACCAAAGCGCCTATCACATAGACAGCAAAACTGCCGGCATAGCCCGAGAGGAACTGTATGCCAACGCCAACGAAGCCGACGGTGACGGCAAGGAGAGAGGTGAACTTATATCCCTTACGACGCAGGATGATGCCTGCAGGGATGCCCATACAGGCGTAAGCAATGAAGTTAGCAAGGGTACCCAACTGGGCGATGGCGTTGCTAGTGCCGAACTGGTTCTTGACGATGACACCCATCGAACCAGCAAAGTTAGTGACGAATGCTATCATAAAGAATAGCAAGAACATCACAATGATGGGGATGGTGTAGTTTTGTTTCTTTTCCATGGTATAATGAGTGTTAGATTATTTTACTTCCTAGTTAGCAATAACTTTATATGCCTCTTTGCCGGCGAAGCGCACAACATAGACACCCGCCGCCGGCAACAGAATAGACATTGCCTGATGATTATTGGCATGATAGACACGACGGCCCAAAGCATCATATACGCTTAGGCTCTGTCCTTCGGCACCACGCACATACAAGGTACGTCCCTCCACATACAGCGTCACCCCTTCTGGCAGCACATTATCAATGCCCACCTCACCTTCGGCAAAGATGGCACGCATTATCTCGTCGGCTTTGACATAATAGGTATAAGGATTGTCCGTACTATTGTCACTCCAACGGACAAAGTGGTAACCCTCTTTGGGTGTAGCCACCAACGTGGCAGGTTGTCCATAGCGGTACAGTCCACCGCCTGTGGCAGTGCCCCACTTTTTATTGTTGGCTGTTACTGTAAGAGTATACTCGTTCGGATCCACCGGCATGTGGGCGCGCAGCATCCATGTTGCATCGTAACCTAGGCTGGAGAGATTCACCCAAGAAGAGATTCCATTCTCGGAATACCAGCTGCCATCCGGGTTCCCGCACCATGTGGTGGCTGCCGCAGGAGCACCGTCGGAATTGTAGTTCAGCACTATCCACAGAGGTTTGCTATGGTCAAGAACAACGGCACTGTCGAGCACCTTCTCCACCCAGCGATAGCGTGTCTGACGGCTTTGGTAGAACGACATCATGTACACCAAATTGTTCTGCTTGGGTCTGTCGCCCTGATGTATTTTTAGCGTATAGTAGTCGGAACGCATATTATAGAACTTTACGCTTTGCAAGGTGACATGCCCAACAAGTGCGGCAGGAGGTATGCGGATACCCCAAAATGTACCCTCGTCACCACCCAAAGCGGTATAATAATTGCCATTATCGTAATGGAGAGTATCGCTGCCCAAATTCTCGAAACGGGCATTAAACGTCCGATTGGCAACAACCGTGAGGGTGCGAGGATTGGTTGTCGCGCCATCGTTCCATTTGGCAAAACGGTAGCCTTCTTTGGCTTGGGCGACCAGCGTGACGCTCTCACCGAAGGAGCACTCATCGCTTACGCCTTCCACACTACCACGGGCGGTATCGTTCACCGTTGCCGTCACAGTAAAAGCGACCGCATCCAATCCGCCACTATTCATGCAGGGATTGGAGATAACAAAGGTGTCGCCATCGGTGATAATGGTGCCTGCCGTATGGTTAACCCACACCACACCGTCGGCATTTTCAATGAAAAAACCGCAATCATCGTCAGAAGAGCCGCTATGCCAAATAGCTAGCACCGTATCGGGACAAACTGCAAAGTCGACAATTCCATACGACCCATCCTGCAACCTCATCTCACCATACACCGCACCTTTGGTGGAAGCCAGCGTGAGGGTGGCACCGTTCCATCCATTGCCACGACTATCGTAGGCGTTCACCGTGAGACTGCACATATCGTTCGAGGAACAAGCCAGCTGCTGCACAGTTACTATCACGGTGTCGCTGCCTTGCACAAGCATGATGTTGCCCACGCGGTCGGTCTGAGTAGTGTTGGCTGCGACCTGCATAGTGCCGCTAACCATAGCGCCGTTGCCGTTACCCGTAACAGGGGTAAGCACAACCCACGGCACATCCACCGTAGCGCTCCAACTGGCAGTATTGTCCGAATTACTTGTTATGGTAATGTCCCGCGTGCCACCTTCCGAATTGAACACAAGGTTAGCAGGAGTAATACCCAGCCGTGCTTTCGGTTGCACACCGAAGAGAGCCTGATTGGTGGAATTGAACGTATTGCTCGAGTTAGTACCCACTCCACCACCGCCAGGATTCAAGGCACCCATTGCGTAAAAACCATTATACGAGCCGCCCCAACCCCAGTTCACATGAAACTGGCTGCTGCTGTTATAGCCGTCAAACACAAAAGCATGTCCCGCCGAATTGTCATAACCCGCATACAATACCGGACGGCCAGCATCCAATTCGTCCTTTAGCAACTGAATCCATTCGGCATCCGTATACGAACTCTTGTACAATCCATTGAGATTAGGACTGTAACCAAAGTACGACCGTAGGGCTCTGGCGCCCGAAGCACCATAGCCATAGCCCACCAGGCTAGCACCGCTCCCCTCTATGGCGTAATCCATCTCCACCGCCACCCCCACATGGTAGCACAACTCAGCCACAGCGTGTATCTCTTGCATCGTACTGGAGCTAGAAAGGCTGTTTGGCATATTATCCCAATCGTAATATGTGGTGTCGAAGTTGGCACTCAGCATTCCATGCACAGTATTGTATGCAGCATTTCCCGTACCTTTCACCGGATAGTTCCAATACTTCATCACCTGCGCCATAGCTGTAGCAACACAGCCCGCCGGGCAGCCCGCCGGACAGTAATAATTGTAATACGGGCTCTGGTTCCACCGAGTGGCAAGCAGCGCGGGGACCATATTGCCGCTTTTAGGTTGGTGCCATGTACCCGCCAACAGACTATTCCACTCGCGGGCAATATAGTCGGCTAGCATCGCATCATCATTCCGAACTGTGCCTGCTGCCAGAGCTTCAATCTCTCGCTCATATTGTCCTAGCCAAAAGCGGGTCTCGGGACCCATCTCCCCTGCCACATTGTCTGTGCCATAGCCCAAGATAGGGTACGCACAGTCGTCAGCAGCCACAATCACAAACCCCTCGTTCCCATTAACGTGGAAGATAAACATCTGTTCAAACGGATTATCGCCCACCTGCTCAATCTTCGCAATATCCGACGAAACGCTCCTCCAAAAATTCTCCGCAACGCGGAGGGCAGTGTTAGAGTTGACCGGAGCCGCCACTGCACAATTCAGACCCATCAACAGAGTCAAAAACAAACAATACTTTCTCATCTAATCAATATTTATTATATATAACACTTCTATATATCCCATCAAAAAAAGAGAATTGAGAATCACCCAAATCGCGGCTACCAATTCTCAATTCTCAATTATTAATTTTAAATCTAAATTACCCCTTCAAAGCCTCCGAACCGCTAACAATCTCAATAATCTCGTTAGTGATGGCAGCCTGACGGGCTTTGTTATAACTCAGTCGCAACTCCTTGAGCAACTCGGTGGCATTGTCCGTAGCCTTCTGCATAGCATTCATGCGGGCACCATGCTCCGATGCCAACGAGTCCAGCACCACACGATAAAACTGCGACCTCAACGTCAGCGGAATAAGCTCGGCAAGGATAGCCTCTTTCGAAGGCTCGTAGATATAATCGTTGGCAGTCTGCTTGACTGCAGAGCTGCCGCTACCATTAGCTGTGTTGGCAACAACTGGCAGAAACTGCTCTGTCATCAATATCTGCACCAGAGAATTCTTAAACTGATTGTAAATAAGCTCCACTCGATCATACTTCTTGTCGCAATACTGTTGCAGAATATCGTCGGCAAGGGTGGCTATGGCGTCGAACGAAGCATTGTCGAGCAGCTGGTCGTAACTCCCCACCACATTATCGAAACGTTTGCCAAAAAACTCACTACACCGTTTGCCGATAGTAATCATACTCACCCGTGCAGGCTGGTCGGCAGTAGCATGAGCCTTATAGTAATCAATACGAGCTTGTGCCTGCTTTATAACATTGCTGTTAAAGGCACCACAAAGCCCCTTGTTGGAAGTGACAACCACCAGGAGCACATTCTCCAGTTTGCGAGCCTCATGGTATGGGGTTTGCACTCCGTCGCCTGTATCGATGTCCGAAACTATATCGCCCAACTGGTTGGCGTATGGACGCATCCCTATAATAGCATTCTGTGCTCGACGAAACTTTGCGGCAGACACCATCTTCATCGCCGAAGTAATCTGCTGCGTCGAACTGACTGATGCTATACGGGTGCGTACTTCTTTTAGATTTGCCATAATACTTTTGAATAATGTGACCTGCGACCTGTAACCTGTGGAACGAGAACGCTCGTGCCACAGGTCACAGGTCACTAATCACTATTTTTCGTACTTGCTTGCCATGTCTAGCGCCACATTCTTCAATATCTCCAAGTCCTCGGCTACCAAATTGCCCTTGTGCAGGTTCTCAAGCACATCGGCATGGTTCTGATGCAGGAAGAAGAGATACTCCGTCTCGAAATTGTGCACCTGGTTCGTCGGCACCTTCTGCAGCAAGCCCTTCGTGCCACAATAAATGATGGCCACCTGATCTTCTACCGCCATAGGGGTATATTGCGGTTGTTTCAAAATTTCCACATTTCTGGCACCCTTGTCCAGCACCGCCTTCGTGGCAGCGTCAAGGTCTGAGCCAAACTTCGAGAAAGCCTCCAACTCACGATACTGCGCTTGGTCGAGTTTCAGTGTACCCGCAATCTTCTTCATCGACTTAATCTGAGCCTTACCACCCACGCGCGACACCGATATACCCACATTAATGGCAGGACGGATACCCGCGTTGAATAGGTTCGTTTCCAAGAAAATCTGTCCGTCGGTGATAGAGATGACATTAGTGGGGATATACGCCGACACATCGCCAGCCTGAGTCTCGATGATAGGCAGGGCTGTCAGCGAGCCGCCACCCTTCACCTTATCCTTCAAACAGGCGGGCAAGTCGTTCATCTGACGGGCTATCTCATCGCTCTCAATAATACGGGCGGCACGCTCCAGTAGACGACTGTGCAGATAGAACACATCACCAGGAAAAGCCTCACGTCCCGGCGGGCGACGCAGCAACAGCGACACCTCACGGTATGCGACAGCCTGCTTGCTCAAGTCGTCATAAATCACCAGAGCGTTGCGTCCCGTGTCGCGGAAATACTCGCCGATGGCAGCGCCCGCAAAGGGAGCGTAAAACTGCATGGCAGCAGGATCCGATGCCGTAGCCGCCACCACAATAGTATACTCCATCGCGCCCTTCTCCTCCAAATTTTTCACCAGATTGGCCACCGTCGAGCCCTTCTGTCCGCATGCCACATAGATGCAGTACACAGGGTCGCCGGCATCAAAGAAATTCTTCTGGTTGATAATCGTGTCGATAGCGATGGCTGTCTTACCCGTTTGGCGGTCGCCGATAATCAACTCACGCTGTCCGCGACCGATAGGAATCATCGAGTCGATAGCCTTGATACCAGTCTGCAAAGGCTGTTCCACCGGCTGGCGGAAAATAACGCCTGGAGCCTTGCGCTCGATAGGCATCTCAAACATCTCCCCTTCGATAGGACCCTTGCCGTCGATAGGATGACCGATAGTGTTGATCACACGACCCACCAGGCCTTCGCCCACCTTAATCGAGGCGATACGCTTGGTGCGTTTCACCGTGTCGCCCTCGTTGATAGTGCTCGCCTCTGCCAGCATCACCACACCCACGTTGTCCTCCTCCAAGTTTTGGACGATGCCCTGTTCACCGGTGGCGAACTCCACCAGCTCGCCCGACTGGGCGTTGTTAAGGCCGTAAACACGTGCAATACCGTCACCGACGGTCAGCACCGTACCAACCTCTTCCAGCGCTACGTCTAGGTCGACGTCTGCCAACTGTTTCTTCAGAATTGCCGATACTTCGGCTGGTTTAATTTCTGACATATTCTTAATTTTATTTTTTAATTCTTATACTAACTAGCCTACACTACAGCTTGCTCTCATATACATTCTCGTCAAAGGCATGGCGCAACTTCATCAAGTAGGTGCTGATACGAGCGTCGTACATCATATTGTCGAACTCCATCGCCACCCCTCCGATAATCTTCGGGTCGGTCTTCGCCACCAGCTCCACCTCCTTGTGAGTATAGTCGGCAATCACCTTGGTCGCCAACGCACGCACCTCCTCGTCCACATCCTGCGCGGTCGTAATCTGCGACAGCACAATCCCGTGGCTCTTGCGATAGAGTTCTAGATACGAAGCACTGATTCCCTTCAGATTCACCGAACGGTTCTTCCGCACCACAAAGTGGATAAACGACATCGTCGTCTTGCACACACGTTCGGCAAACAAGTCGTCCACTATTGCCGCCTTTTTTGGTGCCTTTATCTCGGGATTGCGAAACACCGCATTCAACTCGCGATTCTCAGCACACACGCTGTTCACCAGCCGCATATCCCCCCACACACGCTCCTGCTCCTGCGTATCTTCTGCCAGCATAAACAGCGCCTTGGCGTAATTAATATTAATTCTATAATCTTGCATAAATCCTAACTTTTGAATTAAAACTGAGTCTTTTTTGATTGCTTGATTGTTACTCCGTGACATTGCTTGGCTCAACATAGCGAGCAAGCTCTCTGCTCCCACCTTATGCAACGTTTGAGTTTTATCACTCAAGCATTAATACATCCAAGCATTCAATTATTATTTCACTTTTCAATTCTCAATTTTAATTCAGGTGTGCATTCTCCAATTCACGCTCTATCAGACCATTGGCCTTCTGTTTGTCGCTCAACTCCGTTTTCATCAACTTTTCAGCAATATCAATCGACAACGACGCAATCTGGTTTTTCAACTCATGCATCGCCTTCAATTTCTCGTTGTTGATGCTCTCGCGAGCCGCCTCCAAAATACGGTCGGCTTCCTCACTGGCCTTCAGACGTGCCTTTTCCTCAATTTCCTCTTTTGCCAAACGTGCATTACGCATAATCTCCTCGCGTTCCGCCTTAGCCTGACGCAACAGGTCCTCGTTGTGCGCCACCAACTGCTTCATTTCCTCACGAGCCTTCTCGGCGGCATTTAGCGACTCCTCAATAGCCTTTTCGCGGGCCTTCAATGACTTCAGCAGCATGGGCCATCCCCACTTGCCAAGAATGAATGCCAAGATGCCAAACGACACCAGCATCCAGAAAAAGGTACCCAGTCCAGGATTAATTAAAGGATTGTTCATTTGATATCAATAATTTGTTATTTCTGTGTAATAATTCAATTTCAAACAGGATGTTGGCGCCAATCGCGCCAACATCCCATTCTTTTCGTCGGTATGCTACTTGAGGACAACCAGCAAGCAGACAACCACTGCGAAGAAGGCGACACCTTCAACCAGTGCGGCGGCGATAATCATGGTCGAACGGATGTCGCCACCAGCCTCAGGCTGGCGTGCCATGCCTTCCATGGCTCCCTGACCAATCTTACCAATACCGAGACCCGCTCCGATGGTGGCGAGACCCGCTCCGACGGCTGCACCAAAATAGCCCCAGGCCATCTGTGCGGCAGCTTGTAACAAAATGAGTAATGACATAGTAGTTAATTTTATGTTTGTTAATAAGTTTATTTATCTATTTTACAATTTCATACGCCACTCCCACCCCAACAAAGCACGCACACTTTTGAGGAAACAAAATTAGACAATTTTTTTTAACCACACAACATTTTAACACTTAAAATCAAAAAAAACAATCTAATTACCTAATTTTCAACACTAATTTTTCATCACTTCATCTATACTCACACCCACTCACCACAACATCCTCTCAACCCCCGTCTATTACCCTTTTCACGCCTTCCGCCACAGCCCTCCTTCACCACTCACCACCCATCTGTCAGTATGCCTCATGTCATATTGACATTTATTTATCTTCCATGACGTAGCTTCGGTTCTGAAAAAGAAAGCGAGTCTTCTCTGCCCTCACCTTATGCAACATTCACATAAAAAAAACGACAATAGTATTTCTGATGTCAGCGTTTTAGGTATTTTATTTCTTTGGGGTCGATAAGGCGGTATTGCATAGCTTTGGCGATGCGGGCGCCCGACTTGTTGACGATGTCGAGCTTGCGCGACAACTCTTTCTGCCGCTCTTGAATGCTCTTGTCGGTCTCGTTGAGGGTGGCGGCTATCTCTGAGGCGGTACACCCTGCGGCCTCGAGCAGGAGCAGTCGTTGTTCGGTGGGGGTCAACACCACGTTGCATCGCTGGTCTGCCACATGGGTAACATACAGTTCTGCCGCCTCCTTGAGGGTAAGCATCACGGGGTAGTTGAAGTAGTAGCGTTCGCCACGCTCCAGCGACTCGATGGCTCGCAGCACATTCTCCACCGAAAAACCGCCTGCGGCGTTCTTGCTCACAAACGCCTGCACCCCGTGTTGCAGCGACTCAAACAGCACACGGGCTATCTCCATCATGCGATCTTGACGGTCCGCCTCGTCGGGCAGGGGATTGTCGAAACGACCTGAGAAAAGGGCTATCTTGATGTCGGGATATTTCTTGTGCACACGGTCGGCAATGAAGATTCCACCTGTGGGCTCGCCTTGGAACTCGATGTCGAGCAGCAGATAGTCGGGCATTTCGTGAGGCGCAGGACTGTCGAGCGCCGCCATCAGTTGTGCTCCGTTGGCAAAGGTGTCGAGCACCGTCACATCACGATAGTCCACCTCGCCGTCGTCGTTCATGCCACACGCCACGCGATGGGGCTGGCCGTTGAGTTCTAGTTTAAGAGCTTTTCGGATGATGGGCTCGTCGTCCACAATCATTATTTTGATTGGTTCCATATTCTTTATTGTTTATTTTCATTATTTCTCCAAGGTTCGGGCTGCCACCCTTCGTTGCCGTCGCCAGCCAGCAGGCAGTGGAAGGTGCTGCCTTCGTTCAGCTTGCTTTCCGCCCAGATACGACAGCCGCGCAGGGTATTGTCGTCGTGACGTTTGATGATATATTTGCATAGTATCAACCCAAAGCCTGTGCCGTGTGCAGCCGATGGGTTGGTGGCAGGCTGCACCTTCTTGTCGGCACGGAAAAGGTTCTCCAGCGTTTCCTCGTCCATACCAGCCCCAGTGTCGGCCACCTCGATATGCACAAAACGAGAGTCTTGTGGATAGACTTCGGAATAAATAGTCACCTTGCCGTGGAGGGTGTGCTGCAAGGCGTTGTTCACCAAATTGCGCAGCATAATCTCGGTCAGTTGGCGGTCGCCCATGATGTTGAGGGTGGTGGGGTAGAAAATCAGGTCCACATCGTGTTCCAACCTCACACACGAGGCAGCAACGCTGTCGAATACCTCTTGTAATGCAAACACCGATGGCTGAAACTGCAGCCCGCTAGGGATAGAGAGGTTGGTCCAACTCTTGATGTTGGCAAAGGTGCGCAACAACTGGTCGAGCACCTCCTTCCGCATGGCATCGCTCAACTGGCGGTTGGTGAGGTAGGTCAGGAAGGGGTTGATGTCGTGGCGCAGCACCGAGAGACAGGTCTCGACATTGGCTATGCGCTCTATGTTTTGTTTACGGGCTCGCTGGAGTGTTGCCTTTTCGGCTCGCAGCACCTTCGAGCGGCGGTGCAGCAGCAGCACCATCACACCCAGCAACAGCAAGAATACCGAGCCCACGATGATAGCGAGCACGTAGTACCGATTGCGGTTTTGCGACTGCGTCAAACGGTCTTGCAGCATAGCGTCGGCGCTCTCGTTTTGGCGGATAAAAGTGAGCAGCTCCATCTCGCGGGCATACCAGCTACGGTTCACCTCAGCCGAAGGGGAATAGCCCATGCGGATAAGTCCGTCGTAGAGCATTGCCTCAAACTTAGGCGCCATACCGTCGTGCCAGCTGCTGTCGGCAAGGGCAAGTGTATAGTAGTCGTAGGCTTGGTCGTAGGCGCCCTGTCGCAGACAGTATTCGGCGGCAGCCACCACAGCACCTAGGTGCTGGTAGGGGTCGGTGGTCTGAAAGAAAAGGCGGGTGGACACATAGAACATATCTAGGCCGTAGTCGCCCGTCACCGCGATGGAGTCGTGCGGATACAGGCGGTCGCCCAGTCTGCCCAACTCTTCGCCCCAGGCCGCACTGAGACGACGATGCGTTTCGGGGCGGATATTGGTGTCGGCAACAATAAATGCCTGCAGCTGGAACACATTGGCCAAATGGTACGTGCTATACTGATTGGGGCGCACCATGATGCGCAGGTTCTCCGCCAGATGCTTGTACGCCATAGCCAGCAGTCGGGCATCGCTGCCCGAGGCGGAGGCGAGACGGTAGTAGCTGTGCGCCAAAGCATAGTTGAGCGACATATCCTCGGCATAGTCGCATTTCAGCTTTGGCCGGGCATCCTCCACCTCCTGCAGCAGTGCCGCCATAGTCTGCTGGGTGCTGGCGTCGAGCAAAGTACCCGACGAGGATGCCACCGCGCTGTTGCGGTAGTGGTAGTTAAGCGTCAGCGAGGTGATATAATACTCCATCTGTGCGTAAGAGTAGAGATAATTGTCCCATTTGCGGCGCAGCAGGGCGGAACGGTCGATATCATAGAGCAGCTGGTACGAGTCGGCGATGCGGCAGCTGCGCTGCAACAGACGTATCTGCATCAGCTGTGCAATCAGCCTTTCCACCTCGTTGTTGCGGCTCTGCCTGCCGGTGCGTGCCAGCGAGGGCGAAGTGGCTGCCAACACACTGTCGACATACACCGCCGCCGAGTCATGCTGAGCAAGCATATAGTAGCCAAAGGCGAGGTTGTTGAACGCCCTCAGACGTCCGTCGTGATAGTCGGGCAGCGAATCGCGCACCACATCCAGCGCGGCACACGCCTCATCGATAGAGTGGCGGGGGTCCTGATAGCGGTTCATAAACGAAGCCTTATTGTGGCTGTCCACCATACCGCGTAGCCTCAAGTTGAGGCCGTCGGATACCCTCTGCCGACCACAGCCCATCGGCAGTAATATGGCAATCACCGCCATTGCTATAAAGAAACGTCTCATAACAGGATGCAAAAGTACATAAAAAAAATGGAAAATAGAAATATAGTGAAAAAAAATAATTAAAAAATAAGAAGCTGTTTAAATTTGATTGATGAATTTTATTATGCAGATAGACGAGCAGATTTTACTCCTTTTTGAGGGCGCAATGGGGCTCCATTGTAACCGAAAAAAGGAGAAAAAAGATGTCGTATATGTGCTTTAAGAAAATCATTGAATTAAGTTTAAACGGCTTCTAAGTACCCATCGACAAATGCTAATCTGTCAATAACCCTAATGACCGATTTGGGTTAAACTTTGAATATCGATACACTTTTTTTGTTAGGATTTAGAAAAAAAACATTATATTTGCAAAATAATAAATAATCGTGATTTATGGAAGAAAACGACCTTATCATTTTGAACAACAGCAAAAAGCACATTGTTCGCGCAGGGAAATGGATGAATATTTTTTCAATCTTTGCCGTGTTTAGCGTGCTCTTTTTGGTGGCAGGCGGCGTGGTGCTGCTGTTTGTGAGCGGCTACCTCGACGAGGCTACGCCTTACTACCTCGACAATCTGCTGGGCTTTGCCGGCATCGCTCTTATTGTGTTGGCAGCTGCGTTGCTGCCCGCCATCGTCTGTATGCGCCGTGCTGTGCATGCCGCCAACGAGGTTCGCATCAACAACGACCTCACCCCATCGGTCGAGTACCTGCGGCAGATACGCTATCTGTGGCACTACCTGATGGTACTCTTCGTAATCTGTTTCTGCATCTCCCTCTTGGGCTCTATCGCCGCTCTGGTCATTTACTGGCCTTCTATCAGTCTGGTTTTTGGTTGATAGCGTGAATGAGATACGAAGTTGATTTTCTAGTCATCGGCTCGGGTATCGCCGGGCTGAGCTATGCGCTTAAGGTGGCGCCCTACGGCAAGGTGTGCATCCTCTGCAAGGGCGAGGCCGCCGAAGGCTCCACCCGCTATGCGCAGGGAGGCATCGCCGCCGTGATGTACGACAGCGACAGTTTCGACAAGCATATTCAGGACACCCTGGTGGCTGGCGACGGCATCTGCGACCGCAGTGTGGTGGAAATGACCATCCGCGAGGCCCCCGACCGCATTCGCGAACTGGTGCAATATGGGGTGAATTTCGACAAAAGTCGCGCGGGCGACCGTTTCGACCTGCACCGCGAGGGTGGCCACTCCGAGTTCCGCATCCTCCACCATAAGGACAATACGGGTGCCGAGATTGAGCGAGGCCTGCTAGAGGCGGTATACAGCCACCCCAATATCGAGATTAAGGAGCACCAGTTCGCCATCGACATCATCACGCAGCACCACCTAGGGCAGCGCGTCACCAAGCATACGCCCGACATTGAGTGCTATGGAGTGTATGCGCTCGACTGCAAGACCAACCAGATAGACACCTATCTTGCCAAGGTGACGCTGCTCGCCACCGGCGGCATGGGCAACGTCTATACCACCACCACCACACCCATCGTCTCCACCGGCGACGGCGTGGCGATGGTGCATCGCGCCCGTGGAGTATTGGCCGACTTGGAGTTTATGCAGTTCCATCCCACCTCGTTGTACAACCCCGCCGAGAAGCCCGCATTCCTCATCACGGAGGCGATGCGCGGCGCAGGTGCCATACTGAAGGACCACAAGGGCAACGAGTTTATGCACAAGTACGACAAGCGGCTCTCCCTTGCTCCGCGCGACATTGTGGCACGCGCCATCGACAACGAGATGAAGATTGCAGGTGTCGACCACCTCTACCTCGATGCCCGCGGTATAGGCAAGGACGAACTGATAAACGGTTTCCCCACCATCTACGCCAAGTGCTTGGAGCTGGGCATCAATATTACCAAAGACATGATACCCATCCGTCCTGCGGCGCACTACCAGTGCGGAGGCATCAAGGTGAACCGCGACGGCGAATCATCGATACACCACCTCTATGCCGCAGGCGAATGTGCCTGCACAGGGCTGCATGGAGGCAACCGATTGGCCAGCAACTCGCTGCTGGAGGCTGTGGTATATGCCCACAACGCCGCCATGAGCGCCATAGAGCGAGTCAAGAGCCGCCAACTATGCCACCAAGTGCCCGACTGGAATGCCGAAGGCATGGTGCTGAACGAAGAAATGGTGCTAATCACCCAGACCAAACGCGAACTGCAAGAGCTGATGTGGAACTATGTGGGCATTGTGCGCAGCGACCTGCGTCTGCAACGGGCGTTCGACAGGCTGAACCTAATCTTCCGCGAAACAGAGGACCTGTACAACCGCTCCGTACTCACCGAAGAGCTCAGCGAACTGCGCAACCTCATCGCCTGCGCCTACCTCATTATCAAGATGGCACGCGCCAGGCGTGAGAACGTGGGTCTGCACTACAGCATCGACCTTGTTTAATTGAGAATTGAGAAGAAAGTTTGATTATCCGACTGCTTGATTGATACACCATGATGTTGCGTGGCTCGGCATAGCGAGCAAATTCTCTCTGCTCTCATCCAATGCAACGTTTTTGAGCATCATAGCCGCACCAGCCGCTCAAACATGTGGCATATTCAAGTATTCAAATATTCTTTTAGAAAGATACGATGAACTACAACTTCGACGAAATCATCCCCCGCAAGGGTACCAACTGTGTCAAACACGACGCACTACTACACTTTTTTGGCACCGACGACTTGCTGCCCATGTGGGTGGCGGATATGGACTTCCGCTCGCCCGACTTTGTCATCGATGCCTTGCGCAAGCGTTGCGACCACGAGGTGCTGGGCTATGCCACCGCCCCCGATAGCTATTGGGAGGCTGTCACTAACTGGCTACAGAACCACTTTCATATTACCGCCGACCGCCACGAGCTCCATTTTATCCCCGGTATCGTGGCCGGTATCGCCTTCGTGCTACAAGCCATGACCCATCCGGGCGACGGCATACTCGTCACCACCCCTGTCTACCCCCCATTCCTCGACCTGCCGCAAAACAGCCATAGGCAACTTGTATGCAGTCCCCTGAAGGTGGTGGACGGACGTTTCAGCATCGACTTCGACGACCTCGAGTGGCGCGCCCACCAATGTCGCTGGCTCATACTCAGCAACCCTCACAATCCGGGCGGTACAGTATGGGACAGAGACACCCTAGCCCGCATCGCCGACATCTGCTATCGCAACAACGTCAACGTCATTGCCGACGAAATCCACGCCGACCTTACTCTCCCAGGACATAATCACACTAGCTTCAGCACCGTGAGCGATAATGCCCGCGACATCTCCATCACTTTCATCGCTCCCAGCAAGACTTTCAACATTGCAGGGCTCAGCAGCTCGGTGTGCTATTGTCCCAACGAGCAGCTGCGCCAACGTTTCTTTGGCTACCTCGACGGCTACGAGGTGGCGAACGGTAACATCTTTGCCTACGTGGGTGCCGAGGCCGCCTATAGGCATGGAGAAGAATGGCTGCGACAAATGCTGGAATACCTGCAAGGCAACATCGAATGCCTGCGCACCTTCCTTGCCGAGCGGATGCCAAAGGTGAAGGCCGTCCTGCCCGAAGCTTCGTACCTCGCATGGCTCGACTTCTCCGACCTTGGGCTTGAGCACGACGACATCCGCCAGCGCCTTATCCACCGCGCCCATGTGGCACTCAACGACGGCACCACCTTCGGCGGAAACGACTACCGCTGCTGTTTTCGCATCAATCTTGGCTGCCCTCGCGCCACCCTGCTCGACGCACTCGAACGTATTGCCGCCTGCCTACCCAAATAAATTGAAAACGCCTGAATGTGTTAACGTTTTAAAGGTTTAAAAGGTTTTACTGTTTTAAAGGTGCGAGGCTATTTGACCCATACCCTTTAAACTTTTTAAACTTTTAAAGCGAAGCGACCTTTCAACATTTATTTCATTCAAGCAATCAGACTATCTAACACTCTTTTCAATTATCAATCATCGAAGAAGAGGCAAAAAATGGTTTTTAGCTCCAATAAAAAAGCTAAAAAGTAGAGCCGAGCACTCCTTTCAATAAAAAATAAAGCACATAAAAGCAACTGATTACAGCAAAAAGACAAAAAATATTTTGCCAATTTGGAAAAAGTTCGTACCTTTGCACCCGCTTTTAAGGCAAAAAGGTCGTTTGGCCGAGGGGCTAGGCACAGGTCTGCAAAACCTGCTACTCCGGTTCAAATCCGGAAGCGACCTCTAAAGAAGAGACATCCACGAAGGGTGCCTCTTCTTTCTTTTTCAGCGTAGGAGGGTCACTGTGCCGACAAGCGACTGGTAACCGTCTGGCGTGTAGATATCGCGATAGCGGCACCTATAGACATAGCTGCCCGAGGAGCAGGGGCTTCCCTCGTAGGTGCCATCCCATGGGGTATCGGCAGACTGTGTGTGAAATACCAGTGTGCCGTGGCGATCAAATATCCACATCTCGAATTCGATAACGCCCATCACGATTGGAACAAACTGAGCATTGCCTTCGAGACCTGGGGTGAATATGTTGGGAATATACAGAGCAATCTTCTTGAAGGGTATCTTCTTGATTACGGTGTCGATGCAAGTTGGTGTGAACGGCTGCATCATCACCACAACAGTATCGGGCCACCATGGCTCAGCTGTGAATGTGACACACTCGTGGTTGACATTCTGATCCACTCCGTTGATGTACCAATGGCGGCCACCCCAACCATCCAAATGATATTCGCGCGTGCCTGTACTGAAGTCCTCAACAGTAAATTCCATGTGGTCGAGAGTCAGTTCGTCGGGGGTAACATGCATGCCGACATCGATGGGTGAGATTGGATAGATAAGCTTGCTGCTGGAATCAGGGCATTGTGGCGTGATACTGTAATCCACATACAAATAGTAAGTGGTTGGCACCTGAGGGTTAACATGCACCCATGAGCTGTGCTGCTGGCTGGTGAGCGCTGTGTCGACAGGGTCGGACGACCAGCGAAAGTAGCTG
Organism: Bacteroidales bacterium; assembly: GCA_017509045.1. Taxonomy (GTDB): domain Bacteria; phylum Bacteroidota; class Bacteroidia; order Bacteroidales; family P3; genus Colimorpha. The sequence goes on from JAFWQP010000017.1 coordinate 28,894, forward strand.
CCCATACCCGAAGAGTAGAGGTCGTAGCCTATATTGCCTTTGCAACGGCGATAGGGATAAAAACCAGCATCGGGAACCATCAGCTCAGTGAGACGCAGAATTATAATGCTGTCACAATCGCCTCCCGCACGCTGAAGGGTGTCAAAGAAAAGTCCCCCATAGTCCAACACCCTGCCGTTGAAATCGTAGGTTTCCCCTTCGCATATCGAGTCGTATTGATACACCAATGTGTCACGGCATGGCCGCTGGGCATGGCCTAGGAGAGGCATTAGGCACCAAACAGCCAGCCATAGTATGACACGAGATTTGGGTGTACGGACGCTCGACATAACGTTATTGCATATAATTTTAAATGTTCGCTTCTCTTGAATGGTTTAAAAGTGACGTTTTCTCATCTCATCATACAAACAAGTTTGTCTAGGCTCAATTTACAAAAAAGGTTCACTCATCTTTAAAACATATAATCACTTAAAAAGCCCTTAAAACTCTATAACCTTTAGGGTAGACACGATTGGATGACCATCTCGTATAGCTGCTTGGTGCTGATACCCATAGCACGAGCCTGTTTGGGTACGATGCTTTCGGCACTTTGACCCGGAATAGTATTGACTTCGAGGAAGAATAGCTCCTGTTTCGCAGTATCATAGATATAGTCGAATCGGACTATACCACGACAGTCGAGCAGGTCGTAGAGCTGTGAGGAAACCTGTTGTATGTGATCGCTGATGGCTTGGTCGACATCGGCGGGAGTGACCTCGTTGCTAAAGCCGTCGTATTTGGCGGCATAGTCGAAGAACTCATGCCCACCAGTGGGGATAATCTCGGTGATGGGGAAGACATATTTCTTTTCCTTTGTGCGGAGCACTCCGCAGTCAAATTCGCGTCCTTGGATAAACTCCTCCACCAACACTCCTTTATCCTCGGTCAACGCCTCTCGAATAGCAGGCATCAGTTCTTCGGCACGTTTGACCTTGGTGGTTGCCACGCTGCTGCCTCCTGCGGCGGGTTTGACGAAAAGAGGCAGCGACAACTCTTGCAGCAGCGCTGCCGTGTCGATAGGCTGGTCGGCATATAGCATCTTCGATTTTGCCACATTCACTATGCCAAAATTGCGCACCACAGGGTTACAGTAGCCTTTGTTAAAGGTGAGTGCCGAGGTGTAGAATCCGCAAGTGGTGTAGGGAATGCCCAAAAGGTCGAAATAGCCTTGCAGTACACCGTTCTCGCCCGGATTGCCATGAATGATGATGAATGCTAGGTCGAAGCGATCTACTCCTTCTACAGTAAAGTTGTCGCGGTTGACTGGCTTGCGGCTACCGTCGTCCGCCAATCCATACCAGCCTTCGCGGTCGACAACTATTTTATAGACGTTGTATTTCTCGTGGTCGAGATTCTCGTACACCTGACATCCGCTCATAATGGAGATGTCGTGTTCGCCAGAAAAACCGCCCATCACTAGGGCTATGTTCTTTTTATGCATGATTATTATTGATTGTTTGAGTATTATAATAATTGACCGCGTCAGCCTAATTTTCAACTTTCAACTTTCAATTTTCAATTTAATAAGTTTTCGGTGCTGTGACTGACGGTATTCCTTTTCGTGTTGGCGCACCTGATCACGTGTGGCAGCTGTCATATAGGTGGCTTGAAACCGTTCCCAAACCACGTCCACTGCCACATCTGAAGGGTGGCACATATCGCGTGCATAGAAACGATAGTCGCGCAGTTCGTCCATTAACAACTCATAGCTGTCGAAATAATTTGCCTGTCCACAACCTTCAACCAATCGATCCGTTGCCAGCAGCAGGGTCGCCTTGCTCAGCTGATTTCCATGCGCACCGTCCGCCATGTGTCGGATAGGGCTAACGGTATACAATACGTCTGTTCCGAGCCTCTCCACCAGCGGCTGCCACGCATCGACTATCTCCCCCACCTCCAGCCGTCGCCTCACAAAGTGCTGTGGAGGTAGCTTGTGACAGTTTGCCACCACCGAGCCTTCGTGATAAAAGACCCAAGCCGTCCCAAAGGTAACCAGCAGCAGGGGCTTACGGCCAAGAAAATGATGCACCCGACTGATAGACTGGTTGCAACGTGACAGACACTCATCCTTATCCTCATGCGAGAAACGGCTGTGATGCATCCACGAGTGCCAAATACCATCATGCTGCACCAATTCGTCGCCCGACATCAACCGGTTGTCGATAGCGCGCCACAGACATGCTGCTATCGACAGGGGGTTGTACAATGTGCCAAAAGGATTGCACAGCAGGTCGAACCCCGCCGCCTGTAGCCGTTCCCCCACCTCTTCGGTGAAGCAGGAACCCAGCAGCAGCATCGGCGTGCTGTAGTCGATGCTGAGCGTCGCAGGGGTGATGATGACAGGGGTGGTGAATTGCATTTTTTTTGAAGTAAGAAGTAAGAACTAAAAATTTTAATTCGTTAATTCGTTAATTTGTAAATTCGTAAATCAAATGAATTCGTTAATTTGTTTCTTCGAGACGTTGTTTGGCTCGGCATAGCGAGCAAGCTCTCTCTGCTCTCACCTTGTACAACGTTAATTTGTAAATTCGTAAATCATTGATGCGCCAAGGACTAACACATTAACACATTAACACATTCAAAAGGATTCACACGTTAACACATTCAAAAGTTACGTTTTTAATTCTTGATTTTTAATTTAAAAAAGTTTTTATTTAATCAATACTGCGCTGTTAGTGGTTTGACGGCGAACACTCCCTTTATCTCCTCCAACGCTGCCATCATCTTCTTGGGGTTGACCAGCAGGTTGCGTGTCTTCATCGTCAAACTGAGGTTGCTTTGGGCATCCACAACCATCGCCTCCATAGGTATCTTACCCTTGTTCTTTTTTGCCAGCTCGCCCAGTTCTTTGCAAAACTCCTCGGTGATGTCGGCGAGGTTGATCGAGAAGCGTATCAGCTTGGTATTTTTCTCCAGTGCTTCGTCGAGGAGCATGATGTCGTATACCTTAAATTGGGGTTTCGACTTGTAGAACTCGCCTTCTTTGTTATAGCCTGTGAATTGGCGCACGGTTGCCTTGATGTAGATGTGCAGGTCTTTCTTAAAGTAGCTGCTGAATTTCAGATAGTCGCCTTTGTATAGTCGGATGGTGTAGGGGCCGCTGTAGTCTTCCACCACCATGATGCCGTAGGGGTCGCCGTTTTTAGCGGAGATGCCTGTCTTGGCGTCGGTGACGATGCCTCCTATGGTCAGGTTCTTGTCCACATAGGGGGTTAGGTCGGCCAGGTCGGCACATTGGGTGTTGACAAAGTTTTGCATCGTATATTTGTCTTCGTCGAGCGGATGGCCGCTGAGGTAGAACCCGATGACGGAATACTCTTCGCGGCACTGTTCCACCACAGTCCACGGGTCGCACTGCGGCACCTCGGGGTGTTCTTCCTGCTTTATGTCATCGCTCATGTCGAATATTGACATCTGGGCACTCTCTTTGCTCTCGCGGTTGCGCACAGCCCACCGCACCAGCTTCTCTATGAAAGTGGGGGTCATCTCGTCGGGGGTCTCTTTGTAGAAATACTGCGCCCGGTGCATCTCCCCTACCCCGTCGAAGGCTCCCGCCTTGACCAGCACCTCCACATTCTTGCGGTTGACGGAACGGAGGTCTACCCGCTCGAGGAAGTCGAAGATGTCGGTGTAGGGACCGTTGAGGGTCCGCTCGGAGATTATCGCCTCTGCCGCCGCCTCGCCCATGCCGCTGATGGCCTGCAGGCCGAAACGTATCTGCCCCCGCTGATTGACCGAGAAGTCCATCTCCGACTCGTTGATGGAGGGTGCAAGCACCTCGATGCCGTGCTTGCGACAGTCGTCCATCAACTCGGTGGTGCGCTTGATGTCGCTCTGCCCGCTGGTGAGCACCGCCGCCATATACTCAGCCGGATAGTGCGCCTTGAGGTAGGCGGTCTGATACGCCACCCAGGAGTAGCAGGTGGCGTGCGACTTGTTGAAGGCGTAGGAGGCGAACTTCTTCCAATCCTCCCATATCTTGTGCAGTATTTCGTGGGGATGGCCGTTCTTCTCGCCGCCTTCGTAGAACTTCACCTCCAGCTCGTTCATCTTCTCAATCTGTTTCTTGCCCATTGCCTTGCGCAGGGTGTCACTCTGTCCACGGGTGAAGCCTGCCAGCTGGCGGCTCAGCAGCATCACCTGCTCCTGGTATACGGTGATGCCGTAGGTGTCCTTCAGATACTGCTCCATGCAGGGTATGTCGTATTCGATAGGCTTGCGACCCTGCTTGCGGTCGATGAAGTCGGGAATATAGTCCATGGGACCCGGACGGTAGAGGGCGTTCATAGCTATCAGGTCCTCGAAAGCGTGCGGCTCCAGCTCGCGCAGGTATTTCTGCATTCCCGCCGACTCAAACTGGAACGTGCCCACCGTGTTGCCCTCGCAGAAAAGCTGAAAAGTCTTCTCATCGTCCATCGGCAGGTGGTCGATGTCCACCCTCACGCCGTGGTTGCGCTCTATCATGTCTATGGCGTTCTTGATGATGGTGAGGTTTTTCAGCCCCAGAAAGTCCATCTTTATCAAGCCCACGGTTTCCACCACATGGCCGTCATACTGTGTGACCAGCACATCCTGTTTCGACTCCTTGTCGTAGATGGTGCAGACCGGCGCGAAATTGGTCAGGTCGTCGGCACCGATAATCACGCCGCAGGCATGGATGCCCACCTGCCGATTGGTGTCCTCCAGCTCGGCGGCGTAGGTGAGCATGTTGCGCAGCTCCTCCTGCGAGGGGTCCTCCATGATGTGGCGCAGCTCGGGCACATACTTGTAGCAATTCGCCAAGTTGACCTTGGGCGACTTGCCGTTCTCGTCCTTGATATTGTCGGGAAAGCTGCGGTCGGGTATCTCCTCCTTCAGCTTGTTCACCACCGCCAGCGGTATCTTCTCCACACGCCCCACGTCGGCGATGGCGCTTTTGGTGGCCATGGTGCCGTAGGTGATGATGTGCGCCACCTTCTCCTTGCCATACTTCTGCGTAATCCAGTCCAGCACACGCCCGCGACCCGCATCGTCGAAGTCCACGTCGATATCGGGCAGCGAGATACGGTCGGGATTCAGGAAACGCTCGAACAGCAGGTCGTACTTCAGCGGATCCACATCGGTAATCCATAGGCAGTATGCCACCACGCTGCCTGCCGCCGACCCACGTCCGGGACCCACGCTCACCCCCAGCTCCTCACGCGCTCCGCGTATATAGTCCGCCACAATCAAGAAATAGCCGGGGAAACCCATCGTCTTAATCGTGTGCAGCTCGAACACAATGCGCTCGCGCTGCTCCTCGGTAAGGGCAGCCTTGATGGCCTCCGAGCCCGACTGGGCAGTGAGGTCCTCCCTGTCCGACAGATACCGTTTCCTAGCCCCCTCCCACACCAGCTGTTCCAGATAGTCCGCCTCAAACTTGATGCGGTAGAGTTTGTCGTAGCCACCCAGTTTCTTTATCTTCTTCTCCGCCTCCTCGCGCGAGAGCACCACCTCGTGCCGCTCGTTCCGAGTGAATTCGTCAAACAGCTCCTCCTCCGTGATGCGCTGGCGGTAGTCCTCCTCGCTGCCGAAGGAAGCGGGGATGTCGAACATAGGCATAATGGGGTCGCTGTCGATGCTGTACACCTCCACCTTCTCCGCCACCTCCATGGTGTTCTCAATTGCCTCGGGCAGGTCGTCGAAGATGTCCGCCATCTGCTGGGGGGTCTTCAGCCACTCCTGCTTGGTATAGTGCAGGCGGTCGGGGTCGAAATAGTCCTTCTGCATTGCCAAGCAGATAAGGTGGTCGTGCGCCTCGCCATGTTCTTCTTCCACAAAGTGCACATCGTTGGTGGCCACCAGCTTGATGTGGTATTTACGCGCCAATTCCACCAGCACGGGGTTCACCCGCTGCTGCGCCTCGTAGGTCTCGCGGTTGGCATTGGGCTTGTCGGTCTTGTGGCGCTGCAGCTCTAGATAATAGTCGTCGCCAAACACCCTTTTGAACCACTGCACCGCCCTTTCCGCCTCCTCCATTCTGCCCGCCATGATGAGCTGTGGCAACTCGCCACCCAAGCAGGCACTACACACAATCAGCCCCTCGTGATATTGCTCCAGCACATTGTGGTCTATACGCGGGCGACTGTAGAAACCGTCGGTATAGGCTATCGATGCCAGCTTGCAGAGGTTGTGGTAGCCCTTGCTGTTTTTGGCAAGCAATATCAGGTGGTATCCGCTGCTGTCCAGTATGCGCTCGCGCCCCGTTTCGGGGTTTATCTCCTTCACATCCTTGTCCTTGTCGTACAATGTACGGCGGGCGCAATAGGCCTCCGTGCCGATGATGGGTTTGAACAGCTGTCCCTTCAGCTGCTCAATCTGATATTCTGCCTCCTGTTTCTCCTCGGGTGTGGCACCATCGTTCTTCAGCACAGCCTCTTGCTCCTTAATCTGAGCCTTCACCTTGCCGTTCTCTTTCGCCACGGTGTCGACAAAGTCCTTGATACCAAACATATTGCCATGGTCGGTCAACGCCATGGCATACATGCCGTTCTTCTTGGCCTTTTTTATCAGGTCAGGAATCTTCGACATACCGTCGAGCATCGAATAGTGCGAATGCACGTGCAAGTGGGTAAAGTTCATCATTGTATGGGAGAAAAAGGTTAACGTGTTCAGTTTGCAAATATACACATTAATTCCGATACCGCCATCAAAAAGAAATTATTTTTTTTCCACTTCACATCCTCCAACACAGAAACACTCTTTTTTTGTGACCAGTAATCAGAAATTTAGTAACTCGTGACAGTGATATGAACGCGGTACTCCGCACAATTCTCCGGTCACTATTCACTAATCACCTTTCACTTTTCACTTTAATTCGTATCTTTGCACTGCAACAACAAACACATAATATGACTGCAAAACGTTCAATATCACTTATCTTAGGCACAATCATTTCTTGTTTCATCTTTTCCTATGGCACCCTTTCATGCAAAATGACTGACCATACCCACTCCCTGACGGCAGTGCCTGCCGCACCTGACTATGCTGATACGACACAATGGTATGTCTCCTTTCGCAATGCAGCGGTAGACTTGTTTTATATCGTCTCTACCGAAACAGGCGACTATACCGTTAGCGATACCGTCTACCACTATGCCGACACTTACAACGACAGCATTCGACAGCTCCTCACAGGCGAAATGGTGGGAGTGGACCAAATCCTGTGTGGCAACTTCAATTTCTACTCCCCCTACTACCGCCAATGCACCCTGCAGTCCTTCACTTCCGACAGTCTCATGAACAACCGCATCCCATTATCAATGAACGACGTGAAGGAATCCTTTGCCCACTATCTGGAGCACTTAAACAATGGCCGTCCCTTCATTCTGGCAGGCTTCAGCCAAGGGGCCATCGCCGTGATAGACCTGCTGAAAGGGATGGACTCCGCCACCTACAGCCGCATGGTGGCAGCCTACGTGATAGGCTGGCGTATCACGGAGGCCGACCTCGCCAAAACCCATAACATCCGTCCCGCCAAGGACAGCACCGACGTGGGTGTCACCATCTGCTACAACTCGGTGCGCGACAACACCTGCGCCATTCCACTCCTCAGCGACGGCAACCGCATGGCCATCAACCCCGTCAACTGGCGTACCGACGCCGCCTCCGCCAAGTTGGTGAGTCCCATCTCGCCCGACACCGTCACCGTCACACTCGACACCCACACCCTGCTGCTCAACGTCGGAGGCTACAGCCACAAAGACTATATCATCCCCCTCATCGGACGCGATGGCAACTACCACAGCCTCGAACTCTCCCTCTACCGCGACTGCCTCCACCGCAACGTCGCCCTACGGGCAGAGCAATACCTGAAAGTTAAGTGATAGTAAAAACCATCATGAGGTGTATCTCCTCTAGTTTCGAGGACCAGAGGTCGAGGGCTTGGGTCAGCGTGTAGTTGTTTCGGATGAAAAGGGGTTTTCCGCACCTTTCAAATCCAATAGTTCCTCATTATTTAGGCGGATGCTGAATAACTGCCATGTGCCGTCGGACTGACGGATGTAGCGGTACCTGTATACCGTCTGCGTGGGCTTGCCGTCTTCGTCGTAGGTGGCCTGGGTGCAACGTATGCGGTTGCCGTGGCGGTCGTAGCGGTTAACCTCGGTGTAGAGGAGGTATTCGTCGACGGTGTAAACCTCTTTGCGAACAGGGCGACCCACCTTGTCGTAGCTCTGCAAGGTGCGGGTCTCTACCACCCCTGCACTGTCGTAGGTGTAGGTGATAAGCACCGCCAAGTGGTCATCCGCATCAACCACACCATGTGAGGAACTGACCACACGGCCAGCCTCATCATATTCCACCCCAATTTCCTGCGCCCAAAGTGAATTGAAAATTGAGAATTGAGAATAGAGAATTAAGAGTATCAGTACTATCTTTTTCATGGGCTTGAGAAATATGAAAATTGAGCATACCCCGCCTCTTCTTCTGCCGCATCAAAGACTCACGAACTAACACATTGACACATTAACGGATTGACACATTCAAGTATTACTTCATCAGTTTCTTATACCGCAGGCGGTGCGGGGTGTCATCGCCAAGACGTTTCTTACGGTTCTCTTCGTATTCGCTGTAACCACCTTCAAAGAAATAAACCTGCGAGTCGCCCTCAAAGGCAAGAATATGCGTGCAAATACGGTCTAGGAACCAGCGGTCGTGGCTGATGACTACGGCACATCCGGCGAAGTTCTCCAAGCCTTCTTCCAAAGCCCGCATAGTGTTGACGTCGATGTCGTTGGTTGGCTCGTCAAGAAGCAGCACATTCGCCTCACTCTTTAATGTCAATGCTAAATGTAGACGGTTGCGCTCGCCACCGCTCAACACACCCGCCTTCTTGCTCTGGTCAGTGCCGGTGAAATTGAAGCGCGACAAGTAGGCACGTGCATTCACCAGCCGTCCCCCCATGGGGATGAGCTCGTTGCCCTCCGACACCACGTCGTAGACGCTCTTCTCGGGGTCAATTTGCACATGCTGTTGGTCTACATAGCCTATCTTCACTGTCTCGCCCACGGTGAAAGTACCCGTGTCGGGCTTCTCCAACCCCATAATCAGGCGGAACAGCGTAGTCTTACCACAGCCGTTAGGACCGATAACCCCCACTATTCCCGCAGGGGGCAGCGAGAAGGTAAGATTCTCGTATAGTAGCTTGTCGCCGTAGGCCTTGCTCACACCTTCCACTTCCAACACCTTGTTGCCCAGCCTCGGGCCGTTGGGGATAAATATCTCTAGGTTCTGCTCCTTCTCCTTCACATCCTCGTTCATCATGCGGTCGTAGGCGGCCAGACGTGCCTTGCCCTTCGCGTGACGCGCCTTGGGAGCCATGCGCACCCACTCCAACTCGCGCTGGAGGGTCTTGCGACGCTTGCTCTCCTGCTTCTCCTCCATCGCCAGTCGCTGGGTCTTTTGGTCGAGCCAGCTGCTGTAGTTGCCCTGCCAAGGAATACCCTCGCCGCGGTCGAGCTCGAGAATCCAGCCCGCCACATTGTCGAGGAAGTAGCGGTCGTGGGTGACGGCAATGACGGTGCCCTTATATTGGCGCAGATGCTGCTCCAGCCAGTCGATACTCTCGGCATCGAGGTGGTTGGTAGGCTCGTCTAAGAGCAATATATCGGGTTCCTGCAACAGCAGACGGCACAATGCCACACGCCTACGTTCGCCACCGCTAAGGTTCTTCACCGGCTCGTTCTCGTCGGGACAGCGCAGGGCATCCATAGCACGCTCCAAGCGACTATCCAAATTCCACGCATCGTATTGGTCCAACAGCTCGGTCAACTCGCCCTGCCGTTCGCACAGCTTGTCGAAATCGGCATCGGGTTCGCCAAAGGCATTGTTCACATCGTCGTACTCCTTGAGGGCATCCACAATAGGCTGCACTGCCTCTTGCACCACCTCCTTCACCGTCTTGCTGTCGTCCAGCTTGGGCTCCTGTTCGAGATAGCCCACGCTGTAGCCAGGCGAGAATACCACCTCGCCTTGGTAGTCCTTGTCCACCCCTGCGATAATCTTCAGCAGGCTCGACTTGCCCGAGCCGTTCAAGCCTATGATGCCTATCTTGGCACCGTAAAAAAACGATAGATAAATGTCTTTCAATATCTGACGGCTAGGGGGTATGAGCTTGCCCACGCCTACCATCGAGAAAATTATCTTCTTGTCGTCAGCCATAAGAACCGAGAATTAAGAACTTATTTAATTGAGAATTGAGAACTTATTTAATTGAGAATTGAGAATTGGGAATTGAGAATTAGTCATCGTCAAAGCGGAGGTCTTTCACGTTAATCTGTATGTCGGTGCGACCATTCCAATAGTTTTCCTCCAACGTGTAGCAAATGGTGAAGGATTCGCCGTTTTTGACTCTGGGGAAGCACTGCCCCAGCTGGAAGCCGATGGCGGGGAAGGAACGCGACCGTGAGAGTAGGGAGATGACGTTAAACTTCAAATGGTTCGTACCCACTATGCGGGGATAGCCCGTGTCCACCAAACTGTGCGACATAAACACCGGCACATTGTTCTCGGGTCCGAAAGGACCAAACTGTTTGAGGATGCGGAGGAACTTGGGCGTAATATGACGTCCGAAGTCCAATTCGGCATCTATTTCAATCTCGGGCACCATGCTGTCCGTCTCAAGGTTCTGTTCCACCACCTGCTCAAACCGCACTTTGAACGCCTCGAAGTTCTCTGGACGCACGCTCACACCCGCAGCGCACTTGTGTCCGCCGAAATGCTCCAGCAGGTCGGCACACTGCTCCAACGCGGTATGCACGTCAAACTCCTTGATGCTGCGAGCCGAGCCGGTGATGAGGTTGTCCGCCGACTGGGTGAAGATGATAGTGGGCTTGTAGTAGGCCTCCACCAAACGGGAGGCGACAATGCCCACCACCCCTTTGTGCCAGTCGGGGTCGAACAGCACTATGCTCTTCTTCCCCTTCAAGTCGGGATTGCTCTCTATGCGGCGCTTTGCCTCCTCGGTGGCGGCACTGTCGAGGTCTTTGCGCTCGGTGTTGTAGCGGTTGATTTCCTCCGCCAACATGCCCGCCTGCGTCGAATTGTCGCTCAGCAACAGCCGCACCGAGTCGAACGCGCTGCGTATACGCCCCGCCGCATTGATGCGGGGGCCGACGAGGAACACTAGGTCGGAGATGTTCAGTTCCTTGCGGAAATAGGACTTGTCCTCAGGGTGGCTGCGCATCTCCTCCTCGGTGCGACGCTCGATGTGTCCGTAGGTGAGTATCGCCTCGATGCCGGGACGGGGATGGGTGTTGATGACCTTCAGGCCGTAGGATGCCAGCACACGGTTCTCGCCCATGATGGGCACAATGTCCGACGCGATGCTCACCGCCACCAAGTCGAGGTACTTAAGCAGGGTGAGTTTGAGCCGTTCGCGTTTTTCGCGCCGCACCTCGTCGAGCTGTTCGGCGGGGTCGCAGAGTCGCACACCCAGCCGCTGCTCCTGATGGGCTTCTACAATCTTAAAGCCGATGCCGCAGCCCGACAGCTCCTTGTAAGGGTAAGGGCAGTCCACCCGCTTAGGGTCGAGCACCGCCACCGCCTCGGGGATATTCATCCCGTCGGGCAGATGGTGGTCGCCAATGATAAAGTCGATGCCAAGCCCCTTGGCGTAGGTCACCTGCTCCATCGCCTTGATGCCGCAGTCGAGGGCGATAATCAGACTCACGCCCGTCTCCTTGGCATAGTCGATGCCTTGGAACGAGATGCCGTAGCCCTCGCTGTCGCGGTCGGGGATGTAGAAGTCGAGATTGCGATGGAACGTCTGCAGATAAGAATACACCAGCGCCACGGCGGACGTTCCGTCCACGTCGTAGTCGCCATACACAAGGATACGCTCGCGCCGTCGCACCGCCTCATTGATACGGGCAATAGCTCGGTCCATATCCTTCATTGCAAAAGGATCATGCAACTGATCTAGACTAGGCCGGAAGAAACATCGTGCCTCCTCAAAGGTCGAAATGCCACGTTCCACCAACAACGTAGCAATAATTTCGTCAACTCCTATCTCCTCCGAAAGTTTTCTAACTAGCTCTTTGTCATATCCTTCTTTTAATATCCAACGTTTACTTTTCATTTTTTTCTGGCTGTAAAGATACGACTTTTTTTTTACATAACAACATTTTTGGCAAAAACATTTTTGCCACCCCCATGTTGAAAACAGCTCAACGAACAACTGCGGTCGTGTGAAGGCTGGAATAAAAACCTAGAAGCAATTATGTCAAAGACCTCTTGTTTGTGCCTCGTCTCTGCTGCCGCATTGCCTTGTGCTTTTCTTCGCCTCCGGAAGCGAACCCAGAGCGAAGGCAGAGCGAACCCAGAGCGAAGGCAGAGTGGAGGCACTCTGGGAAGACGAATCCGAGATTTGCCATTTCCCGACCGTTTCCAAATGCAAAGATAGTGCGGAATAACGACATGACAAACTATTTTCGCAAAAAAATGTCACTTTTCCCTCTTTTATAAAAAAGAGGCTCTCTTCGATGGCAAAAGAGGCTCTCTTTGTCACAAAGGGTGTATGAGGGTGAGTCATGAAAGACCGTTTCTATGGCTGTCAGCGGAGGAAAGAAAACGATAACTTCAGGACTTGCAAATAAAGGTATTTTGTAGGGCGCATGTAAGTGGATTACTATCAATACGATAAATGATATAGACTATCACAACTATGAACTATGAATTCATAGTTTTTACACGTCAATTCTCGCAAATAACTGATATTTATATTGTTGTAGAACTATGAACTATGAACTATGAAATGCATTGTGTTTTGCTTTTTGCAATATGGGCTATAATATAATAATATAATAATTTATTATTATATTATTATATTATAGAACCTCCTCAATGACCAAAATCATACGCATTTCATAGTTCATAGTTCATAGTTCGCGGTGAACACTTTTTACCCCATGCAATAAATAAACGGATTGTGATTTTCTGCGGTGTTGGATTATTCTGCTGTAAAAATGAAGTCTTATGGAGTTGCATTCAAGGTGGTCATGTGCATACACTCAAAAAATGTACAAATAACACAATATCAGTCGAAAACCTAATTTGACACACTGAATGTCAAATTACATCTAATTCCCGTTTTTGCATAATGCGCTAAAAACAAACATGTTGCAAAGATGTCAAATGTCAAATGTCAAATGCAATGTGTTTTCTTATTATTATATTATAGAACTCTTTCGACAACTAAAAGCATACGCATTTGACATTTGACTTTCAAACCACCCATCCTATAAATCAACGGATTGTGATTTGGAGATGTTCATTCCCCCTTTTTCCCCGTATTTTAAAAACTATTTCCCCGTAATTGGGAATAATGGTGTTTTTCATCCAGAACTTACGTAAAAAATTAAAAATCAAGAATTAAAAACGTAACTTTTGAATGTGTTAACGTGTGAATGTGTTAACGTGTGAATCTTTGATTTACGAATTTACAAATTAACGAATTAAAATTTTTAGTTCTTACTTCATACTACTATAGAAGCCCCCTTAATCGACATCAAACAGGCGACCGTTGAGCGACAGAGCCACTTGCGCCTGAAGGCTGAGGCCTGTCGGGCTGCCTTGGAGGTCGGGGAACGAGGAGTAGGAGAGCAACAGGCGACCCTGAAGGGAGACACGGCTTAACTCGGAAATCTTTCCACCGCCCGCCATGTAGCCATATTCGGGGAAGGATCGTTGTTGCCATAAGTGGTGACGGAACTGGAGACCGACGACCGGCTCGGGACGGGCGTAGACGAAGCTATTGTTCTGGGCCTGGCCGCTATAGCTAAACTCGCGGATGCCGAGGGCGACGAAGGGCGACAGCTGCCAGCGCAGGTTGTCGACAAGGGTATAGCCATAGCCAAGGTTGATGATGAGGAGGCCGCCAAGCTTGTCTTCAGGGAAAGTATTCATAGTGCCATCGCGGTTAGCAAGAGAGAAGGTTTGGCGGGCCTTACAGAGGCCGAGGGTGCCGTCGAGGATAAGGAGGTGACGGTTGTAAGAAAAGTCGAAGCCGAGATTAAGACCTGCACCCAACGAGAAGGCCTTGCCCATCGAACCTGTGGAGCCAGTGACTCCGATGCCGACATACAATCCATAGCCAAAGGGACGAGCCGTGTAGCGAGGGTGATAGTCGGCGGGAAGTTGGGCGAGCTCGGCGGCGACCTGCCGCTCGAAGGCGGAGAGGACGGCAGTGTCGGTGCCGTCGTGCGACAGGCTGCGGAAACTGGCGATACGGGCGCTGAGGCGGTCACCGGCAATGGAGAACAGTCCGTCGTAGGCAAACGGGTTGGGATCAGCATTGATGGACTGCTGCAAACGGCGGGTCGCGACCTCAATCATGTCGAAGATGACCTGGTTGTAGCGCAGGGTGTTGTCGTCGCAATGGTCGGCAGCCACCCACGAGTCGCTGTTCATCATATATGATTCGGCACGGTAGTAGCAGCAGCGTATGCCGTCGAAGGTGTCGCGTACAGGCTTGAAAGTAAGACCGTAGAACAACATGGAGCGTTCACCAGAGGAGGAAGGCATGATGGAAAAATCGTCCCATGTGAGGGGACCTTGGGACCAGTAGCGTTGGTTGATTTGAGCAGAGGCAGCGAGGAATACAAAAAGGTAAAAACTAAAGACTAAAATGCGTCGCATTGGGTGGATGGGGATTATGGAAAATTTGAGTATGTATCAATTCTTGGTCTTAACGAAGCGGAAGAGGTCGCGCCAGGTGGCTTTCTGTCCGTAGCGGAGGATGGCACCGCGGTAGATTTTGGCGGCTACCCAGATGCAGAGCGGGAAGGTGGCAAGCAACAAGACGACGGAGAGCACTATCTGCCAAATAGGCACGCCGAAGGGGATGCGGAAGAGCATGGCTATGGGCGAGGTGAAGGGGATGATGGAGAGCCAGGTGCTGAGGCTGCCCGAAGGCTCGTTGATCATGGCGGGCAGGAGCAGGAAGGTGAGCAGCAGCGGCACGGTCATGGGGAGGGTGAACTGCTGCGAGTCGGTCTCGTTGTCGACCAAAGAGCCTGCCGCCGCAAAGAGCGAGGCATAGAGCAGGTAGCCAAAAAGGAAGTAGAAGACGAACAGGATGATGAGCAGCCCGAAGTTGATGCTGGCCAGCCCCTCGATGAGGTCTTTCAGGTCGTTGTCGATGCCTTCGCCAGCCTCGTACTGTGCCTGCTGATAGCGGGCCGCCTCGTATTGTGTGGTGGCCTCGGTGCCTTTGCTAGCCACCTCGGTGACACTGTGGCGGCTGGTGGCCTGCTCAAAGAGGTCGGCATTGGCTATGCGCACACCCGACATGGCGATGCCGCTAAGCACCACCCAGAGGGCAAACTGGGTAAGACCGACAAGAGCGATGCCCACCACCTTGCCCATCATCAGCTGGAAGGGCTTGACGCTGCAGACGATGACCTCGACGATGCGGCTGGTCTTCTCTTCCATCACGCCACGCATCACCTGCGAGCCAAACATGAACACACCCATAAACACCAATAGGGCGAGGACGACCCCGATGACGAGCTTTATCTGCAAGAATCCGTCGCGACCGGTCTCGATGTCCTGCGTGCGGAGGCGGATATGGGTGGAGGTGAGCATGGCATAGTCGTCGGGGGTGATGCCGTGGACATCGAGCAGAATGACGTTGCGGAGTATCTCCTGCAGCTGGCTGTTCACGTCGGACTGCACGGACATAGAAGGTGCGTCGGAGCGATAGTAGAGGAAGGCATCCTGGGGGATGGAGGTCTCGCGGGCGGGGATGAAGACGATGGCGTCGAGGGTGTCGACCGAGGCGAGCTGCCGTTTGGCATAGTCGAGGCTGCCGGCATCGAAATAGGTGATGTCGCGACCTGAACGGAACTGTCCTTGGAAGAGACCGCTATCGTCCACAACCAGCACATTGGCATGTTCCATCGGCTTGGTGGCAAGCATGATGGGAATGGCATAGAGGGCTGCCAGCAGGATGGGCACCACGAGGGTGAGAATCCAGAAAGAGGGTTTCTTGACGCGCGTGGAGTATTCGCGCTGTATGACTAGCAATATCTTGTTCATTCGATGGGGTTGATGGGGTTAATAGGAACGCACAGTGTTGATGAAGATGCGGTCGAGGTCTTGACCGGGGTGGGATGCCTTGATGTCGGCGAGGGAGCCTGAAAGGACCACCTGCGCGTGGTCGATGAGGGCGATGTCGTCGCACAGTTCCTCGGCGGAGGGCATGTTGTGGGTGGAGAAGATGACGGTGGCTCCTTGCTCCTTGAGACGTAGTATTTCGCGCTTAAGGATGTCGGCATTGACTGGGTCGAATCCGCTGAAAGGCTCGTCGAAGATAAGCAGCTGGGGGTTGTGTAGCACGGTGACGACAAACTGCACCTTTTGCTGCATACCTTTGGAGAGCTCCTCCACGCGGCGGTTCCACCAGTCGGCAATCTCCAGCCGGTCGAACCATTGGCGCAGACGTTGCTCGGCGGTGGCTTTGTCGAGTCCTTTGAGGCGTGCGAGATAGATGGCCTGTTCGCCCACGCGCATCTTCTTGTAGAGCCCCCGCTCCTCGGGCAGGTAGCCTATCTGCATCACGTCGGCGTCGGTCATGGGGTGGCCGTCGAAAAGGAGCGTGCCGCCATCGGGACGGATGATGTGGTTGATAATACGGATAAGGGTGGTCTTGCCCGCCCCATTGGGACCGAGGAGGCCAAACACACTACCCCGACGCACATGAAGGCTCACGCCGTCGAGGGCTCGGTAGGTACCGAAGGATTTGGAGATATTATCGATTGTAAGCACTGGATTAAATTAAAAATTAAAAATTAAAAATTGGCTGCCGCTTTACTTCTTAGTTCATAGTTCTTACTTCTCAAAAGGAGTATCTCTGCAAGCAGGGCCACGAGAGCCAACAGCAGAAATACGCGCCAGAGGGGTTTGCCTTGGTGACGTTGCTGGATGTAGTCGGTCATCGACTTCTGTGCGCTGGTGGCGACGGTGCAATGGGAGAGGTGCATATCGTCCACCAGCCGCTTCAGCTCGTTGGGCGTGCAGAAGTCCATGACCGACTCCTGTCGGATGTAGTTGAACGAGAGGCCTTCTATCGGAGCGGCATCGCCAGCATCGTTTAAGTAGTAGTTTCCCGCCTGTGTAACTGTGCCATGCGTCAGCAACCATTGTCGCGACCCTATTCTGCGGATGTCGGGGATGACGTATGGCTGCGAGCCCGCCGCCTCACCCTGCGAGGATTGCACCAGATGGGGCAACGCCTCAGCATCGTAGTCGCCCAACAAGGCGATAGGCTCGGTGCCGCTGAGCAGATGGTAGGGCAGCACGGGCGGAGTGCTGAAAAGAGCCATATTGTAGAGTGTGGGGACGAAAAGGGCCTGCTGCACAAAGTCGGTATACTCAGACCTGAGCGGAGCGGCGACAAGATAGCAGCTGCCTTCGCCCACAGGGGTGGCAGTGAGATAGTCGCCCCCATCCAGCAGCCGCACCACCGACTGGCTTACCGTGCCCGCCTGAACCATTAGGCGGTAATGCCCCTCCACGGTGGGTGTTTCCATATCTTCCATACGACGCTGAAACACCCCACGGAAAAGCGGCATATCGGTCGACACCTGCTCAGCCCGACTCTTGCGTGCGGTCCACTCGCCCAGCTGGGGAGCCTGCATCATGGCGAGCATGTCATTGTACGACTCCACCGCAGCACCTTCGGCTGGCACAACCAACAGCGTCCCGCCATCTGTCACAAACTGGTGGAGCGTCTGCGCCAAACCTGAGGGGATACTCGCCAATTCGTCGAGCACCACCAATCCGCCGTCGGCAAACTGGGCATAGTCAATCTGCCCCACCACAGTGTGGCGATAGCGCACCAACGAGTCGCCATCGAAGAGCCGTTTCAGGAAGGCATTCTCTCCCCTGCCTCCCACCACCATAACAGGCACCTGACGCACCACGGGGAGGGTGAAATAGAGCCGGTCGTCGAAAGTGATGGGATAGTCGGTGGTTTCCACCATGCCCTGCACTATGCCTTCATTGCCTAGAGAAAAAGTCATCTTGGCAGTTGCCGACCCATGCGCCGCCACATCCACAGAGGCTACGGCACGCTGCCTGTCGCCTACCGACAACCTCAGCGGCAGACTCTCCACCGCACGGTCGCCATCGTTGCGCACGGTCACCTCCACCTGCACAGTGGCTCCGGCATAGTAGGCAGGACTGTCGAACGTCAGCGTGTCGAGGTACACATTTGCCACCCCGCTACCACCCAAAGGGATGAAGGTGGTGAGGACACTACTATCTTGCGGGAAATTGGCGATATCGGTTGTGGAGCGCTGAAAATCGCCAATCACGTATGCGTGGCGGTTGGCGGTCGTGGCCGATCGTAGAAAATCGTTCTGCCGACGAGCCACAACAGAGAGGTTCTGCGTAACCGCACTGGTCTGCAAGCCATCCACCGAGGTAAGGAACTCCTCGCGGCTGAGCCACTGGAACTGGATGCCGCCCATATCGTTTGTCAGCAGCTGGAACTGCACTCCAGGCTTGTATGCCTCCGCAATCTCGCGTGCCTTGCGTCGCGCGCTCTCCAGCAGGCTGCCGTCCATGCCGCCGCTCTCCATGCTGTATGAGTTGTCCACATACACGCTCACCACCGTTCCCCCAGACCTCAACTGCGATGCCTTGTTACGAATCACAGGCTGGCAAAACGCCAACACGAGGAAAACAATCGCCAATATCCTCATTGCCAATATGAGCAGCTGGCGCAGATTGCGTTGGCGGCGGTCTTCGTTCTGCAGCTCCTCCAGCATATCCACGTTGCTGAAGTAAACCTTTTTATATCGTCGCAACTGCAACAGATGTATCGCTATCGGTATGCCGACAGCCACAAGACCTATTAGAAAAAGGGGATGGGTTAACACTTGTGAAATTGAAAATTGAAAGTTGAAAGTTGAAAATGGAATGTGTGAATGTGTTAATGTGTAAATCGATTAACGAATTAACACGTTTACGAATTAACGAATTTATGAAACGTATTTTAGTTTTTAGTTTTTACTTTTTAGTTTAAAAAAATCGCACAGCTCGCTGATGCCGCACTCGGTGCAATGGGGTTTGCGGGCTTGGCACACATAGCGGCCATGCAATATTAGCCAATGATGGGCGATAGGTATCTTCGCCTCGGGGATATGTTTCACCAGCTCGCGCTCGGTCTGCAAAGGGCTCTTGCTGTTTTTGGTCAGACCTATGCGGTTGGCTACACGAAACACATGCGTGTCCACCGCCAGCGCAGGCAGGTTGAACACCACCGACGCTATCACGTTGGCAGTCTTGCGACCCACCCCCGGCAACGTTTGCAGCTCATCCACGTCGCTCGGCACCTCGCCCCCAAAGTCCTCCACCAGTTTCTTCGCCATCCCCACCAGATGCTTGCTCTTGTTGTTGGGATAGGAGATTGAATGGATATAGGAGAAAATCTCCTCAGGCGTAGCTGCCGCCATAGCCTGCGCATCGGGATAGGCGGCAAAGAGCGCGGGTGTAGTCATATTCACCCGCTTGTCGGTGCATTGCGCCGACAGGATCACCGCCACCAGCAGTTGGAAAGCGTTCTCATACACCAACTCCGACTGTGCCGTGGGGCGTTCCTTCTCAAAATAGGCTATCAGCCGCTCGTATCGTTCTTTCTGTGTCAAGAATAAAGTGATTAAATGTTATTCTTCAAAAGTTGCGCTTAATTCTTCATTTTCAAACTTACCACCACTGGGTAGTGGTCTGATATATGGGTTTTCACCCTCTTATACGATACTGCCTCCATGTCGGACGTATGGAGCACATAGTCGATACGGAAGGCAGGAAATGGCCCGTGGTAGGTGGTTCCAAAACCTCTACCCTGCTCCACATAGGGGTCAGCCAGCAACTCCGTTGCCCTTTGGTAGATGAACGAAGCAGGCGTGTCGTTGAAGTCGCCCGCCAGCACAAAGGGTATTTCCGTAGCCTCCACCATGGGCAGCAGCTCCTCCAGCCACTCCTGCTCGTGCCGCAGCGTGGTCTCCTTAAACTTCCGCAAGAGCTTATGCGTATTGCTGTCGGGCTTGGCGTGCGACAAGCTCTCAAAGCCCTCCATGTCCTGCTCGGTCAGCTGGTATGAATTGAGGTGCACACAGCAGACTCGCATCTCGTTCTCACCCTTCTTCACATCTACGGCAAACATCGACTGCCTATCCATATCGTGCACCCGCACAATCGGCAGACGAGAGAATACCATCACCGGTGATTCCACTTTCGAGCCATGTATCCCATAGCGATGCAGATAGCCCCTCGCCTTCAGGCTGTCCGCCACCGCCACATGCCGTGGGCGGAAAAACTCCTGCAAGCACATCACATCGGGTTGTTCCTCATCCACAATCGACAAGAAAATCACCGCACCCGAATCACGGGTCATCGCCGTGTCGCTGTCCAGCCCTCCGAAAGCGTGGGTGTTGAACGTCATCACCTTCACCACGTCGTCGGCAGGCTCCGCCTCCAGATTGCCTCCCACTTGGAAAAAAAGCGGCACAAACGACAGCCTTGCCACAATCGCCGCCACCGACACCAAAAACTCCCACCGCGACAAGCAAAGCCACACAATCACAAACAGCACATTGCACAGCAGCAGCACAAAATAGCCGTAACTCAATATCGATATCGGCACAAAACGACTTGGCGACACCCGTCCAGCCAACGTCGACAGCACCAGTGCCAAGGCAAAAACCAAGTTGATAATTAGCAGGATAGCACGAAACAGTTTCCTCATAGTTACATATTACTAGAATTTGCAAAGATACGAAAAAATTGAAGATTGAAAATTGAAAATTGAATTTTTTGCTGTCG
>JAFWQP010000018.1 GCA_017509045.1 Bacteroidales bacterium
ACGGCACTTTCGCAGTAGACAATACAACTGGAACGCCCATCCTGAGTGATGGCAACGGTACGAACACTGTCACCCTGAACTGCGCCACCGCCCAGTCCATTAGCAGTGGCAAGGTATTCTACATCGCGCTTCCCGCTACGCGAGTGCTGGGCATCTCGATGTACACCGACGACGGTAGAGTTTGCGAGAAAGCTGTCAAGTCCACCGTACAACTTACCGTAGAACGCAACACGATTACCACAGTGGAATTTGAAGACGAGGACATGGAGTTCGTAAGAATAATGTCTGGCGGCCAACATGCACCGGTAACCCTCCTTCCCACCAGCTGTAATTATAGCTATAGCTATACCCAGCAGTTGCTTCTGAGCAGTGAGCTGTCGGGTGCGGCTGTTGTGACGGGTATTGATTTTTACCTCGAAAGCACAACTTCGGCATCCAGAAATTTAGAAATCTACCTGACAAACACTACAACTTCCTCGTTATACGGTGGTTTTGTACCTTACGACAACACAACCTTTGTACAGGTTCTTGATGGGTATCTGTTTTTCACTACCGGCTGGTGCCACATCGAATTTGACACCCCCTTCACGTACGATGGTACAAGTAATCTGTTGATTACTGTGAGAGACAAAACGGGAGCCTATGGCTCCAGCAAGAACTTCCGTGTTCATAGTGTAACTGGTCAACTTAGCCGTGCGGCACGTAGTGATGCAACCGACTACAACCCGGCCACAATTACCACTACCACTGGTAGTTATTATAACTATCGTTGCGACATGCGCCTGCACTATGACGATAGCGCGAAATAGACTACTTGCGCAACAGTGCACCAGTAGTGTCTGATTAGCAATCCTTCACTATCGGTAGCAGAATGTTCTAACAGCCTCGCATGGTGAGTTTCCCATGCGGGGCTTTATTGTTGCACTGCAAAAAGTTGCATAAAGTGGGTAAAAATACATGCAAAAAGTTGTAAATAAGAGGTGAAAATACATGCAAAAAGTTGCATAATAAATATTAAAATATCTGCAAAAAGTTGTATATTTGCATTGGAAAAAAATGCAACATTATGCTACAAAGAAATATTATACAGATATTTATAAGATGGAAGCAGGAGTTTGGACATCGCGCACTCCTAATAAGTGGAGCCAGACAAGTAGGAAAAACCACCACGGTGAGGATGTTTGCAAAGGAGTATTACAAACATTTTGTAGAGGTGAACTTCTTGAAATACCCTTCAGCGAGGGCAGCCTTCGAAGGGGCGTTGGACACTCGCACGGTGGTTCTCAACCTGTCGGCTATGGGTTTTGGACCTTTTGTTGAGGGAGAAACTTTGGTCTTCTTCGACGAAATCCAAGAGTGTCCCAAAGCCCGTACAGCCATCAAGTTCTTGGTCGAAGAGGGAAAATATGACTATATCGAATCGGGGTCGCTACTGGGAATTAATTATAAGGATATATCATCTTACCCCGTCGGATATGAAGACGAAGTACGTGTATATCCGCTCGACTTTGAGGAGTTTCTGTGGGCTAAAGGTATTGATAGTCGGATTGTAGATTTGCTACGCGAATGTTACGATAAGCGGAACGCCGTACCCACAGCCATCCATGAACAAGTGAGCCGCTACTGGCGCGAATATTTAGTGGTGGGAGGCATGCCCAACGTGGTGCAGACATTCGTTAGCCAAGACGACTTCGGCAAGGTGGTACAGACGCAGAAATCAATCATGGCAACCTATCGTGCCGATATTGCCAAATACGCCGGAACAGACCGTGTTGTGGTCCAGCAGATACTTGACGCTATCCCCTCCGAACTGGGCAAACAGGACAAGCGGTTTATCATGGCCAATTTGAAAAAAGGAGCTTCAAGACGCAAATACGAAAGCCCCACACAGTGGTTGGTTGATGCCGGTTTGGCATACTATTCGTTCAATACTAAGGCTTTCGAACTGCCATTTGAGGCTACAGAAAACCGGAGTTTGTACAAACTATATCTAGTTGACACTGGACTGATGAGCAGCATGCTGCTAAAGAATATGCAGCTACAGGTGATGAACGGCGACATTGGAGTGAACGAGGGGGCACTGGTAGAAAACCAGATAGCCTGCATGTTAGCATCCAAAGCAATACCATTGCACTATTATGACCGAAAAAGCCGCCAAGAGCTGGATTTCATCTATCCCAACAATGGCATGATCAATATCATAGAAGTAAAATCGGGCAATGATTATCGAAAACATTCTTCATTGAATGCTGCCATTGAAAACTTTGCAGACTATATAGGACAAAGCATTGTTCTCGGTCCATGCAATGTATACCAAGACTCCAATATCACATATTTGCCACTCTATATGGCAATGTTCCTTTGAAATAACAGATGGCACGGTTGTTGACAGAGTCACATTATTATGAGCAACCAAAGAATGATTTTTGATATTGACCGGCGCACTGTGACGGAGGGCGACGTGGTGGAGGTGAAGTGGCAGTGCGACGAGGCGGAGAGCGTGAAGCTGACCATTGACAACGGATACCGCAGCACCGACATACCACTGGAAACCAGCGGAAACAAACGTTTCAGACTGAACCGTTCGAAGGGACGGACACACCTCACTATTACCGTGAGCATAGATGGCAAGAGCTATAGCAAACGCATCCATGTGCGGGTGAAAAAGATGCCCACGGTACATGCTGAGACGGTGGACCAACAGGGGCGTCGACAGGGCTGGCTAAGACAATGGTGGCAGAAATTGCTGACAAATTGGCATGACTTTCGTGCCCGTATGCGACAGGGGATGCAGGCATTGCCCGAGCGGAAACAGCTGGCGGCAAAGACGCTTGCCATCATAGGTGTAATATTGATACTGAGTGCTTTCTGGCCAAAGGTGTACAGCTTTGGCATGATGATACTGGTGGTATACCTAACATACGTGATGTTCAAACGGTAGCATCGTCCTTGCGATAGGTGTAGAGCAGGAGGGTGAGATTGAGAATTAGTGCGGTGATAATCAATGCCACCGGCAGGCTACAATATATGTCGGTGAGCATGGCGTGGGGCAGCGATGAAATCCAACGGGTGAGGCGGTCGACCGCCACTAACTCATAACGCAGAAGGGTGGTTGCCCATCCGCCACCCACCAACAACATCAACAGCACACTGGCAAGCAGCACTCCGGCAAAGGGGACGACGGTGAGGTTGGCAATGAGGAAATAGAGCGGGAACTGGTGGAAATGGTACAGCACCAAAGGCAGGGTGGCCAACTGCGCCGAGGTGGATAGACAGATGAGTTGCCAAGCCTTTTGCGGCAGCCAGAGATACCACTTGGAAGAGTGTGGCAACAACTGCTGGAGTGGTTGATTCAAGAGTACAATGCCCGCCACCGCGGCGTATGAGAGTTGGAATCCCACATCGAACAGCAACATAGGTTTTATTAGCAGAAGCAGCAGCATGGAGGTGCAGAGGTTGTTGAGGCTGTTGGGCTGCCGCTGAAGCATATCCCCGATGAGTAACAACGAGAACATCACACCCGCCCGCAACGTGGAGGGTGCCATGCCTGTGAGCAGTACAAAGAGCCAAACGACGCCTATCTGCACAATCCCTTTCACCACACGTTGCCATCGTTTCCTACCCAAGAAGAAGAGAGCTGCACCAGCCAACCACGCCACAATGCCCACATGCAACCCTGAGACACAGAGGAGGTGTGTGATGCCCGCATCGCGGAACTGCTGCTGTGTGGCTTCGTCCACATCATCGCGCCAGCCTAGCAGCAAGGCTTCGGCTATGCCTTGTTGCCGCGAAGTAAGGTCGCTTTGACGTATGCGTCCTACCATGCGAAGCTGGATGCCTTTTGACCAACCAAGGAGTGAGAAAGTGCTGTCGTGGGCAAGGGTCTGCCAACAATCTGATGGGACATAGCACTGCCAGAGGATACCTTTGCGACGCAGGTAACGACGGTAGTCGAAGTCGCTCCTCCAGTTACGTGGAGATTGCGGACGCGCTGCAATAGAGAGGCTGTCGCCATAGCGCAGAGAAGCCGCCGCACTGTCTTGACGGATATACAGTAACACCTTGCCATGAGAGGGATGGCCATCAACGCTTGTCACCTCGGCAACGGACTTGTAGCACTTGGGAGTGGGACGTGGGGTGTCGCAAAGGCGCACGGAGAAGGTACGGACAGCGGTGGGGAACGGATCTGCAGGGGCATGCAACAACGGAAGTATGGCACCCATACCCATCCAAATAAGCCAAAGCAGCACGGGAAAGAGGGTTTTTCTGACAGTATGCCTAATACTAGCCTCCACAACCAAAAGCAGCACACACAGACCCACTGCCACACCAAGCCATGCCAAGGGCGGAACAGAGAGATACTCAGCCATCAGGATGCCCACCACCGTGGCCAACGCCAGCCGAAGCATGGGCGTACGCACCATCAGGCGACGGATAAGTTGTAGGGGTGTTGGGTTGTTGTGGATTGCCATTTTGCAAAAATACAACTTTTTTTCGTACTTTTGCAAATTCAATTCAAAGATACACCATGGCACTGCACAACGACACAGGCAACTTAGGAGAACAACTGGCCAGACAATACCTCGAGGAGAAGGGTTTTGCCATCGTAGAGACCAATTGGCGAAGAGGGAAATACGAGGTGGACATCATCGCCTACATGGAAGGACTGATAGTGTTTGTCGAGGTGAAGACCCGCAGCCGACAGGACTATGGCGAGCCAGAAGAGTTTGTGACGATAGAGAAACAGCGAGCCTACGTGCGCATGGCGGACAAATATGTTGTGGAACATCGCCGCGAGGAGGAGGTACGATTCGACATCATAGCGGTGGAGATAGAGGGCATCGACTACCATATCACCCACTATGAAGATGCCTTCAGCGCAGTGGGGCTGAGCCTATATCCTAGACGTCCCAGGTGAAACCTTCGAAGGGGTCTAAGATACTGGTACCTTGCGAACGGGATTCGGCCGCCTGCTTCTCGGAGAACTCCTGCAATCGACGGATGCGCCGGATGCCCCATTTCCACATGCGGATGTCGAACCAAATCAGCACTACAAACAGCACACTGACTATCATGCTTTGCCCTTCTCCCATAGATTCGGGAATCATCAATAGTGAGTCAAAGGTACCATGTAGCAGCATTGGCACTAGAAACGCCAGCCACATGTAGTGACGGCGGTGACGAGCGGTGTCGCCACGGTCGCCAAACTTAGCAAGGGAGAAATAGTAGCCCATCATCACACCGAACAGGAAATGTCCGGGCACAGAAAGCAGGGCGCGTACCGTGCCTGTGGCCATAGCCTCGGCAAAGACATCCTGCCGCAGCACATAGCCCAAATTTTCGAAGCAGGCAAAGCCTAGCGAAACGAAACAGGCATAGACGATACCATCGAAATATTCGTCAAACTCTGCACTCCGCCATATCGCCCAGCGGAGGAAGAGCAGCTTGAACAACTCTTCGGAGCAGCCAGCGACAATAAAACCGGTGTAGGCTCCCGACACAATGGGAATAGGCGGTGTGAACTGTATCAGAATACTCTCGAGAACCCCTGCGGGAATGATGGCAAGAGCACCAAAGAAGAACGCTTTGACCAACTTGCCGATAGGTTCTTTTTCGAAACGATCCTGCCTATAAACCACAAAGGCTAGCACCAGCACGGGCAGAATGGCTATGGCGATGAGATAGATGTTCATGAATTGAAAGTTGAAAATTAAAAATTAAAATTGGCTGCCGCACCTTTTAGTTTTTTAGTCACTAAAAAACACTAATCACTTGTCACTAATCATTATTCATTTTGCTATTTTGAATTGCAAAAATACACTTTTTTTATCACATAGAAACAATTGTTTGAAAAAAAGAATGGTTTGGACAATAATAAACCAATCGTTACGTTATATAACTAATAATTTAATTCTAATCATAATTTCAAACTGCCCCACAATGCGTTACACCGACTATTGCATACAGATGTTTGGTCATAGGATGCAGAAACTAACCGTTAACGCTGGGTTTGGGTGCCCTATATTGGAGTCGGGAGGCTGCACATTCTGTAACAACAGTGCGTTCACTCCTTCGTACTGCCAGCCGTCGAAGAGCATCACCCAACAGATAGATGAGGGCATCCGTTTTCACCACCAACGACGAGGACGTGGCGACGTCGGCTACCTTGCCTATCTTCAGTCCTACAGCAACACCTACGCACCCTTACAACTGTTGCAAGAGCGCTATGAGGAGGCTCTTTCCCACCCCAAGGTGGAAGGATTAGTGATTGCTACCCGTCCCGACTGCATAGATGAGGAGAAACTGAACTATATAGCCTCCCTCGCACAAAAGCACTATGTGATGGTGGAATACGGCATAGAGAGCTGTTACGACCGCACCCTAAAACGTATACACCGCGGACACGACTATGCTTGCACCATCAGTGCCATAGAGGAGACCGCTCGGAGGGGGATTCCTTGCGGAGGACACCTGATACTTGGGTTGCCAGGCGAGAGTCGTGAAGAGATAATGGCGGAGGCCTCCACACTTTCCCAACTGCCGCTCACCACACTCAAGCTGCACCAGTTGCAGATACTTCGGGGCTCGCAAATGGGAGAAGACTACCTGCGCGACCCTGCCACAGTGCCGCCATCTTTCGCACTCGATGAATACATCGCCCTAGTGTGCGACTTCCTCGAACGGCTGCGCCCCGACATCATCGTGGAACGCTATGCCGCCAGCGTGCCTCCACGCTATCAAGTAGCACCCGAAAGAGGATGGAAACACCCCGATGGCACACCCGTCAAAGGCAGCGAACTCGCCGACATAGTGGCTGCTGAGCTTGCCCGTCGCAACACATATCAAGGCATCTACTATACCCCTAATAATCCTCACCAATGAGACATACCGCTACGATACTATTAGCATTACTGCTTTTGTGCTCATGCGCCACACAGCAAGAGTCAGTCAACGATAAGAAGACCATCACAGTGGCTCGGGTGAATGACAACAACTTCCGCGCCTATCTGCTCGATAATGGCTATGCAAAACCCTACATGGGCAAGCTACGGGGACGTGACCGCCTTACCCCACAGGACGAATGGGTTGAAAGCACTCCTTTGGGTCGTAGCACACAACTCATCGACTGCCACCGCAAGGAGATTCATTCGCTTGATGGCATTGAGCTATTTCCCAAGCTAGTGATACTGATATGCAGCGAGAACCCCATCAGCCGACTCGACCTGCGACACAATCCCAAGCTCAAGCAGCTTGTCGCCATCGAGACACCCCTGCGCTCGCTCGACATCAGCCATAATACTGAACTGAAGGTACTCAACATCAGCTTCCACCAACTGCGCAGGCTCGATATCAGCCACAACACACAGCTGGAGGAACTGCTCTGCATCTTTGCCCCCGGCATCACCTCGCTCGACCTCTCGCACAATCCCAACCTCCGTACCCTCTATATCCGACAGACCAATATACAGCTAGTCGACCTCCGATGCAACAATACCTTCCATGCCCTCCATGCCCTTGAAACGCCGCTGGAATATATCGTCGTGTCGCCCCAGCACAATCTCGACAGCATCACCGCCTCGGTCGAAGAGGGCGTGCAGGTACTCACACTCTCCCCTACTGCCAAGTTGCCCAAGACGCAGCACCTCGACCTGCCCGATACGCTCCCAACTCTCACCCCACAACACCAAACACGAGTCCAGCGGGTGATGACCCACGCCCAAGCCGCAGCCGAAGGCATCAACGAGGAATACCTGCGCGAGGTGGAGTATCGCCCTGCATGGACTATCGACACCGCCACCAAGAGCTTCGAGAAGTGGGGAATGATACGCTCCGACAAGCAGTTAGTACAGTTCATTCTCACATGGAAGATTTTCCTCGAAGGCATCTCGGAGGAGATGGCGGCACAGAACTTCGAGTTCGACAAACCCTATCGCGGACACTGCGTAGTCTTCTTTGCCGAAGACGGCTACGCCGACTACTTCCTCTACAACTTCCTCGGCGACGAGCGCCCCACCGAAGAGCAGCAACACCGTTTCGAGCAGGTGCTACAGAAGTATATCGAGAACAGCCCCATCGGCTTCTACGGCTCCCGCAAATTCAGCCAATGCGGCGGCATCACCTTCCAACCCGGCAGCATCAAAGCAGAAGAGGAATAAACCCAAATCGGTCATTAGGACGGAAAGCACTCAGAAATCATTTTGTTTTGTCCTTTTCATGCCATAGTGGCATTTCTTTCGGAATCTTACTGACGAAATCATCTCGCCGTAGCCCGCTACGCCTTCGCTGGTTTCGCCA
>JAFWQP010000019.1 GCA_017509045.1 Bacteroidales bacterium
ATGAAGTATGAATAGGGATAGTGGATTCCCGGCACGGTGTCAAAGGGCAGCTTGTTCAGGGGATTGTATGGCAGGTTGAGATACTCCTCCAGTTGTCGGATGGGCAGATACATATCGATGATTCTTTCATCATCGACAATTTGAGTGGATGTGAGGGCACGGTAGAAATAGCGCAAGGCACTGTCGGCTGCACCTTCAACTACAGGCGTGTTGTCAAGAATAGATTCCCAATTTTCTTCGCCCAATTCAACCTTTACGGAGTCGAAAGCAGTAGGTACTCGATCTTTCATCGGCAAAAGGAACTCCCAATAGTATTGCCGAGCCAACCAATAGCAGTGTTCTTGGTTCTGCGGATTGCCCAACAGGCGGCGGTAATTTACATAAATGGTTTTCCACTTGTTGGTGTCGCGCGCAGTCTCAAGTATCGGGGAGCCATAGACGGGCTGTAGGCTGTCGGGGAGAGTGAATCGGATAGTGAGTGTAACCATGCTCCGCACAGGTTTGCCTATGTCCATGGCAGGCTGCCAGCGCGGCATAAGGTCAAAGAGGCGCTTGGCCTCGTCGCAGAAACCAAACTTGTCTTTACCGAGTTCACTGAAAAACAAGTAGCTTTCAATGAAATACAAGCTGCCATCGCGCTCCACAATAAACTTCAGTGTTCCCTTACCCTCCTCAAGGGCTTCAAGGGCTTGCTTGGGATAGCGCAGGTTTTCGGCAAGGAAGGCATTGTATGCCGAGTCTCCTCCGGGGAACTGAGCAGGGGTGATGCCGGCCTCCCCTGAACCATAAATCTTGTTGTCTAAAGAGGATGTGTCGGCCAGAAAGACAAGGTAGTTGACCAATGTGCCAAGGGGCTTTTTATAGCCCTCGTCATAAACAGCGTTGTATGTCTTGCCATGTCTGTACTCAATCACATAGGGTGCTTTATCGCTACACCGAAAAGTAGTGTGGGGATGGTGTGGAAGGTCAACCTTGGCAAGGAGTCTGTTTAGAGAATCCATCTGTTCTGCTGCAATATACCTCTCCTGGGTTTCCATTATTCCTTCTGTCCACTGGTTGCCCTTATAACGTTCTTCAGTAGCATCATAATAGCCCGTGTCGCTTAACTCCATATAGGTGCTATGCTCCACATAGCCACAGATGGCATTGCCACGTCTAAAACTGATTAGGTCCACCCCGTCATCAGAAATAGCCACTTCGATAAACATGGGGTGGGAATACTTCGGCAGCATGGAGACACGTATCAAGGTTAAGGCTTCCTCACGCGAAGTGTCCTTCCATGGCACGAGTCCCGCCAACCGCATATAAAAAGCCACCTCACCCGCCTTGTCAGCAATGCGAGTGCTGTCCCTCTGGGTTTTGGCGTTAGGCGGCACAAAGTGGTGTTCGGGGAAAAAGTCCGTAGCCACCCACCGCTCACGGTGCTGCTGCGCCTGCGTAGTGGTGAGGGCAAAGAGTGTCAAGACAAGAAAGACTCCGATGCGTTTCATACTATTCGATTTCAAGTAGCAGTCCCTTCAGGTATTCCCCTTCGGGATGATAGATACTAACTGGGTGGTCCATGGCATGAGGCAGCTGGCGCACGATGCGCACCTGCTTGTGGGCATTGGCAGCTGCGGTGAAACAGACAGTCTTAAATTCGTCGTTGCTCACCGCCTGACTGCAACTGAAGGTCAGCAACAGTCCACCGGGGCGTATCTTCTCCATCGCCCGCTGGTTGATATTGCGGTAGCCTTTCAGTCCTTGTTGCAGGCTGCGGTGGTTCTTGGCAAATGCGGGCGGGTCAAGAATGATGAGGTTGAATTGGTTGTCAACTTCCTCCAGATATTTCAACACATCAGCCACTACTCCCCTATGGGATGCCCCATCGCCGAAATTCAGCGTCACGTTACGATTGCACAATTCGATAGCTTTCTTGCTGATATCCACCGTTTCCACGTAGCTCGCTCCTCCGCGTAAGGCGGCAAGGCTGAAGCCTCCCGTATAGCCAAAGCAGTTCAGCACCCGCTGCCCTTCGGCAAGCGAAGCCACTAGATTGCGGTTCTCGCGCTGGTCGACAAAGAATCCTGTCTTCTGCCCTTCGTAGAAGTTGATGAGCAGCCTATTGCCTTGCTCACAAATCTCCCATTCCTCGGGTTCATCACCCCAAATGTATCTATCCTCGCATCCACCCGGCACGGTGGCACTGCTCTTGTCAAAGACCGACTTGATTCCATGTTTGCTCAGCAGGTCGACAAACAATTCCGTGAGCATAGGGAAAAGCCTATGCATTCCCACACTGTGTGCTTGCATCACCAGCACGCCGTTGTACCAGTCGCACACCAGCCCGGGCAGAAAGTCGCCCTCGGCATGGATCAAGCGGAAGACATTGGCTAATTGAGAATCGTAGAGGCTGACTCCTGTGTCTGCCCTTACGAATTGAGAATTATCGACCACACCAAACTCGTCCTTCTTATTACCAAAGAAACCCAAGCGTTCACGGTAGGCAATAGCGCTCTGCAGTCTTTCACGGAAAAACGTCTCGTCTACCTGCTGCGTATCGAACGACAGCACCTTGCAGATTATCGAATCGGATTGGTAATGCCCCACAGCCAGCCATTTCCCGTCGGCGGCAACCACGTCCACCATGTCGCCCTCCTGTGGCTCGCCTACAATCTTCCGCACCGCACCCGAGAATATCCACGGATGGCGACGCATCACGGCCTTATCCTTGCCGGGGGCTAAGTGTAGCGTGGCTCTCACTGCTTCAACAGTTTGATGGTTTCTAAGGGATTCTCCGACTTAAACACGGCATTGCCAGCCACCAGCACATCGGCACCTGCGGCAAACAGCAAGGGCGCGTTCGTGGTATTCACGCCACCGTCCACCTCTATCAAGCACTGCGGAGCCTTGCGGTCGCACAGCGCACGCAGCTGCTTCACCTTGTTGTATGTGTTCTCAATGAACTTCTGTCCGCCGAAGCCGGGATTGACCGACATCAGCAGCACTACGTCGCACAGCTGCACCGTGTCCTCCAGCAGACTGACCGCCGTGCCAGGATTCAGCACCACACCGCATTTCATCCCTGCATCTTTAATAGCATGGAGTGTGCGATCCAAATGTGTGCACGCCTCGTAATGCACCGTCAGTATATCGGCACCCGCCTCCTTGAAGTCGTTCACATAACGGCCTGGGTCCACTATCATCAGATGCACATCCAGCGGCTTACGGGCATGCCTCTTGATATGTTTCACAACGGGCTGCCCAAAACTGATGTTCGGCACAAACACACCGTCCATCACGTCCACATGCAGCCAGTCACACTCGCTCTCGTTGAGCATCTCTATGTCGCGCTGTAGGTTGCCAAAATCGGCACTAAGCAGAGAAGGTGATATTAGTTTCATTTTGAGTATTATTAATGTTGCGTCAGCCTTAAATGTCTCCGGCGACTCGCCGGTTGCGTCAGCCTTAAATGTCTCCGGTTATAGTTTCAGTTTCTCAAAGTTGCGGCCATACACACCCTGCGTCTTCGATACCG
>JAFWQP010000020.1 GCA_017509045.1 Bacteroidales bacterium
ACTACAACAAGAATGCCCGCATGTAAAAATACCCGCCTCCTTCAACATCAAGCGTACACTGCAACAGGCCGACAGTCTGGTGTACGCCTATTGGTCAAAATATCCCCAAACAGTCATGTATAACAACAGATGGCTCACGATACACCACTACTTTTCCCAGTACCCCCTCGACACCGCCTACTACCCCATGCGCGACAGCCTCTATGCTGTTCTAAAAAGAAATAACCCCGACTCATGGGATATCCTGACTATATATCGACAAGGCGACACCGCCTTGGCCAATCAGCTGGCCCAGGACATCATGCAGGCATCGGTCTATGACACCCTGCATCCCGAGCGCGGGAGACATTGGTTGCTCACCGACCATAGTCCCGACTGCCTGCTGAACTACATCGAGGTGTTTGAAGAGGTGCTACACGACACACTCCTTGCCAACCAAGTGCGCCAGCGCATCCGCTACCTTGCCCCCACATTGAACACAGGAAATGCACGGTTGGCCGCCCTCGGTTACCTCAACCACCCCGAATATGCCACCGACCGCCGTGAAGCAAACATCACACTCTCGCGGCAACTAATACCCACAAAGAACGACGAAGCCTCACCCCATGGGCATTATACCATACGGCTGACCATCACTCTCGACCGCCCCATGAGCCACCTTTATCTGCGCTCGCCCCATGCCGCCTGCTTCTCGTCGCACGGCGAGGCACGCCTCACCTCCTTGACGGCAGGCCGAACCGATTATATTTCACTCAAAGAATTAGATGCCCAAATAGGCTCTGTAGCCACACAGTTCGCCGGACCGTCCAACGGCCTCGACATCTACATCGAACTCCTTCCCGCCGGCACCCACACGGTGGAATACATCGTCACTGCCGACCGCACAGGGCGTTTCCACATTCCTGCCGCCACCGTGCAATGCTTAGCCGCCCCCTGGATCGAAGCCAAGAAAGGCGTACTGCAAGCCTCCACCCCCGCTGAAACAATAGTTCGATGAACAAAATCGGAATAATCGGAGTAATTTGAATACTCCGATTCACTCTGATTATTCCGAACGTTCTGATAAAACCCTATTCCACAGCATCTTCCGCCCCCTCCTTCAATTACTGACATTAACAATGGAAAAAAGCTGTTCTTTTTTGAAAAAAAGGTTCTGATATGTCAGAAAATTTTCGTATTTTTGCAAATTCTTATTGACTAATTATTCAGTACCTAAATATGAGCGATACAACACAAAAGAACGACTACAGTGCGAGTAACATTACCGTATTAGAAGGCCTTGAGGCCGTACGCGTCCGCCCTGCCATGTACATCGGCGACGTGAACTTCCGTGGATTGCACCATTTGGTGTACGAGGTGGTGGACAACTCCATCGACGAGGCTCTCGCTGGCTTTTGCGACAAAATATACGTCAGCATCAACGAAGACAACAGCATCACAGTAGAAGATAATGGCCGTGGCATACCCGTAGACATGCACGAAAAGGAGCACCGTTCAGCCCTTGAGGTGGTTATGACCGTGCTGCACGCCGGCGGCAAGTTCGACAAGGGCAGCTACAAGGTGTCCGGCGGTCTACACGGCGTGGGCGTGAGCTGCGTCAACGCCCTCAGCGAACACATGATTGTCAACGTCTACCGCAACGGTAAGACATATCAACAGGAGTACAGCAAGGGCAAGCCCCTATATCCCGTCAAGGAAGTGGGTCCCGCGGACAAGACCGGCACACGCATCACCTTCCACCCCGACGGCACTATCTTCACTACCACTGAGTACGACTACAACACACTGCTTGAGCGTATGCGCGAATTGGCATACCTCAACAAAGGCATCGACATCACCATCGAGGACAAGCGGCCTTTGGCTGACGGCTCGTTCCAAAGCCAGCACTTCTACAGCGAGAAGGGGCTGCGCGACTTCATCGCCTACCTCGACGAGAACCGCGAGAAGCTGATGCCTGAGGCTATCTACATCGAGGGCGAGCGCAACGGCATCCCCATTGAGATTGCCATGCAGTACAACAATACCTACAACGAGAACATTCACAGCTACGTCAACAACATCAACACCCATGAGGGTGGCACACACTTGGCTGGTTTTCGCAGCGGTCTGACCCGCACACTGAAAGCCTACGCCGACAAGAGCGGCATGCTAGCAAAAGCCAAGGTAGACATCAGCGGTGACGATTTCCGCGAAGGTCTGACCGCCATCATCAGTGTCAAAGTCGCCGAGCCGCAGTTCGAAGGACAGACAAAGACCAAATTGGGCAACAACGAGGTACGCGGAGCTGTGGACAGCGCAGTCAGCGAGATGCTTGAGAACTACCTCGAAGAACACCCCAACGAGGCTAAGACCATCGTGGAGAAGGTGATTTTGGCAGCCCGCGCCCGTCAGGCAGCCCGCAAGGCAAGAGAGATGGTGCAACGCGGCAACGTGTTCAGCAGCGCCGGACTGCCAGGCAAACTGGCCGACTGCCAGGACGGAGACCCATCAATGTGCGAGATTTATTTTGTCGAGGGTGACTCGGCAGGCGGAAGTGCCAAACAGGGCCGCGACCGTAGGTATCAGGCCATCCTGCCTCTGCGAGGCAAGATTCTGAACGTGGAAAAGGCCATGCGCCACCGTGCCTTCGAGAGTGAGGAAATACGCAACATCTATACCGCTTTGGGCGTTACAGTAGGCACCCCTGAAGATGCGCAAGCATTGAACCTAAGCAAATTGCGCTACCATAAGGTAATCATCATGACCGATGCCGATGTCGACGGTGCCCATATCGACACCTTGATGCTGACATTCTTCTTCCGCTACATGCCCGAACTGATTGAAAACGGCTACGTCTATCTTGCCACTCCCCCACTCTACCTGGTGAAGAAAGGCAACAAGAGTTTCTACTGCTGGAGTGAGGAAGAACGCGAGCGTGCTATGGAGGCTGTAGGCGACAAGGGCGTCCACGTACAGCGTTACAAAGGTCTCGGCGAGATGAACCCCGAGCAGCTGTGGGAGACCACCATGGACCCCGAAAACCGCCAGCTCCGCCAGGTGACCATCGAAAATGCCGCCTCAGCCGACCGCGTCTTTTCCATGCTCATGGGCGACGACGTCCCTCCTCGCCGCGAGTTTATCGAGCGCAACGCCACCTACGCCACAATTGATGCTTAACCCCTCTGGATTTACTAGTATCACTAGTAGAACTAGTATTACTAGAAAGACTAGAATAAAAAAAAATACCACTATGGATAAAAGAAACCTTTTACTTATCAGCAACAGCACCATGCGTGGCGAGGCTTACCTCGGCTGGTGCAAGGACATGATTGCCGACTTTTGCCGTCGGCACAACGTTAAGAAAGTGCTCTTCGTGCCTTATGCCGGTGTCTCTCTCGCCGAAGGTGGCTTAACCAAGAGTTATGATGCCTATGAGGCAAAAGTGGCAAAGGTTTACGCCGAGTTTGGTGTGAAGCTGACCAGCGTACACCACAAGGCTCTGCCCATTAACGCCGTCTATGATACCGACTGCGTGGCCGTAGGCGGTGGCAACACCTTCCACTTGGTGCGCCAGCTGCAACGCACTGGCCTCATGCAGGCCATCCGCCAGCGTGCCTTCGACGGTATGCCTTACATGGGCTGGAGTGCTGGCAGCAACGTGGCAGGACCTACCCTTTGCACCACCAACGACATGCCTATCGTCATGCCCGACTCGTTCGACTGCATG
>JAFWQP010000021.1 GCA_017509045.1 Bacteroidales bacterium
AAACAGGTTTCAAGGGATTTGATACCAAAGGTACCGAAAGCCAACTCGTGACCACGGAAAGCATTGCCTTTAATTTTACCCTTCTGCTGCTTTCTATATCTTGTTTTCTTAGGTTGTAACATTTTCTTATTGTTTAATGTTTAGTGTTCAGCGTTCAGTGTCTTTTCTATCACTTCAACCACTAACCTATAACCTATTATTTACTGTTATTATTTCTACTATTGTTCGAACGACGACGGGGAGCTCCGTTACCGCCACGACGCTCACCACCCATAGCGGGGCGATGATCCTTCTGCTGACCGCCAACGGTGGAAGGAACCAGTTCGCGCTTGCCGTAAATAACGCCACGGCAGATATACACCTTCACGCCAATACGGCCATAAGTAGTATGAGCCTCGGCATGAGCGTAATCGATATCAGCACGGAGGGTATGCAGCGGAGTGCGGCCTTCCTTGTAATGCTCGCTACGTGCGATTTCGGCACCACCGATACGGCCCGAAATAGAGACCTTGATACCTTCGGCACCCGAACGCATCGTGGAGACAATGGCGTTCTTGATGGCACGACGATACTGCACACGTCCCTCAATCTGCTTGGCAATATTCTGGGCAACCAAAACGGCATCAAGCTCAGGACGCTTCACTTCGGAGATGTTAATCTGAACATCTTTACCCGTGAGCTTCTTCAACTCTTCCTTCAGCTTCTCGACCTCCGCACCCTGCTTGCCGATAATCAGACCCGGACGAGCGGTGTTAATAGTAACAGTGAGGAGTTTCAGAGTTCTCTCGATATATATCTTCGAGATGCTGGCCTTAGCGAGACGGGCATTGAGATATTTACGGATCTTGTCGTCTTCAACAAGTTTCTGTTCAAACTTGCGACCACCGTACCAGTTCGAATCCCATCCGCGGATAATACCTAAACGATTTCCAATTGGGTTAGTTTTTTGTCCCATTGTTTACTTCTTCTTTTTTATTAACTATTTAGTTTCAACTTCAGCCTTAGGAGCCTCTTCAACACGGCTGCCGAGGATAACAGTGATGTGGTTGCTACGCTTGCGGATTCTGTAGCCACGGCCCTGAGGGGCGGTGCGCATACGCTTCATGGTGCGACCTTCGTCAACCATAATCTGTTTCACATAGAGCTGGCTGTCTTCTAGACGAGAACCCTCATTCTTGGCCTGCCAGTTGGCAACGGCGCTAAGAATAAGCTTATACATCTTGGGAGCCGACTCTCTCGGACAATACTTAAGGATGCCCAGAGCCTTATCAACGTCAACGCCACGAACCATGTCCGCAACGAGACGGGTCTTGCGAGGCGAAGTGGGATTGTTTCTCAACTTAGCCACGTAGAGGGTCTTTTTTGCTTCTTGCTGTGCGTTTGCACTTTCTCGTTTTCTACGTCCCATTTCTTATTTTTCTTTACTATTTGGACTTATTTATTTCTTACCTTTGTCTTTTGATCCAGCATGACCACGGAAGATACGGGTGGGAGCAAACTCACCAAGTTTGTGAC
Organism: Bacteroidales bacterium; assembly: GCA_017509045.1. Taxonomy (GTDB): domain Bacteria; phylum Bacteroidota; class Bacteroidia; order Bacteroidales; family P3; genus Colimorpha. The sequence continues at coordinate 1,516 of JAFWQP010000021.1, forward strand.
CTACCATGTTCTCAGTCACGTAGACAGGGATAAACTTGTTGCCATTGTGCACGGCTATGGTCTGACCCACAAAGTCGGGCGAAATCATAGAAGCACGGCTCCATGTCTTGATAGTAACCTTCTTATTGTTCTGCTGAGCCTCGATAACTCTCTTCTCCAGTTTGTAGAAGATATACGGACCTTTCTTTAATGAACGACTCATTTTCTTCTTCTTTTATTGATTACTTCTTTCTTCTTTCGACAATGTACTTGCTCGACTGTTTCTTCGGTGAGCGAGTCTTGTAACCCTTAGCGGGAATACCCTTGCGGCTACGAGGATGTCCACCGGTCTGGCGGCCCTCACCACCACCCATCGGGTGGTCAACAGGATTCATCACAACGCCACGGTTACGCGGGCGACGACCCAGCCAACGGCTGCGACCGGCCTTACCGCCAACCTCAAGGTTGTGCTCAGGATTAGAAACAATACCGATAGTGGCACGGCATGCTTGGAGAATCATACGCATCTCACCGCTGGGCATCTTGATGATAGCATACTTGCCATCACGCGACATCAGCTGGGCATAAGCGCCGGCACTACGCACCATCTTGGCACCCTGGCCGGGGCGAAGCTCGATATTGTGAATCAGCGTACCGAAAGGAATCTCGGCAAGAGTCAGGGTATTGCCAACCTCGGGGGCAACGCCTTTACCAGACATGATAGTCTGACCGACCTTCAGACCCTGGGGGCACAGAATATAACGCTTCTCGCCGTCTGCGTAGAACACGAGGGCGATACGCGAAGTGCGGTTCGGGTCATACTCAATAGTCTTCACAACAGCGGGAATACCGTCCTTGTCTCTCTTGAAGTCGACAAAGCGATACAACTGCTTATGACCACCGCCCAAATAGCGCATGGTCATCTTACCCTGGTTGTTACGGCCACCACTCTTACCATAGCCGCACACCAAACTCTTTTCCGGCTTGCTGGTCGTGATGTCGTCGTTCGTGACAACAATCTTATGACGCTGGCCGGGGGTTGTCGGTTTAATTTTCTTTAAAGCCATTTCTTCTTATTTTTAGTCTCTTATCAGTGGACTATACTATTATTATTAGTTACTTTTATTCTTTTGGTCATGCCAACGGCGTGGCTCTCACCACACCGTTGGCAATATCCTTTTAGATGCTAGCGTAGAAATCAATTTCGTCGCCCTCTGCCAATGTTACGATGGCCTTCTTGAAAGCATTGGTGCGACCTACCAAGTAACCAGCCTTGGTGTAGCGGGCCTTCACCTTGCCCGAGTAGTTCATGGTGTTCACGTCAAGAACCTTCACACCGTAGAAACTCTCAACAGCCTTCTTAATCTCAATCTTATTGGCGCGCTTGTCGACAACAAAACCATAACGATTCAACACCTTGGGGGCAGGCTTGTTCTTATCACGCTGAATACGGGTCAGCTTGGGAGAAGCGGCGGCCTCGGTGATTCTCGTCATCTTTTCGCTAATCAGAGGTTTTACTATGATATTATTCATTGTTAAACTTTCTTAAATCTTGTTTCTAACTTCTTTATTTCGTTGCCAAAACGCGGTTAATTTCATTAATTGACTGCTCGCTGAGGACTATATTGGCAGCATTCACAATGTCGTAAGTGTTTAACTGTCCGACGGATACTACCTTTATGCCCTGTAAGTTTCGAGCAGACAAAGATACGAAATTATTTGGACTTTCGAGAACTATGAGCGATTTTTTATCTCCAATTTTAAGATTGTTGAGAATCTCAATCATCTTTTTGGTCTTCGGAGCTTCCATCGTGAAGTTCTCAACAATGGTCATAGCGTTACCAGCCACCTTCTCGCTAAGAGCCGAACGGCGGGCAAGTCTCTTCTGCTTAATGTTCAGCTTGAAGCGGTAGTCGCGGGGTTTAGGTCCAAAGATAGTACCGCCACCGACAAACACAGGGCTCTTCAAATCGCCCGAGCGAGCACCACCGGTACCCTTCTGACGTTTCAGCTTGCGGGTGCTGTGAGCATTCTCACTGCGCTCCTTCGTTTTAGCAGTACCTTGACGTTGGTCAGCCAGATATTGTTTGCAATCCAGATAGATAGCGTGCTGGTTGGGTTCAATCGCGAAGATAGAATCGTCCAAGTTGATGGTTCTACCGGTTTCGCTTCCGTTGATGTTATAGACTTTTAACTCCATCTTTCAAGTTTTATTATTGATCCTTTGGGTCCCGGTACAGAACCTTTAACTAACATTAAATTCTTTTCAGGGATAATCTTAACAACCTCAAGGTTCTGAATCTTCACCTTGTGATTACCAGTCTGGCCGGCCATGCGCATGCCCTTGAAGATACGCGAAGGATAGGAGCTAGCGCCAATCGAACCAGGAGCACGCAGACGGTCGTGCTGGCCGTGAGTCAAGTCACCGACACCGCCAAAACCGTGTCTCTTCACGACGCCCTGGAAACCCTTACCCTTCGAGGTTCCAACCACGTCAACAAACTCGCCTTCCTGGAAGACTTCCACTGTCAAAACTTCACCATACTTTTTCTTGTGGCCCTCCTCAAAGCGGCTAAACTCGGCGAGATAGCGTTTGGGGGTGGTGTTGGCCTTTGCAAAATGGCCTTTCATCGGCTTGTTGGTGCGGCTCTCTTTCTGGTCGCCAAAAGCCAACTGAATTGCCTCGTAACCATCCTTCTCGATGGTTCTCACTTGTGTCACAACACAAGGACCAGCTTCAATCACAGTGCACGGAATCTGTTTTCCGTCGGCATTAAAAAGACTGGTCATTCCAATTTTTTTACCAATTAATCCTGACATTTCTCTTTTTGGATTGTTTTTTTTTGTTAGTTATCAGCTTATTCTCACCGCCGCTACTCATGGGCGGCTACGCACATTGGCTGACGGTTATTTTTCACACTTTGATTTCCACTTCGACACCGCTGGGAAGCTCAAGCTTCATCAGTGCATCGATAGTCTTGGCACGGTCGTTGATCTCAATGTCCATCAAACGCTTGTACGAGCTCAGCTCGAACTGTTCGCGGCTCTTCTTGTTCACAAAGGTCGAGCGGTTGACAGTGAAAATCTTTTTGTTGGTCGGCAGTGGAATGGGGCCATTCACCACTGCACCAGTCATCTTAACGGTCTTCACAATCTTCTCCGCCGATTTGTCGACGAGATTGTGGTCGTAAGACTTCAATTTGATTCTAATTCTTTGACTCACGGTTAATGATTTTTATTAATAATTATTATATTTACTCTTTAGGATGTTCTCCTGCTGGTCGCGGCTCACCTCGGCATAGTGCGAAAACTCCATCGTACTGTTGGCTCTGCCCGAGGTGATGGTACGCAGTGCGGTCACATAGCCGAACATCTGCTCCAGCGGCACCTTGGCATGGATGGCCTGCACACCCACCTTCGCGGCAATGTTCTCCAACATACCGCGACGGCGGTTCAAGTCGCCTGTCACGTCGCCCACGTATGCGTCGGGGGTCAGCACCTCCAACTTCATGATAGGCTCCAACAACACGGGGTTCGCCTTGCGGCATGCAGCCTTGAAACCAATCTTGGCGCACACCTCAAACGACAGCTGGTCGCTATCCACCGGATGGAACGAACCATCGATGACGGTCACCTTCATGCTGTCCATCGGATAGCCGGCCAACACACCGTTCTGCATAGCCTCCTTGAAGCCTTTTTCGATAGCAGGGATATACTCTTTCGGAATATTACCGCCCTTCACCTCGTTCACAAACTGCAGACCCACGAAGCCTTCGTCGGCAGGGCCAATCTCGAACAGGATGTCGGCAAACTTACCCTTGCCGCCAGTCTGCTTCTTGTAAATCTCGTGATGTTGGACGGTCGTAGTGATAGCTTCCTTATATGCCACCTGCGGACGGCCTTGATTCACCTCCACCTGGAACTCTCGGCGCAAACGGTCGAGAATGATGTCCAAGTGCAGCTCACCCATACCGCTGATGATGGTCTGACCCGACACCTCGTCAGTCTTGACGCGGAAAGTGGGGTCTTCCTCCACCAGCTTGGTCAGCGCATTGGTCAGCTTGTCCATGTCGCCCTGTGTTAGCGGCTCAACGGCAATACTGATAACAGGCTCGGGGAACTTCATCGACTCAAGTATGATGGGGTGCTTCTCATCGCACAGCGTGTGGCCGGTCTTGATGTCCTTAAAACCGACGGCGGCTCCAATATCGCCAGCCTCGATGCGGTCCATCGGGTTCTGCTTGTTCGAGTGCATCTGCATGATGCGTGAGATACGCTCCTTCTTACCCGTGTTGGCATTGTAGACATACGAGCCCGAATCCAGCGCGCCGCTATACACGCGGAAGAAGCACAGCCGTCCCACGTACGGGTCGGTGGCAATCTTAAACGCCAAAGCCGAGAACGGAGCGTTCACGTCAATCGGACGCGACTCTTCCTTCTCGGTCTTGGGGTTGATGCCGTCCACCTCCTTCATGTCCAGCGGGCTGGGCAGGAATGCCGCCACTGCGTCGAGCAACGTCTGCACACCTTTGTTCTTAAAGGCAGAACCGCACATCACCGGCACAATCTTCATCGACAGCGTCGCCTTGCGTATCTCGGCAATCACCTCGTCGGCAGTGATGCTGTCGGGGTCGTCGAAGAACTTCAGCATCAGCTCCTCGTTCTCCTCGGCCACGCCCTCAATCAGCTTCTGGCGGTACTCGGCTGCCACCTCCTTCAAATCCTCGGGCATAGGGATTTCCTCAAAACGCTGGCCGTTCGACGACTCGTCCCACACCAACGCCTTGTTCGAAATCAGGTCCACCACACCCTTGTACAGGTCTTCCTGTCCGATGGGAATCTCAATGGGGATAGGGTTGGCACCCAAACGCTCCTTAATCTGGTTGACCACGCCGAAGAAGTCGGCACCCGAACGGTCCATCTTGTTGATAAACGCGATGCGAGGCACGCTGTATTTGTCCGCCTGGCGCCACACGGTCTCCGACTGGGGCTCCACGCCGCCCACGGCGCAAAAGATGGCTATCGCGCCATCCAGCACTCGCAGCGAACGCTCCACCTCCACCGTGAAATCCACGTGACCCGGCGTATCGATAATGTTATACTTATAGCGATTCTCATGCCAGTCCCAATACACAGTGGTAGCAGCAGAAGTGATGGTGATACCCCTCTCCTGCTCCTGCACCATCCAGTCCATGGTGGCCGACCCCTCGTGCGTCTCTCCCAGCTTATAGTTCTTGCCGGTGTAGAAGAGTATACGCTCCGTCGTCGTCGTCTTGCCGGCGTCGATGTGGGCCATTATGCCGATATTTCTTGTGTACTTAAGGTCTGACATCTATTTGCTATTAGTATGGAAGCTATCTTTTTAATGTATTCTCTATATATATTAGAAACGGAAGTGCGAGAAGGCCTTGTTAGCCTCAGCCATACGGTGGATATCCTCCTTACGCTTGAAGGCGGCACCCTCTTCCTTATAAGCGGCCTGAATCTCGGCGGCCAGTTTCAAGGCCATCGTCTTCTCACCACGCTTGCGGCTGAAGCTGATCAGGTTCTTCATGCCGATCGACTGCTTGCGCTCGGGACGAATCTCGGTAGGCACCTGGAAGGTGGCACCACCAATACGGCGGCTCTTCACCTCCACAGAGGGGGTGATGTTGGCCAGAGCCTTCTTCCACACCTCGAGACCGTCCTCTTTCGTACGGTCGCTCACCACGTCTATTGCCTCGTAGAAAATCTTATAGGCAATGGTCTTCTTACCGCCCAGCATCAAGTTATTCACAAACTTGGTCACGAGCACGTCATTATATTTGGGATCCGGGAGGATGATACGTTTTCTGGGTTTAGCTTTTCTCATTTCTCTTTTTCGTTAACGAGCCGTTCACGACAGCTCCTAATTCTTAAAACTTAATTCTTAA
>JAFWQP010000022.1 GCA_017509045.1 Bacteroidales bacterium
ATCCATTTCACAACCGTCCAAGGCTCTTGGGAATAAACCTATTAAAGTGATGAAAACTATGAACCATTCAGTAAAGATTATGGGGCTGTGTGCCCTTATGGCCTTAGTAGCCACCTCTTGTCAAAAGAACGAGGAGAAACTGACCAATACTTTCACCGCCGAACTGAACCAGCCCACCTGTGAAGACAAGACGCACATTGGTACAGACGACTACCTGGTGTGGGATGCTGGCGACCAAATTATGGTGTTCGATGCCACGTGGGCAACCCAAAATTTCACCGCCACAAATGGCGGCACAACGCATACCACTTTCACGGGCAACGGCGTGATTGACCCCAGCGCCAATTATTATGCATTCTATCCTGTCAACATGATCACAGGCCTCTCTGGTAGCATCGTCACAATAACCGTTCCCGCCACTCAGACCTATGTCGAAGGTTCCTTTGCCACCAACACCTATCCTATGGCGGGCACCAATGGCGGCAGCGGCACGGCATTCACCTTCCGTGGGCTTTTCGGCGTGTTGGCCATTCCTCTCACGGGCAACTGTACTATCGGCAGTGTTGAGTTGACAGATGCTGCCTTTAACTTGTGCGGACAGACAACTGTCGACCTTAATGAATATGATTTATCTAAATCCTCTTTCGTTGCTCCCAAATCAGAAAACACCTCCCGCACCATCACACTTACCTGCGAAGGAGGGCTTGCCCTTACCTCTACACCGAAGGTGATTATGTTTGCGTTGCGTCCTCTCGCATGTACCTATGGCTTCACCGTCACGTTTAAAGACCTTGACGGAGAAATTATTGCCACTCAGACTGCTGCGGCACGCTACAGCAATGCGATACGTCCTGAATATATTCTCCTAATGCCTACAGTTGATATTACCATTCCCTGATGTGACATACATCCCATTATGAATGTGTGAATGCGTGAATGTGCTTGATGTTGATAAGTTTAATGTTGATAAGTTAGGCGATTCGCAAAACATATCAACGTGTCAACAAATACTCATACATTTATTAAAAAGATTGAATGACAGAATAAAAAAATAATAGAACTGACATAATGAAAGCGTTTATGCTTTAAGGAATATATTGAGATCTCCACAAAAATCAATTTTTATCCCTCGTAAAGCAGTAAACGCCCTCGATGGTATCGTGGGCTTTACTTATGAAATAATGGGTCTTGGAACACCTCAATAGGAATAAGCAGGGTTCAAGCCTTCTTTATGTCCTCTTGGGTACGGCAAGACAAGCAAAAAACACGAATCAGATGGCAACGTTGAAGACATACACCGAAGACCTCCAGATAGCGAAATCCCTTATCGGGAGGGACGAGGTAGTTACGCGCCGCTATTTCTATGAGCAGTGCTATCCTCTCTTCAAGTCCATCTACGACAACTACTACACCGACTGCGAATGCTGCAAAGAGTTTATGGATGAGATTTATATCGTTGTCATTGCCCCTAATAAAACTGGACACTGCCAAATGGAGAACTATCGTGGTGAAAGCACCCTGACAAGCTGGTTGAAAACGGTTTGCCTTTACTATTGCTACCATAAGTTTGAGTTGAAGAAGAGGATGCCTCTCTATGAGCCATTGCCACATTCTTCTGAAAAAGATGAAAAAAACGTGGATGACAGTGATATAATTGACCAGATAGGAGGCTCTATAGATATGGACTTTAGCGGAATGAACCGTGCTGACGTGGAAGTGCTACTGGGTATGATGCACAACGGTAGCTATCGAAAACTAATCCGTCTGCGTTACTTGGAGCAGATGACCAACGAGGAAACCGCAAAAGCGTTAGGATTGACAATGGCAAATTACTACAATATGCACAAACGGGCCAAAGAACAATACGAAGCGGTTCGCAGAAAGGAGGAATATTATGGATAAGTTCCCCAGTATAGAGAAACTGGCGGCCTTTTTCGAAGGCAACCTGCTGGAAAAAGAGATGCAACAGATTACGCGACTGGCAGCAGATAACGAGGCTGTTCATGACATATTGGATGCCAATACGGTAATCGGCGATACAATGGCATCTTTTGACGAACAGGATATGCAACCCCCCAATGAGATTGCTGGAATGGATTTTGAACTGCCAGAGATTGACAACAACAAAGTTGTTTCATTAGATATTGATAGATTTTGGAAGAATTGTAATCTATATAGTCAAGAAGGCTACGATGCCGATGAGTTTAATAACCAAGAATCAGAACAATTAATATATAGTAAAGAAATGGAAACATATTACCGTACCTATGGGGAATCTGGCGAAAACTTGTATGATCCCGTTTATATTCGCCAACCAGACGACCATTCTTGTGCATTAAGAAGTCAGCAAATTGTATTGCGTGATTTCGGTATAGATATCCCATTTAAAGATCTTGAAAAGTTGGCGAAGGATTATGGGGTCTATACCGACCAAGGTACATATACTTATGACATTGGAAAAGTATTGCAAATTGCCGGTGTAGATATGCATCAAGTTTATGGTACATCAATGTATGACCTTACTAATGAATTGGCACAAGGGCATCGTGTTATTGTAAGTTTGGATGCCAGAGAATTGTGGTATAATGATAGTTTTTCCGAGAAACTGAAAAATTGGTTTGATGATACATTCAAGGAACAAGGTGGTAACCATGCTCTAATTGTAGCTGGAGTTGAAGTTAATCCTAACAATCCAGAAGATGTTCAAGTTGTACTAACAGACCCCGGAGCGGGTCATCTTCGAATAGAATATCCATTGGAGCAGTTTATGAATGCTTGGAAAGATTCTAATTGTTTCATGGCAGCGACAAATAATCCAGCACCATACCAATATGATGCAGAAACAGGAAAGGAACTGCCTTCCAATTTTGTTGTAAATCAATATATCAATGATTTTGTGGCCACACATGGCTATCAGCTAAATCCTGACCTCATAAATATCCCACAAGATTATCAAGCACAGCTTTCGGATCATTTGACCATGGTGGGCAATATGAGTTATTCTGATTTTGAGGAGGATTTCAATGATTACCAGGAAAGAATTATTCCGTCAGAGCTATCCATAAAAGAGCAGATAGAGAAATTAGCAAAGGAATCCTTGCAGTCAGATGAAACTGCGGAAAATGGCGATAGTGAAGGTGGCAAACCTTCTATTTATTACAAATCTGATGGACAAGACACCATGTCGCAAGAAAATGAGGATGGAGACGATGCTCATGATGAAGACGAGAATGAAATAGAAGACGAAGACGAGGCTGAAACAGAAGAGGATAATGACGATGATGATGGCAATGAAATAGAATAGCGATATTATTAACAGTGAATAGAACAGACCATGTCTACAGCAGGATTCTTTTTAGGCGGTATGCTTGGCAGAATTGCCGGCCCAATTGCACAAGATTGGTTTAGATATGAAACCAAATTGGGACGAAAAATCGCTTTTCGTGAGGAAGAAGCAAAGAAGAGAATGGCTCTTTTTGAACTTGACAATAAAAAAGAGTTAAGTCAGATCGACCACGAAAAAAAGATGGCTCAACTTGAAAAACAGTCTGTTGATGCACGTAAGAGGGCAGAGGAACAAATGCTCTTATCTCGTCAAGATTGGCAGCAAAAAATCTTTTGGGAGAAATGTTTTCCTTTAAGGAATCCTTATGAAATGCCATTAGGATACAAACCGCTCTTTAAAGAAGGGTCAGATCGAATAGTGCTTAATACGGTCTCTATCGCCAATAATAAAGAAATAGTTCCATTACGTGTTATTACTGCTGTGAAAGAAACATCGTCAGGTGCTGCGACTTTTAATGCAGAACTCTCAATGTTTATTGTAAATCATTTCGCAGCCAATGGTATACATGCAGTGATATCCGACATAGGATCCTGGAGAGATGACGCTCCCATTAACGACGCTTCTATCAACTATTTATTCCAAGGAGCAAAAGGTCAACCAACATTAGTAATCATGCCTCTATATACCAATGGGGGAAATACGGTTCGCCTGAAAGTATGGTCATGGGGATTGGGAGAAGATTTACCGTATCCGAAAGGATTTGATTACGGATGGTATAATATTAAAGCAATCCAACGCAAAGTTCTATATTCGGAAATCAAGGAATTCGCAAGAGTCATTCGAGAATCAAAAATGATAATGCCATCAACATTTGAGAGAGATGTTGTTAAGAAACTCGATATACTAACGCAAAGTGAGCAAACTCTATCAAATGATGATTTTGACAGACTTCTCACCGTGCTTGATGTTCCAACAGAGATTAATGACGCTGTAGAAAGACAAACTAATGAAATCATTTCTACAATTTTCTCCTGTTTGACAGGGATGTGTGCCGACGGTTATCATCTTACTCAATATGGCACATTACCGCTTCTCCCACACTTAATGAACACCCTACCTGGTGTAAGCATTATGCTTCCATACATACGGGATTATTATAGGGCTCTTATCTACTCTCAAATCAAAGAAGGTGTAATATCTATAGCAGATGCTGCTAATGTTGAAATGCTGCTTGCAAAAGAGATTAAACGCATTGTTGACAATTCTGATTTGTATGAGGATTTGGTGTCTGATGTTAGGAAGTTGAATTTCAGTATTGAAGGGGATGTTCATCGAGCCCTTGTAAATGATATTCGTGAATTCAATAAAGGTATTAACCTAAAACAAATTACAAACAATGAATGAAGACAAGAAACTACAATTCCTTGAGGAATTAACAACCTTGTTGAAGGGGCAGGTTACTCCCAAAAGCAAAGAGACTCTTGAGGGAGAGGCATTTTGTGAGAGTCTCAAACTTCATATTACACAACTTTACGAACAAACACATCGTCTTGACCTTTTCTCTGACGAATTTAATTATTCAGAGTTTGTTGCCAGTAATATTGACTTTCCCTTGGATAGACTGAAGGAGCAAATAGAAAAAACATGGCTCAAAGACAAATTAACTATTGGCTTTATGGGGCATTTTGCGACAGGAAAGACAACCGCGCTAAACCTCCTGTTTGATGAGTCGTTTCAAGTTCATCAACATGAAAATACTGCCATCGCCACATATCTGACATATGGTTCGAAACAGAATGTTGTAACGATTGTAGACAGAGCGGGCCAATCACAAGAACTAACCTTGGATCAATGCTCGATTCTTGATTATTCAAAAGGAATTATGGGTTTCCCTTTTGCTAGAATTTTCAACTACATGGTGAAGGAAAACAGCGCAAAACTACTTGAGGACATAACCATTATTGACACTCCGGGGCTTTTTTCAAAAAAAACAGACCATTCTGCACCGACCATGAACGTAATATCAAGTTGCGATACCGTTTTCTGGTTTTTGAATATCACGAATAGCCTTAGGGATGATGATATAAGAGTGATGAAAGAGTCATTACAGGGGAAACCTGTTTATATCGTTTTCTCCTTTGTGGATGCTTTAGGAACAACACAATCCCAAGTAGACAGTTCTATCAAGAGTATTGTTGCCAATCTGAAAGAAAAGCAGATCGACTACAAGGGATATCTGATGCTAGGTGGAAAGGCTGAGACACAAAGTCGATTTAAAAGAGAGGCTCTAAATCTCTTGAAAAAAATGTCTGACGAATATGAAGTATACTCTCCAGGAGGTCATATATCAGCTTCAATAGATTTCTTGGAAAATTTCCTAGTACAATGTCAAGCAAATCATACAAAACAAATTGGCAAATTAGACAAAGAAACAGATGATCTCCTTGATGCATATAGAGCATCTAGCAGATCATTCATTACAGAATGCAATAATTGCACAAGTCGGTTTAACAATATGGTAGATACATTTAATACTCGCTGTGCAGGTGCAATGTTTTGTGGTGGTGCAGAAGATGCATTGAGAAATAATATCAATAGCATCAGCAACTCTTTAAACGGTATGGTTCGTGCATACAATAACATGAATGAAGAGAAACTTGTTGATTTTGGAAAAGGAGTTGCAAGGATGCAGTTGTATCAATATAACTTAGACAAGATTTCTGAAATACTATCGGAAGTAAAAAAACTGAAAGAATACTTACAATAATATACAACAATCATGATTGAAAGAGCTCAAATACAATCAATAATAGATAGGCTGAAAGAGAACAGTCGAATTGATGGCGCATTTTGCAACGAATTAGACGATAGTTTTGAATCTCAGACTTTATATATCGGTGTTGTTGGCAAGATGAAAGTAGGAAAATCATCTTTGGTCAACTCTGTTGTTTTTGGAGACACCGTACTCTCGTCTGGAGTTGCACCGACAACAGTCACTTTAACTGAGATTTCTTATTCGGAAGAGGAAAGGGTGATTGTTGAGATGATGACGAGTCAAGATGTTGAAGAACTAAAATCACAAGCTGCATACAATGGAGATGAGCAGACCCTTAAACTAAAGGCTGAAGCCGCTTCAAGTACGTTAAAGAGTTTCCCCAAAGAATATGAAAGGCATTTAAACCTAACTGAACAAACAATTAAGCTATCTGATTTGCATGAATACATTGATGCAAACGGGAAATATAGTGGTTTGGCAAAATCAGTAAAGATTTTCATTAATAACGAGAACTTAAAGGGAGTTACAATCATAGATACGCCAGGTTTTAATGACCCCATAGTTTCTCGCGGAGAGGCGACAAAAAGAGTACTCAGTAAGTGTCATGTGCTTCTATTTGTACATGACAAAGATGGATATGACAATAGTGATGTAAGGTTGCTTACTGAGCAAATAGAATATGCTGGTATTTCTGAGGTAGTAGATATCCTTAACAAGGTTGACATGCTATCTACATCGATTGATGAGTGGCCTGACGAATTAGAATATTTTGTTCAAGGAAGGAACGAAATTGACATACAGAATAGTAACGTCAAGTCTCTGTTATCCAAATCTCGAGCAACATATATAAGTTCGTTAATGGCTTTGTGTGGTCTCGTGCCTTATGACAAAATGAATGATGATTTAAAAGAGCAATTTGGCAACTTTGAGGAATACTTTGAAGAACTCTGTCAAGGTAATACAAGAGAACAGCAACAACATGATTTCGTTAGATACAGTAATGTTAATTCCGTTATTGCGGAAATTAACCGACTTTCCAAGGATGGATCTGTTTATCTGATAGAGGGGCCTTTGAATACTATAAAAGGCCGACTCTCGTCCATCAAAAATACGATTGAATCTGAAATTGAAACAAAGAAAGCTTCGCTGGAATCCCTTCAAGTTGGAATAGAAGCCAGTAAACGGAGCCTTGATAATTTTGAAGAATTTATGTTTTCTGCTATGCGTGATATAAAATCTTCGTCTTTGTCATTAAACCTTTCTCAGTTGGTTTTATCATCCATTAAGCAATCTCGTGATTTAAGGGCGTCGGCATCCTCTTCTGAATTCTCAGAGGAGCGATATCCAGAGCCAGGGCTCTTCACCACAGGTGTTAGTAAAGATAATGTTGCAAGTTACAATACTTTCGTATCTGGGTTTGAGAATCAGTTGAGAGACGTACTTGAAAACTTAAAAGACTCGTTTAGAAATGAATGTAAGAAGGAGGTGAATGAACTAATCACGAATCTGTCTAGTACATCATACATAGATACAAATCATATGAAGTTGTTAAGAAACTCATTGGAGAATACTTTGATTGCCACAATAAACGATACAGACATAATTGTTCCATCAAAACGACTCAGTTCTGTTCCTAATGGGACACAAAAGCATTGGGATAAGTTTAGGTCCGCATTTTTGAATACATATGATGATTTACGTTTAAGCGACAAGGCTGAAGATGGAATTTTTTTAGGGATGTCTCAGACGGCTAAAGATATAGACTTTGTATATAATGCTAGACTCGAGTTGGATGATTTACGCGAGATAATAAAAAAATCTCTAAATAAATCACCTCTACAAAAACAGAATGAGAAAGAAAAGATAGAGTCTAAGATTAGTTCACTAGAGTCAGAGATCAAGTCTATCACATCGGATATCGACTTAATTGAAGAATTAACAAAAAAAGTAAAAGAAAATGATTAAGAATATGTTTTCACATTTAATAACGTTTGCTCTTGGCTTTGCTGCAGGATGCACATTCAAAGAAATTCTCGAAAAGAGAAAGGGGAAATCAATATCACAGCGTGATTTCTCCATCCAAGATTCACATGTACCTTCGTGTGCAGACACCAACACTAGAACGGAAGATACTAGTACTTCTGACTTTAGCCTTCAATCGTTAAAAAGTATATTTTCAATGTACAATGTGGATTTGTTGACAGTTAGTTCATTTGGGATTCTTCTTAGAAAGGTTAGGAGCACTAGTTATAAGGACATTTTGAAACTATTTATAGAAGAGGCCTCAACTCCAGAAATCATGGTTGAGATGTTGAAGGAACAAACAATTCCCGACAAAAACTTTGTAATAGAATCAAGTTCAGGCTCTCCATATATTTCAAAAGAGAAATTAGAATCGTATATTATTGAGGAGGGTGTTCCCATAGCAGAATTTAAGACAAACAATGACCGAGTGAGATTCCTTCTTTCATTGTATTATGCCAAAGGAATAGATGACTTCAAGAATACTTTAGGCTCAGATATGTCCGATATATTAACTTTCCATGAAAATGGTGATGACATAGATGATGCCTACAATGGTATTATGAAATTAATTAAAAGTAGGTATGAGTACCTGTCTTAATCAGATTGTACAATAAACATATCGCTCTAATGTAAAATACGACTGATTTTTATCAAACTATCTCAATGTGTATCTCTGATACGCTAAGTAGTAAGGTTATTCGATGCTGGCTGAAAAATCAGTAAATGTAGCATAAGAGCGTTCTCTTTAATTGTCTCCTTTTTTGTAAAAAAGAAAAGAATTGATGACAGTTTGTCTGGTTCGTTTTTGGCTCAAGGCAATCACTAAATATTCATTATTTTCGAACACGAATGACACGAATAATATTTTCTCTGAGACGGTTCTGTGTCTTGGCATAGTGCATTTTTTTTACGCTAGACTCTGCCCGAAAGTCCACTGGACTTACTCTTCATCTGCGCTCGACTGACGAACCGTTCGTTACATTCTGTGACATTACTCCGGCTCGGCAGAGTGAGCAAGCTTTCTTTGCTCTCGCTTTACGTAATGTTAGATTAGTGAGATTCGTGGTCAAAATCTATTATTGGAGGTTGCCTCAAGAATTGGCTCAAAAGCTAAAGTGAAACGCTGCAAAATAGTTTGGCGTACTATTTTACAGCGTCATTTCAGCGGAAAGAGAGGGATTCGAACCCCCGGACCCTCGCAGGTCAACGGTTTTCAAGACCGCCGCATTCGACCGCTCTGCCATCTTTCCAGTTGATTGTGTTGTCTTTGCGGAGACAAATACTATCGAGTTGAGTTTGCAAAGATACATAATTTTTTGTGATTGACAAGAAAAAAGTTTGGTTCTTCCTGTAAATGTGTGGGTGAGGAATCTGTCCGAATAGCACCTTTTGTGCGACTTTGAGCATGGTTGGTAGAGGGCTGTATTTGCCTGTGTGTTCAGAGTTGTGAAATGGGATTTGAATTTCGGTTTTTGGCAATGCATTAAGTTATAGCGTCATGCAAAAAAATGTGAAATGTGAAATGCGTATGTTTTTTCCGCAATACAGGTTATTAATTATATTAATAATAACATATTATATACCTATCAAAAAACCAAAATTCATTGCATTTCACATTTCACATTTCACATCCGAACGTATGTGGCTGTTGTTCACAGTGTTTTCCTTGCAATTTGTGAAATGGAGTGTGAAATGGGAGTGGACAGTGGTCTCATCCCTATTGTTATTGTCATTGTCATCGAGTCCCACTTTATTTTTTTCAAAAGTGGCACCCTAATTTTTGCCTTTTTTTGTATAACTATAATAGGCACCCACGAATAACACATCACAACTTATCACACCATTTCAACACACCTTGCCTTCGCTCTGCCTTCGCTCTGGCTCCACTCTAGAGGTGGAGGCAAAGTGGAGGCAAGGGGTATCCAAAACGGAAGGGGAAAGACCCCCACCTCACCAATACGTTTGTCGAATGAATCTTTTTTCTTTAGAACTGCATCAATTCAGATTATTTTCGCCGTATTCAAATCGGCGCGAATGCTGCTTAAGGCAGCATGTGAACGGCGGGGCGTTCACTTCTCCGCTACGCTATCGGAACCGTCCACTGGACGCTTCCTTCACCCTCACCTCACCAATACTTTTGTCGAATGAATCTTTTTTCTTTAGAACTGCATCAATTCAGATTATTTTCGCCGTATTCGGATCGGCGCGAATGCTGCTTAAGGCAGCATGTGAACGGCGGGGCGTTCACTTCTCCGCTACGCTATCGGAACCATCCCCTGGATGCTTCCTTCACCCATCCGTTTGTCGGAAAAAAACAGAAGTTCGTCTCGGCGGAGAAATAATTGTGAGTTCAGCGGTTTGCATGATTTGAATTGTTAAAGTTGGGTGTAATTTTGAAAAGTGTGGATAATTTTTTGTATATTTGCAATTTGTATATTCTATTGTTTGAGCCTTTATTATTTATATATATATTTATCAATGAAGAAGTTTTGGATATGGATGGTGAAGTTGTTCGGCTGGAAGTTTGATATTCCAGACTTGGCGGAGCGGCCAGAGCTACGGCATTGTGTGGTGGCGGTGGCTCCGCATACGAGCATTGCCGACTTCTTTGTGGGTGCGGCGGTGTTGTTTGCAGCGGGGGTGAAACCGAGGATTTTTATCAAGAAAGAGTTCTTCAACTTTGTGACCAATCCGCTACTGAAGGGGATAGGAGCTGTGCCGGTAGATCGCGGCAACAGACACAACAATCTGGTGCAGCGTGCTGTGGAGGTGTTGCAAGGGAGTGACGATGTGTGTGTGGTGATTACGCCCGAGGGAACGCGCAAGGAGGTGAAACGCTTCAAGAGAGGCTTTTACGAAATTGCTACGCGGGCCGGGGTGCCTGTGGCGTTGGGATTCATGGATTTTAAGACTAAGAGAGCGGGGTATGGGCCTACGATTGTGCCGAGTGGGGACTATGATGCCGACGTGGCGAAGATGCTTGAGTTTTTTGCTCCAATGCATGCCAAGAACCCGAAAGGATGGCACTGGCAGGAAAATTGAGAATTGAGAATTAAAAATTGAAAATTAAAAATTGAAAGAATTCGTTAATCAAAAAAGGACTAGCACATTCACGAATTAACACATTCACACATTCACACATTCACGAATTAACACATTCACATATTAATACATTCACGAATAAACACATTCAAACGATATGATTAGAAGAATTTTTGTTGAGAAGAAACCGGAGTTTGCCATTGCTGCGAAGGAACTGAAGGGGGAGATGTCGGCATATCTGGGTATAGCCTCTGAAGGGGTGCGCGCATTGGTGCGCTATGATATTGAGAATATCTCGGACGAGACGTATGAGAAGGCGAAGGTGACGGTGTTTGCCGAACCGCCGGTGGATGAGGTGTATGAGGAGTCGTTCCCCCATGAGGAGGATGACTTTGTGTTCACGGTGGAGTATCTGCCTGGTCAGTTCGACCAACGGGCTGACAGTGCGGAACAGTGTGTGTGTCTGCTCAATCCGGCGGAGCACCCGATTATCCGCTCAGCAACGACCTATGTGGTAAGCGGTAGCCTCACCGAGGATCAGAAAGCGGCCTTGGTGAAACACTGTGTGAACCCTGTGGACAGCCGCGTGGCATCGGAGGAGAAACCCGAGACTTTGGCGGAACACTATGACGAGCCGGAGGATGTGAAGATTTTCGACGGTTTCAAGGATATGGCTGCGGAGGAGCTGAAGGAGTTGTACGACTCATTGGGATTGGCAATGACGTTCGCCGACTTTGAGCACATACAGCGCTATTTCCACGACGAAGAGGGCCGCGACCCCAGCATGACCGAGATACGGGTGCTGGACACCTATTGGAGCGACCACTGTCGGCACACCACCTTTGCGACGGAGCTGACCGATGTGGAGTTTGACGAGGGATATTACCGCCCGCTGATAGAGAGCGCTTTCCAACAGTATTTGGCAGACCATAAGGACCAGTATGTGGGGCGCGACGACAAGTATGTCTGCCTGATGGATATCGGAACTCTTGCCGCCAAGCGTATCCGCAAGATGGGCCTGCTGGACGACCAAGAGGTGAGCGACGAAATCAATGCCTGTAGCATAGTGGTGCCGGTGATGATGGACGGAAGAAAGGAGGAGTGGCTTGTGAATTTCAAGAACGAGACACACAACCACCCTACGGAGATAGAACCTTTCGGCGGTGCGGCAACCTGTTTGGGCGGCTGCATCCGCGACCCGTTGAGCGGACGTACGTACGTCTATCAGGCGATGCGTGTGACGGGTGCTGCCGACCCGACGAAGCCTCTCAGCGAGACCCTTCCGGGCAAGCTGCCGCAGCGCAAGATTGTCACCACCGCCGCGCACGGCTATAGCAGCTACGGTAACCAGATAGGACTGGCGACGGGTTTGGTGAACGAAATCTACCACCCCGACTATGTTGCCAAGCGCATGGAGATAGGTGCCGTGATAGCGGCAGCGCCACGCCGACAGGTGAAGCGGCTGACCAGCGACCCAGGCGATGTGGTGATACTGCTTGGCGGTAGAACCGGTCGCGACGGTTGCGGTGGTGCTACGGGTGCTTCGAAGGCGCACAACACCGCCTCGCTGACCACCTGCGGTGCCGAAGTGCAGAAGGGCAATGCGCCTACGGAGAGAAAGATACAGCGATTGTTCCGTAGAGAAGAGGTTTCGTCGCTGATTAAGAAATGCAACGACTTTGGCGCAGGCGGCGTGAGCGTAGCCATCGGCGAATTGGCGGACGGCCTGCTTATCAATTTGGACAAGGTGCCTAAGAAATATGCCGGACTCGACGGTACGGAACTTGCCATCAGCGAGAGTCAGGAGCGTATGGCTGTGGTGGTCGACCCCAAGGATGTGGATAAGATGCTGCAATATGCCGACGAAGAGAACCTGGAGGCTGTGGTGGTTGCCACCGTCACTGAGGAGCCCCGCATGGTGATAACATGGCGTGGCAAAGAGGTGGTGAACCTGAGCCGTCGTTTTATCGACACCAACGGAGCGCACCAGCAGGCTGCCGTGAAGGTGGCGCTGCCACAAGAGACGTACGCCACGGAGGCTGCCACAACCAGCGTGAAAGAACGTTGGCTGCAAAATCTGTCAGACCTCAATGTCTGCTCGCAGAAAGGTTTGGTGGAGATGTTCGACAGCACCATTGGTGCAGGCAGTGTGGTGATGCCCTACGGCGGCAAGACCCAGATGACACCCACTCAGAGCATGATAGGGCAGCTGCCCACTTTGACAGCAAAGTGCAACACTGTGACGGTGATGAGCTATGGCTTTGACCCCTATCTGAGCAGTTGGAGCCCCTTCCACGGTGCGGTGTATGCCGTTGTGGATTCGGTGGCAAAGGTGGCTGCTGCGGGTGGTGATGTGTCGAAGGTGCGCCTCACTTTCCAAGAATATTTCAAGAAACTAGGCAAAGACCCCTATCGCTGGGGTCAGCCATTCAGTGCCCTACTGGGTGCCTATCATGCCCAGATGGGGCTGAAACTGCCCGCCATCGGCGGTAAGGACTCGATGAGCGGCACATTCAACGATATCGACGTGCCCCCGACGTTGTGCAGCTTTGCTGTGGGCATCAGCGACATGAAGCATGTCGTTACCCCCGAGTTGAAAAAAGCTGGCAACTACCTATACTTGCTCGAAGTCAAGCCCGACAAGATGGAGATGCCTAACTACCGTATGCTGCTGGCCATGTACAAGGTGTTGCGTCAGGCGGTGGGCAGAGGTGCCATCAAGTCGGCCTACGCTGTAGGCTTCGGCGGCATTGCCGAGGCTGTGAGCAAGATGGCGTTTGGCAATAGGCTGGGTGTCTGCTTCGATGGAAAATTTGATGTGGACGAACTGTTTGAGAAGAAATATGGTGCCATTGTGGTAGAGGTGGAGAACTGCGGTGAGCTGCCTGCAGTGGCGCGAAAGATAGGTCGTGTGACTGATGGCGGCGTGTTTGAGATAGGCGAAGAGCGTATTGCGATGGACGAGATGCTGCAAGCATGGACAAGCCGTTTGGAAGATATTTTCCCCACCAAGAGCAATGTTGAATCCGCCCCAGTGGAAGATAAGCCGCTCTACACGGCAAAGAAAGTGTATGTGTGTAAGCATAAGGTGGCAAAGCCCAAAGTGTTTATCCCCACATTCCCGGGTACCAACTGCGAGTACGACTCAGCGCGGGCATTCCTGCGTGCGGGTGCCGAAGTGGAGACTCTTGTGTTCCGCAATCAGAATGCCAGTCAGATACGCGAGAGCGTCGATGCTTTCGCCCGTGCCATCGGAGAGAGCCAGATGGTGATGATACCCGGAGGCTTTTCGGCGGGCGATGAGCCTGAAGGCAGCGCCAAGTTTATCACCAGCGTGTTCCGCAATCCACAGATAACTGATGCCGTTATGCAGCTGCTGAAAGAGCGCGACGGCCTGATGCTGGGAATCTGCAACGGTTTCCAAGCCTTGGTGAAACTGGGGCTTGTGCCATACGGCGAGATACGTCCGCAGAGTGTTGATTCGCCCACGCTGACCTTCAACACCATCGGTCGCCACCAAAGTCTGATAGCCCACACCAAGGTGGTGAGCAACCTCTCGCCGTGGATGAGCAAAGCACAGCTGGGTGAAAGCTATGTGGTGCCCATCTCGCATGGTGAGGGTCGCTTTGTCGCAACTCCCGAGTGGCTCGACAAGCTGTTTGCCAACGGACAGGTGGCAACTCAGTATGTCGACCTCGAAGGCAATCCGACGATGCAGGAACCCTTCAACATGAACGGCTCGTATATGGCCATCGAGGGCATCACCAGCCCCGACGGTCGTGTGTTGGGCAAGATGGCACACAGCGAGCGTCGTCGCGAAGGCACCTATCTCAATATCTATGGCGAACAAGACCAAGGTATTTTTGAGAGCGGCGTAGAATATTTTAAATAACCCTTAGATAATACATTATGAAGAAGATTCTTTTAACAGCAGTGGCACTATTACTTGCCTTGACGACAACGGCCTCTCCCGTAAGTTATGAGCGTGCCAGCAAGGTGGCTGTGAACGCCTTCCGTACCTACTGTCTGGAACAGGGTATCGGTAGTAAGACTTCTGACTCGGCTTCCAAATGGTCGGTGTATCAAGTCTATGCTAAAGGCATCGATAATTTGTATCTTTTCAACATCTATGGCAGTAACAGCAAGGGCGTTGTCGAACAGGGCTTTGTTGTGGTCAGTGGCGATGACATTGCCACGCCGGTGCTAGCCTTCTCGACCGAGACGGTATTGACCTATGGCAACACATTGAAAGAAATAAACCCGGCTGCGTATGCCCATCTCCAGCGTTATGGGAAACAGATAGCCGCCGCCAAGGCGGAAGGAATGTCTGCCACCTCTGCCACCAAGCAGAAATGGGCGCAACTGGAATCGGACTATGTGATAGATGACACTCGTGCCCGCATGGCCGCCAAGGGCGACTATCTCGACGACAACATACCCCGCTTGCTCGGCGATATGTCATGGGGACAGGGTGCGCCCTACAACAACCGTTGCCCCGGTGGGTCGGTGACGGGCTGTGTGGCAACAGCCTTCGGCATGATAATGAACTATTGGGACTATCCTGAGCATGGATTCGGCATGCATGCCTATAATGGTGCCGACAATCCCGCTGCCTATCCCGATTGGACATATGGTGTGCAGTATGCCGACTTCGAGCATACCTATTATGATTGGGAACACATGGCGGATTATGTCGGAATCAACAGCCCCAACGAGATGAAAGCAGCAGTGTCGACCCTGCTGTATCACATCGGTGTGTCGTTGAATATGCATTACACCCCTTCAGGCAGTGGATGTTGGTCGCTGCCCGAATATGCTATGTTCGACACCAGTTTGCACCTCTATCAGATGGCTTACACCATCGGTGCCGACTACCGCATTCCCCGACACTTCGGCTACAAATACAGCTATGCGGGCATGCGCGACTCTATTGGCAACGACAGCCTCTGGCTCACCATGCTCTATCAAAGTCTTGCCGAGGGCAAACCCATCTACTATGCTGGCTGGGCTGCGGAAGACAATGAGGCAGGTCACAGTGGCACTTCGGGTCATGGCTATATCATCGACGGCTATTTCTCCGATGCCATCGACACCAACTTTTTCCACATCAATTGGGGTTGGAACGGCTCGTACGACGGCTTTTTCAAAATAGACGCTATGCGCCCCAGTAGTAGCGATTTCACCCGATGGCACGGAGCCATCATCGGCATCGAGCCCGATACCAGCTATCACGGCTACGACTACACCGACATCCGTCCCATAGCCATCGACGATGCTATGGTCTTTGGCGGCGCGGGCTACCTCTCCGTCCATAACGCACTTGGTCGCCGTATCGCCATCTTCGATGTCATGGGCCGTAAGGTGTTCGGCAACACCGTGTACGACAAGGAGTGGCGACTGAGCCTGCGTCCAGGCTTTTATGCTGTGCAGGTTGGCTCTACTCCCGCAAAGAAAATATTAGTATACTAAATTCCATCTTTCAATTCTCAATTCTTAATTCTCAATTCTTAATTCTCAATTCTCAATTCTCAATTCTCATGAATCCTGCATTACAAAACCTTAAGCCAGCCGCCGTATGGCGTTATTTTGGCGAACTGATGAATATACCTCGTCCTTCCAAGCACGAGGCTAAAGTGTCCGCATATCTACAAGACTTCGGTCGTGCGCATGGTTACGAAACCCTCGTCGACGAGGTGGGCAATGTGCTTATCCGCAAGCCTGCCTACAAGGGCTACGAGAATGCCCCTGGCGTATGCCTTCAGGCGCACATGGACATGGTGTGTGAAAAGAACGGCGACAAGCAGTTCGACTTTCTCACTCAACCCATCGAGGCATTTGTCGAAGATGGCTGGCTCGTCGGCGATGGCACCACTCTTGGTGCAGACGACGGCATTGGTGTGGCTGCGGCCCTTGCCATCCTCGACGATACCACCATCCTACACGGCCCGCTGGAGTGCCTATTCACCGTTGACGAGGAAACGGGTCTCACCGGCGCCGCCAACCTCCACACCGACTGGCTGCAAAGCAGCATCCTCCTCAACTTCGACGACGAGGACGAAGGCGAATACTGCATAGGCTGCGCCGGCGGCATCGACACCACCGTCGCCATCGACTATACCACCCGTCCCGTCCCAGAGGGCGAAGCCTCCTACCGCATCAAGGTGTCGGGCTTGCAGGGCGGTCACAGCGGCGACGATATCAACCGTGGCCGCGGTTGTGCCATCAAGATACTCAACCGTATCCTTTGGAACACCACCGAGCAGTGCAAGATAGGTCTTGCCCGCATCGACGGCGGCAACTTACGCAACGCCATTGCCCGCGAGGCGTGGGCCGACATCGTAGTGGCTTTCGACCACGAGGAGGAGTTCAAGAAAATGGTCGACTGCTTCGCCAAGAACATCAAGTTCGAGTTCCGCACTACCGAGCCAGGCCTGCAAGTAGAGCTGATTCCCATCGCCCAGCCCGCCTGCCTCATCGACCGTCAGACTCAGTACAACCTCCTCAATGCCCTCTATGCCTGCGCCCACGGCGTGCTGGCTATGAGCCGCGAGATAGAGAATTTCGTCGAAACCTCCACCAACCTCGCCTCCGTCAAGATGGACGACCACCAGATACACATCGCCACCAGCCAGCGCAGCTCGGTCGAGAGCGCCAAGCATGCTGCCGCCCAGAAAATCGAGGCCACATTCCGCATGATTGGTGCCCATGTCAGCCACGGCGACGGCTACCCGGGTTGGACTCCCAACCCCGACAGCAAAGTCCTCAAAGTGGGAGTGGAGACCTACAAGCGCATGTTCGGCCACGACCCCATTGTCCGAGCCATCCATGCCGGCCTCGAGTGCGGTCTCATCGGTGAGAAATATCCTCGCATGGATATGATTAGCTATGGTCCCACCCTGCGTGGTGTCCATGCCCCGGGTGAGAAGATTGAAATCAAGACTGTCGAAATGTTCTGGAACCTCACACTCGAAATCCTCAAGTCTCTTAAATAGTAAATAGTGAATGTGTTAACGTGTTAATGTGTGAATGTGTTAGTCCTTTTTGAATGTGTTAATGTGTGAATGTGTTAATGTGTAAATCGATTAACGAAGAAACACATTAACGAATTCATTGAATGTGTTAACGTGTGAATGTGTGAATGTGTTAGTCTTTGGCGCATCAATGATTAACGAATTTACGAATTAACAAATTAACGAATTCATTTGATTTACGAATTAACGCTGTAAAAATCGAGTGCATAGAAAGCTTGCTTTCTTTGCCGAGATGCAGCAGCGTCTCGAAGAAACACATTAACGAATTAACGAATTCAAATATTCATTTTCATGATAGGAATTCTTGGAAGTGGGTCGTGGGCGACAGCGGTGGCAAAGATACTCTTAGAACAGCCCGACGAGAAGGTCTGCTGGTACGTCCGCGAACCCGAAATCAGGCGTAGCCTTGCCAACAATGGTCGCAACTATCGGTATCTGGGCGAAGTTGCCTTCAATCCCTCTCGGCTTATCATCTGTCGCGAGGCTCAGGAGGTAGTCGAGCAGTGCGACACCATATACCTCCTTATCCCCACAGCCTTTCTCCACGATGTCTTGCAGACCGTCAATGTCGACCGTCTGCGCCAGTGCTACATCGTGTCGGGCATTAAGGGCTTTGTGCCCGAAACCGACGAGATAGTCACCGACTACCTTCAGCATGTCTACCAGTTGCCCTCGCAACATTTGGCAATCATCAGCGGCCCCACCCATGCCGAAGAGGTGGCTCGCGAACGGCTCACCTTCATCACTGCCGCCTCGGTCAACCCCGAGCTTGCCGAGCGCACACGCCAGCAGATGCGCTGTCGCTACATCAACGCAGGTGTTTCCGACGATATGCGGGGCATACAATATGCCACCGCTTTGAAAAACATCTACGCCGTCGCCGCCGGCCTTGTGCTCGGTATGGGCTATGGCGACAACCTCATGGCGGTGATGGTCAGCAACGCCATTATCGAGATGCGCAAGTTCCTCAGTGCCATCCACCCTGACAACCGCTTGGAGTTGATGCGTCCGCATCAGGTGCTGCCATACGTGGGCGACCTGTTAGTAACCTGCTATTCGCAGTTCAGCCGCAACCGCACCTTGGGTACAATGATAGGTCGTGGCTACAGCGTCAAGAGCGCCCAGCTCGAAATGAACATGATAGCCGAAGGCTACTACGCCGCCCGCAGTTTGGAGAGAATACGCACCCTCCTCAACCTCGAGATGCCTGTCGCCCAATCGGTCTACCTAGTGCTATACGAGAATGCCCGCCCCGACGTTCTACTCCGCGCCTGGCAGATATACAAAGGATAATTCTTGAATGTGTTAATGTGTTAGTCCTTTTTGAATGTGTTAACGTGTGAATTCTTGAATGTGTTAATGTGTTAATGTGTGAATGTGTAAATCGATTAACGAATTAGCACGTTTACGAATTAACGAATTCAAGATTTACGAATTAACGAATTCATTTGATTTACGAATTAACGAATTCATTTGATTTACGAATTAACACATTAACGAATTCAAATATTCAATTTTCAACTTTCAACTTTCAATTCTCAATGTCTCCTTTAGTCAGTATCATCATGGGCAGCACCTCCGACCTGCCGGTCATGGAGAAAGCCTGCCAGTTTTTTGAAGAGATGGAAATACCCTTCGAGGTCAATGCCCTCTCTGCCCACCGTACCCCCGCCGAAGTTTCCGACTTCGCCCGCAACGCCCAAGGGTGGGGTATCAAAGTAATCATAGCCGGTGCCGGCATGGCTGCCGCGCTCCCGGGTGTCATCGCCGCCGAGACCCCCCTGCCCGTCATAGGTGTCCCCATCAAGGGTAGCGTACTCGAAGGTCTTGATGCCACCTTCGCCATCATGCAGATGCCTCCGGGCATACCTGTCGCCACCGTCGCCATCAACGGTGCGCAAAACGCAGCCATCCTAGCCATGCAGATGCTCGCCCTCGGCGACGACGCTATGATGCAGAAGCTCATCGCCTACAAGTCAGGTCTCAAAAAGAAAATCGTCAAGGCCAACGAAGAGCTCTCGCAGCTGCAATATCGCTTCAAATGCTAATAATGATTGCTTGATTGTCTGATTGTTTGAGTTTTTTTTATCAATCAAACAATTACACAATCAAGCAATCTCCACATCTCCCCACCTAGTTCATCAGTCGGCTTTCGCCCCAAGTGTACTGGGGATAGGCTTTCTTGAGGTCGGCTGCTGAGCCGGTAACGTTGCTGCCGCCGCTGGTGGCAAACACGTTCAGCACTTTGCCGCTCAGGTCGTGAGCCTCGATAAAGGTGTTGATGATGGTGGGTGCGGTATACCACCACACAGGGAATCCAATCCACACCGTGTCGTAGTTGGCCATCTTCTCGCAAGTACCCTTGATGGCGGGACGCGACGACTTGTCCTTCATCTCCAGTGTCGAACGCGACTGTTTGTTGGTCCAGTCGAGGTCGGCGGACGTGTAAGGCTGTTCGGGGACAATCTCGTACAGGTCGGCGTTTGTCTCTTTGGCTAGGCGTTCGGCTGCCGCCTTGGTGGTGCCGGTGGCTGAGAAATAGGCCACCAATGTCTTTTTCATGTTGTTCTCCTTTCCTTGTTTGTTCTGTGCGCATGCCGTCATCATCAGGCAGCATGCAGCAATAATCATTGCTATACGTTTCATATTGAGCGTTCTATTTTACAAAAGGTTTCAAATCTTTGGCGGCATCGGCTGCGGTGATTCGTTTGCCACCGTTGTCGAGGTCGATAAGGATATACACATCGTGCCCCATGCCCAACTCCTTCATATAGCTGAGTTGGCGCAGGCCGTGGCGGCTCTCAATGCGCTCCACCATATCGTGGTGCTCCGCCTCGGTCATGGCATAGATGATGTCCACACAAGCCTGGTCTACAGCCAGTATGTCGGTCGAAGAGAGGATGCCCACATTGGGTGTCACCACAGGCTCGGCGGCCACTCCTTCGCAGTCGCACGACACCGACATGTTGCGCATCACATTCACATAGCACACCTGCTTGCCAAAGTAGTCGATTGTGGTCTTGGTGCTCTCGGTCATACGTTCCATAAACTCCTCGGTAGCGATATCCCATTGGTCGGGCTGCCCGGGCGTGGTGTGTATCCATGCCTTACCCACGCGACCGTCGGCACAGCCGATGCCGATGTTCTTGTTCGAGCCGCCGAAACCGCCCTGCGTGTGGCCCTTAAAGTGGGTGAGGGCGACCAGCGAGTTGTAGCGTGTCAGATGGCTGCCCATGCTCATGCGGGTGAACCATTTGCCACCCACCACGGGCAGGGTCACGGTGTCCTCCTCGTCCATGATGTCCACGGGAGCGAAGGTCCAGCCGTTCACCTTTATCGTCTCGCGGTGCTTGTCGGTAGTGTAGCGGTCGCCCTCGTAGTAGGTGTTGGTCTCCACTATGGTGCCGTCCTTCAGCTCTTTTTGCATCAAGGCTTTCACCCATTCACGCGGAATGATATTGGGGCCGTTCTGTTCGCCCGTGTGCAGTTTCACTGCCACCTTGCCGGCGATGTTGCCGTTCACCTGCTCGTAGGCTTTGATTAGACCGTTGGCCGATAGGTCGCGGGTGAAATAGACGATGGCGGTGTCGCCAGTGCGTTCGTTCATCGGCACATAGTGGTCTCCGCCCGTGCCGGGAGTGGGTTTCTGGTTCATAGTAACTTCGCTTTGTTGGTTAGATTTGCTGCCGCAGGCCGTCATCAGCAGTGCCACAGCAAGGGTGAATACTATCTGTCTCATTTATTGTTTGTTGTTGGTTTGTCCGAATGTTTGTTTCAATTTGCAAAGATATAAAAAAATGTTTGCATTACAAATAAGGTGGGTTCTATTAATTGCTTGCAATTATAATCTTGAATTCTTATTAGATTCAAAGCGTGAAAATTACAAATTCTTTAATTCTCAAATTCTTGATAAATAGAAGCCCACACAAAGTTATCCCGAACTCACGCAATCAAATATAAACGGATTCTAATATCGTTGCAAAGATTATATATTTATGGCAACCTCTAATTATTACTTTCGAACACGAATCGCACGAATCTAACGAATAGATGTTTTGAATCTTCATGCAAGCATGATAACGAATAAAACGAATTTTTAGAAGTCCCCTTATAATTTAGTGGTTCTCTGACTTTGTTTTGGCCGTTGAGCTCTGGTTGGGTTGAACCCAAATCGGTCATTAGGCCGACATTTCAATCTATTTCACTTTTTTAGGTCTGTTTATGGCATCTCAGCATTTTTTCCGGCATCTTGTCCACATCCCTGTCTCGCCGTAGCCCGCTACGCCTTCGCCAGCGATGCGGCCAATATGCTCGAGTCGTTACGAAAGACGAGAGCAGAGAAAGCTCGCTTTCTATGCCGAGACCAAGTAACGTCATGGAACATAACAAATACTAATCTGCCATAAACCCTAATGACCGATTTGGGTTGAAAAGTGGGGGTGTGGGTCTTGGATTGTTCTACATTTGCATGTGAAGAGTGTGTATGTCTCAGTTGTAAGTTGGTGATAGTTCGTGTTGTATGTCTTTTTTTTGACTGAGATGGTGTATATGTCGTAAATATTGTGTATATTTGCATTTTGTAACGGCATTGCGATTGTGCTGATGTGGCAAGAGTGAATTTTTGAGGGGCTGTTTCGCAATGTTGGGGTCAAGTGAAGAGACTAATTGATACTAATAGGTTTAACAACACATGATAACAATAGGAATTACAGGGACGCTTGGGGCTGGTAAAGGCACCATTGTAGACTATCTGGTACAGAACAGGGGTTTTGTGCATTATTCAGTAAGGTCTTTTATCACCGAGGAGATTAAGCGGCGTGGGTTGGAGGTGAATCGCGACACGATGACCCTCGTGGGCAACGACCTCCGTGCGCAGCATTCGCCGTCGTGGATTGTGGAGCAGTTGTACGAGCAGGCGCAGGCATCGGGCTGCAACTGCATCATTGAGAGCGTGCGCACTGCGGGCGAGGTGGAGGCGTTGCGGGGAAAGCCCAGTTTCTACCTCTTTGCCGTGGACGCCGACCCCCGTGTGCGCTATGAGCGGGCAGTGCTGCGTGGCAGCGAGACCGACCATGTCAGCTACGATACTTTTGTCGCCAACGAGCAGCGCGAGATGGACAATGCCGACCCAAATAAGCAGAACCTCCGCTACTGTATTGACCATGCCGACTTCCGTTTCGACAACAACGGCACCCGCGATGACCTCAACAACCAGGTGGAGCAGGTGCTAGGGCAGATAATGTATCGTCGACCCTCGTGGGACGAGTATTTCATGGAACTGGCTAACACCGCCTCCAAGCGTGCCACCTGCGACCGCGGGCGCAGCGGATGTGTGATTGTGAAGGATAAACAGCTGTTGGTGACAGGCTATGTGGGTGCCCCGTCGGGGTTGCCGCATTGCGACGAGGTAGGGCATCTCTTTCGCAAGACCATCGAGGAGGACGGGCGCGTCACCACACACTGTGTACGAACTGTGCATGCCGAGCAGAACGCCATCTGTCAGGCGGCGCGTCGCGGCATTGCCCTTGATGGGGCGACGCTATATTGCCGCATGACCCCCTGTCGCACCTGCGCCATGCTTATTATCAACTGTGGCATCAAACGTGTGGTGTGCGAGCGGAAATACCATGCTGGCACCGAGAGTGAGGAATTGTTCCGTCAGGCAGGCGTGAAGCTGGAATTCTTCTACGACGAGGTGCAGCAGTATGCAAATCAATAGGAGAGTGCTTGTTTGTGACGTATGGCCTGTGGGGAGTGTTGAGACATTGGGACGTTTCTATTTCAAATTTATTAATAACTCAAAATACTAATCAACATGAAGAAACACACAAAAATTGCATCAATGCTGATGCTGGCGGCGGCAGTCTTCTTTGCCGCAGGATGTACGAAACCCGACGACCCTCCAACGCCCGATGGCCCCGACGTGCCGACTATCCCCGAAGGAGCTGTTGACGGTCTGTTTACTATCAACGACCAAGGTGGCAAGGTGTATTTCTCGCAAGGCAACTTGCAGTATCAGGCCTCGACCAACACTTGGCGTTTTGCTGAGCATCAATGGAACTACGTTGGTGGTTCGGATTGCTATGGTGTCCATTATGGCAACGTAGAAGGCAGTACCAATAGCTTGGTTTCACCTACCTACGATGGTTGGATAGACTATTTCGGTTTCGGCACTAGCGGCTGGGATAACGGCAACCTCCTCTATCATCCTTACGACATTGGTTCGGAGGAGACCTGCTATTATGGTTTTGGCCCAGGAGGCAGTTTGACGGGTGAGAATGCCAATGCCGACTGGGGCGTTTACAACGCTATCTCGAATGGCGGCAATCGTCCGGGCTTGTGGCGTACGCTCACCAAGGACGAATGGGAATACATTCTCAACGGGCGTGATGGCAGTCGATTCGCTTTTGCTAAGGTGAACGAGGTGTACGGCTTTCTGCTGCTCCCCGACGACTGGAACGACATCACCTACCACTTGGACTACATTAATAGTCCTGAGACTCCCGTGGAGGAGGCTAATGAGATTTCATTGTCGGTATGGGCGACCCTTGAGTCCAAAGGCGTGGTGTTCCTACCCTGTGGAGGCTGGAGCAATTATTGCACTGAGTTCGGCTACCAAGTTGAAGTGAAGAGCCCCGGCACAGGTGCTATGTATTGGTCATCGTCTTATACGATTCCTCCCGATGCCGTTGAGGGGTATCCCTATATTGTGGAAGGTGGGTACGGTGGCTCGCTAGTGGTCGTTACGGATGTGAGTAGCTATCTGTGCCAAGTGCGATTGGTACAAGATGTGAAATGAACTTAACTTAACTTAACCCTTAGCTATCCCTGTCACAAGGTGGAGCTAAGGGGAAATAAAAAAGAGACCCTGCTGCGAGGCAGGGTCTCCTTTGTTTGCTGATGTTGTCTGGTTGGGATTAGTCCTCAACGATAGCACCGGTGGGGCAAGCGTCGGCGCAGGTGCCGCAGCTAGCGCACTTGTCAGGGTCAATCTTGTAGATGTCGCCTTCGGAGATAGCTCCGACGGGGCACTGGTCGATGCAGGTGCCGCAAGCAACACAGACGTCAGTGATTTTGTAAGCCATTTCTTTAATATTTTTGATTAATAACGTGGTGCAAAAGTACAACTTTTTTCGGACATAGAGAGTTTTTTTTATCAAGAAGGGATTGCGACGGTGTTTAATGCTTGATAGTCTGACAGGTGTATGGTGATAAAAAACTATGTCCGATTACGGATGACACAACACTAAAGCTTGGGTTGCTGCCTTCTTTTGGCTGTTTTCCGACTGATGAGGTAGGCCACGGAAAGTGGTATGGCTATCAGTAAAGCGGTGGCTAAAGTAGTCTCGACAATACCAAAAAAGGTGGCGAGAAAAGGATTATTCGATTCATATTGGGGTACCGCCAACACCAAGACCGCGATTATGACATAAAACGTAAGGATGAGCCACACAAGGAAACAGACGGCAAGACGCCAGGTTGTCCCCCAGAAGGTGTAGCCGAACAGTTGTCGATAGCAGATGTAGTAGTACAGCGGAATAAGGAAGATGGTAATCCCGTTGCTGACACTGATGGTGAAGGCAATAATAAGCATCAAGGTGCTCATGAAAATCTGAATAAAGATGTTTTCGGGGAGGGTCAGGCGCGAATGCCTCGGGGCAAAACGGAAAACTATCAAGGTGGGCAATATCATTATCATGGTCAGTATCATCATGGCCCATCCGGGATGAGCCACCAACCATTCATAGCTGGCAAAAATCATCTTGTTGTATCCCTCTAAATCTTCGCCAGCCAATTCGACGTCGACGATGCCAACCTCATGCCCGATTATCTGCATGATGACGACATAGGCTAAGGCCACAATGAAGAGCATGTTGACGGGTTTGTAGCATACCTGACGGTGTCCGCTGATATAGTCGCTGATTAGGTGTCCGGGACGCCAAAGGAGCTGCAGCAGGGTGTTGGGCAGGGAACGGGTGTCCATCCCCCAAACGTCGAGGATGCTTTTGCCGACCCACTTCCATGTGATGTGTCCGTCGCCAGCTCCTTGCGAGCAGATGGGGCAGTAGTTGCCCTTGAACGCATGCCCGCAGTTGGGGCACTGGAGTTCCTCTAGTTCTTCGTCGGAGTAGCGGGGAGGCTGGCTATAGGACAAGACGAGTTGCTTCAGCTTATCTATAATTGCCACGTAACAGTGCGTTTATGCGTTTAGAAGATAAGGCTGAGCAGAACCCATAGCCAATGTGCGGCAATGCCGGCGCAAAGGCCGCCGATGGTGTGGGCACCGATGGCTTTGCCAATGAGTTTGCGGTAGCCGAGTGTGTCGAGCATGGCGGTGTGGGTGGAGAGGTAGCCGCTCCAGCACATGCCCATGGCGGTGAAGACGGCGATGGCGTTGTTGGTGATGATGCCTTCGGAGATGAAGCGGGGCACAAGACCGAGGGCAGCGCCTACGGCACCGAGGGCGGTGATGGGGAAGGAGACGAGGGCACCGCTTTCGAAGCCAAAGAGCCAGTAGAAGACGATGTTTATCTTGTCCGCCAACCATGTGATGATGGGCACGCCCTCATAGGCAGCGCCGGTGTAGGTGTGTGTGGCAGCGTCGGGGCCGAAGGTGAGCATCATGACGAGGGTGGAGATGCAGAGCACACCGGGGATGATGGCGAAGCCGATGCTGACACCGTCTTTGCCGCCGTCGAGCAGCGAGTTGAGGAAGCGCTGGAAGATGGAGCCTTCGCTCTTGAATGAGATTTGCTGCTCGTCGCCAGCGTATTCCGCCACGGGGGTGTCGAGTTCGGGGTAGGTTTTGAGGGTGGAACGTTGCATGAGGCGGGTGGAAATGATGCTGCCGATGATGGCTCCGACGATGCCGACGAGGGCTCCCTTACCGTAGCCGAGACCCGTCATGAAGGCAAGCACCATGAGACCCATGCCGAAGGCGGTGCCGAAGTTGGTGAGGGAGACGAGCTGGTATTTCTTAAAGTATTGCGAGAAGTTCTTGTCTTGCGCCAGCGAGATGATGGCGGGATTGTCGGACAGGAAGGTCATGATGGCTCCGAGGGCGGCAACACCGGGAAGGTTGTAGAGCGGTTTCATAAGAGGGCGCAGGATGTTCTCCAACAGGCGCACCACGCCAAACTCGATTAGCAGCTTGCCTATGGCACCCATGAGCACACAGATGGCCATGATGTAGAACACGGTCTCGAGCAGCAGGTGGTAGGCTGTCTGCATGAAGGTGTTGAGCATGTGGGGCAGGGTCATGCGGTAGGCAAGGACCCAGAAGAACCCTATAAAGAGGATCAGGAAGACGATGGCCTCGATGCTGCGCTTGCTGGTGAATTTGAGCGGGTTCTTGAATATTTTACCGAATATGTGTTCAGCCCAGTGGGCATATTCGGTGGTCATTTTGCGGATGGGGTGGTTTAGTGGCATAATACAAATAACTAATAATGAATGTGTGAATGTGTTAATGTGTTAGTCCTTGGCGCATCATGGATTCACGAATTCACGAATTACTGAAGGTCTATTAATCTAGGGCACTTTTCTCGCTGAGGCTCTTTGCTATGCGGTCTTTGAGCATGCGGTGGATGTCCATATCCCAAGTGATGCCGATGTTGAAGCGGAGGGAGTTTATTTCCACGTTGTTGTCGGAGTAGGGGGTAGTGTAGGCAGAGGGTATGGTTTCGGTGTAGGTGGTGGTGCGGTTGGCCAAGAAAGCGTGCAGGCGGAAGTCTGGGCAGGCATCGGGACGATATTCGGCACCAAGACCATAGGTGAGGTAGGAGTGGCCCGCCTCGCCAAAGCAGTCGAAGAGTCCGCCGAGGCCATAGCCGGGTATCACTTCGTTGGAGTTGTTCTGCTCGTAGGCTCCTTTCACAAAGATGTTGAAGCCGTGCTTGAAGTACAGGTTGGCACAGCTCACCACGGCAAAGGTGTTGCCCCAGTCGTTGAGGGCGTTAGCGCGGTGGATAAGGTCGACGTAGATGTCCCACTTGCTGTATTCCAGTTCGTGACCAAGGGCTATGTAGTTCATAAACTTGTGGTCGGGACGCTCGAACATGTTCACGGAGTGGAGCACCTTGAAGTGACCGAACTTGCCGCTATAGAATGCGTTGAACGAGAGCAGCCCGCTCTTCCATTCCGAGCCTGCACCATAGTTTAAGTAAGGTGCTCCATAGTGGACGTAGGGTGAGTTGGCCACCTGAAACAGGAACATCTGGTTGGCATCGTCGGTCTTGTAGGCGGCGGCGACGGCAGGCTGGAAACAGTAAAAGTTGTCCCAATAATGGGTGCTGAAAAGCACGTTGATGGGAGGTGCATCGTATTCAAAACCACCTACTGCCAAGGCGTCTTTACCTACACGTATCATCCAGTTTTTGGAAGGCATATAGTTGAGGTAGAGGAAGTCGGTGTTGTCGAATAGGCTC
>JAFWQP010000023.1 GCA_017509045.1 Bacteroidales bacterium
CAGCTCCACATGTTTGACGTTCGCCCGGGAATTACCGGCTGGGCCCAGATCAACGGCCGCAAAGCCGTTGAATGGCACAAACGGATCGAGCTGAACAACTGGTACGTCGATCACCTCTCTTTCCCTCTGGACTGCAAAATCCTGTTTACCACGGTTTATAAAGTCCTGTCACGGGCGGACAATGTCAACAAAGGATCCACGGTGAAATCTGACGCACCTGGATAATTCTCAAATCTCAATTCTCCATTCTCAATTCTCTCCGCCCCCGTCCCCTCTTTAGAGGGGTGGTCGAAGACCGGGGTATGTACATTCCCCATTCTCCATTCTCCATTCTCAATTCCCATAAACTCTTCCATCGTGGCGGCGATGCCGTTGGTGTAGAAGAACTCGCCCAGACCGTTGAAATAGATTTTCTTCCAGAATGCCACCTGGCTGTCGTCCAATGTGCCGCACTCCACCCTGACGATGGGCGGGCAATAGCATTTCCAGTAGCTCACCAGCTCGATCATGCCGATGTTGAACACCAGCTTGTCGAGGATGGCCATGGGCTGTTCGAAGTGGAGAAAACGTCGTGCGGGGATGAATGCTGTGGGCTGGAAACAGATGTCGCCAATACGAAACCTAAAAACGATGTGCAGTCCGTCGGGCTGCACATCGTATCCGTACTTCTCATAGACAAACTCGGGGAATGTCTGACGGAAAGTGTCGTATTTTGTCTGGTTAGACATCCATTACTTCAACTTAAATTCGCTTACGCCAATCAAGTTGCCGTTGGCATAGAGGTTCACGCGGTAGATGCCCGACTCGAGTTCCATCTCGTCGTCCTTGCTCCAGTTCATGTCAAACTGGCGGCTGTCGCCGGTGAACTCAAAGGCCTGCACAGTGGTGTAGGTGGTACGCACACCGTTGGCGTCGAACTTCTGCTCCACAGTGCCGTTGTGCAGCACCACGTTGGAGGGCGAAGTGATGGAGGCGTAGACGGTGATAGTGCCAGGCTCAACCACGTTGTTGGCTAGCAGGTGGCCCTCGATGCGGAAGGCGTTGGTGGCAGAGGCGCGCGAAGTGGGACGGCCGGTGCCGTTGCTGAGGCGTTTCAACGGGGTGACGTTGATGTCGGCGGCGGAAAGCACCGATGCGCGGCTCACCTTGGCGGCCATTTTGGCATTCTCAACAGCCACATTCTCGGCGTTGCGCTTGATGGAGACAACCTCGTTGCGCAGGCTGTCGTTCTCGTTGCGCAGCACGATATTTTCGGCACGCAGACGCTCCAGCTCCTCGGTATACTCGTCGAGCTGAGCCTGCAGCTGGGCAAGCTTCTTGTTGATAGAGCCCTTGGTCTTGGCCACGTCGGTCTTGGTGTTGGCGGCGGCTTTCTCGGCTACGGCCTTAGCATTGCGGGCGTTCTCGTTCGCCTCGTTCACCAAGGCAATCTGGCTGGCAAGCTCCTCTTGCAGACGGGCTATCTCAGCCTGCTGGCTGGTCACCTGACCCTGCAGCAGGGCAATCTGTGCGGCGGCCTCGGCATTAACGGTGGTCTCAGGACGCTGGCCCAGCAGATAAGCCATGTGGGCTGTCAGCGAGTCGTTGATATTGGTCAGAGCCACCTTGTCGTTCGACAGGGCCACGATTCTGGCATCCTGCTCCTTCACCAAGCGGCGCAGGCGGGCGATGGTCTCCATGTCGCCAAAGCCCTCGGTGTTGCGCAGGGCGTCCAGCTCGGCGGTCTGTTGGTCGAGACGCTGCTGCAGATAGGCAATCTCAGCCTTTTTTGCCTCCAGCTGAGCGTTCAGTTTGCGCAGTTTGGCGTTGCTGACGCCCTTACTGCCCTTGCCAGTACTGCCAGACTTGGCGGTGGCGGGTTTCGAGCCGCAGTTGTTCAACTGGTCGATCAAGTTTTGAATTTCGGCAGCCTGAGCCTGAATGGCGCTGTCCTTCTGTGCCAGTTGTTGCGAATACTCGTCGCAGCTCTGCTGCATTTCCTGATACTCCTTCATAATTTCGTCCAAACGGGTCTGCATTTCGTGCACCGTAGGGGCATTTTGAGAGCTCTGATTGCAAGAAATAAGGCAGCCTACTGTAAGAAAAGTAAGCGCTGCAACCATCAAAAAAGATTTCTTTCTGCTTGTGTTCATTGTATTTATGTATTTATTTCTATCTAATTTAAAAATTAGTTGTACTTTTGTAATCAAAATGCAAAGATAAATCTTTTTTTTTGAATAGTAAATAAATTGACAAAAAAAATATGCGACGACCCGTTCTAACCCTCCTCACGCTCCTGTTTGCACTCCCCCTATGGGGTGCCGAGAGCGACAGCGCCACCCACACCTTCATCCACCTTCGGAGCGGTGTCGGCTATGGACTTTACCGCGACCTTGGCACCTTGCCAATCACCTACCGTGGGCTGCAACTGCACCCGGGCATCTCGCTCGAAATACAGCAGCCCCTTTGGCGCTACGAGGGGGCACTTCTCGTCGACGGTGGCGTGTATGGCATCAAGCCCAGTATCAACTACATCCAAGCCTACGGAGGCCACCCGCTGCTTGGCGTTCGAGTGTGGCGGAAAATGGCGCACCACAACCATCTTCACCTTTGGGCAGGAGGCTCTGCCGACAACCTGTTCGACATCCGCTACCAATCCTCTTTGGGCAACGCCTGTGCGGGGTTTGGCAACTATGCCCGTCTCAATCTCGAGGGCTGTCTGGAATATACTATAGGCAGCTGGCTCTTTTACGCTCAGCTACAGCTCAACGCCATCTCCCTCACCACTCGTCCCGGCTTTGCCTATATGGACAACTTCGACCAGGATATCTCCAGCCCCACAGCCAACACCTTCGACCAATACCACACCTACCTCGCTTTAGCGGCGGGTGCTGCCACCGATGTGGGCGCCTCCCTGCTGCTCGCCACCGGTAACCGCATAGGCCTCTCCTACCATTGGAGCTACCTCTCGTCGCAGTCCTCCGATGCGTCTCCCCACCTCTTTCAGTATGCCCACCATGCGCTCCTATTCCACCTTGCGTTCAAAATCAAGTAAAAATGTTTGGGCGATTATAACGTTAAAGGTTAATAATGTTTTAAAGGAAAGCACGCCCTTTTAACTATTCAACCATCAAGCGAAGCGAAACTGTCAACCCTATATCCAATCAAACAATCAAAAAACTCTCAAATGAAACATTTCTCGATCCCTATCCTTCTAGCAATAGCCATCTCCTTCGCATCGTGCGAACGGGCCTTGATTGCCGACGATATCTCCGCCAGCGCCACCAACACCTTCGACTACCTCTGGCAACGCTTCGACCAGCAGTATGCCCTCTTCGATGTGAAAGATGTAGACTGGCAGGCGGTATACGACAGCCTCCGTCCGCGTGTCTACAACGGCATGTCGCCCGACAGCCTCTTTGCCGTCTGTGCCACCATGCTGGGCACCCTCCGCGACGGCCACGTCAACCTATATGCGGGATTCGATGTTTCGCGAGCCGACTCGCTCTACTATCGTTTCTATTCCCAAAGCGGTATCGACATCAACACCGTGCTTCTCCACTACCTAGGCATCGGCTACCACAGCACTGGCGGCATGGCTCACAACGGCCTCTGCCACGACAGCGTCATCTACATCTATTATGGCTCCTTTAGCAACACAGTGTCGCCCTCCCTCTTTCGTCGCATCATCCAGTCCTACCCGCAGGCGCAAGGCATGGTGCTCGACATGCGTGGCAACGGTGGCGGCTCTCTCTCCAATGTAATCAACATCCTGAGTCTAATGCCCTCGCATGGACAGCAACTCTACAGCAGTCAAATCAAGGCGGGTCCCGCTCACGACCACTTCACCCCGTTGGTCGCAACTTATGCTCCCGACTGCTCTGCCGACACCACTCTCTTCACCCGTCCTGTAGTAGTGCTGGTCGACCGTGGCTGCTTCAGTGCCACCAGCGTCTTCGCCATCTGCACGCAGGCCTACGACAACATGTACCTTATGGGCGACACCACCAGCGGTGGTCTTGGCCTGCCCTCCATGGGCTACCTGCCCAACGGTTGGCGCTACCGCCTGCCCGTCACCCGCACCGTTGCTCTCGACGGCAACAACTACGAAAACGGTGTGCCGCCCGACATACCCCTTGCCTTCGACCTCCCACGGGCGCAAACCCTCGGTCGCGACAATCTGATCGACTCCGCCTGCGCCTACATATTGCACTCTTTAAACGAAAGTAAATACTAATATCATTTTGCTGCACCCATTAAAGGTGGGTTCTATTAATTCAAAATTAGAAGGTAAAAATGGAAGTTAAAATGGACAATACTGTTGACAACCAATCATTTGTCCTATTTAACTTCCCATTTAACTTCCTATTTAACTCCATATTATTCAATTTATAGAAGTCCTCTAAAGTTAAACACTATACTCTAAACTTTTAATTCTAAACTTTAAACTCAAAACTCTAATCATGGAAATAGTATTCCGAGCCAGTTACCCCAACTACCACATGGTGCGCCGTTATGCGCTACAAGGTCCCGAAGTATTCAACCGCGATGTCGACGATGCCGAAAACACCCTCGAAGGCAACAAGCCCGGCACCGTCGTCTACTCCTACACCCCGGGAGGCGAACAACACGAGTTCCCCCCTCGCTGGTACGACATGTACCTACTGCTCAAAGCCCGAGGCGAAGAGAAAGAAAGCTACCTGCGACTTCTGCTCGCCGAGCACGATGGCACCGCCACCCCCGACCAGCTGCAGACACTTTCCAAGACCCGACAGCAGTTCCGCGAAACCATCATCCGCTATGTCGCAGACCATCCCATTCCCGACAACGACGAGCTGATAACCCCGCTCACCGACCGCCACTTCACCGACGACGAGATTAGCCACAAAGGTCGCATGTTGCTCGAGCTCACGCAAAACTGCTACCCTGTGCCCGACTTCGTCATACTCACCGCCCAGTGCTTCCAACACCCCGAACACCTCGAAGAGCGGCTACGCCAAGCCATATACTACCTCGAGGTGATGACCAATCAAAAACTGGGGGATAGCGAACATCCGCTGGTTTTCGCCATCCGTTGCGCCATGCCGCAGTATATCCCCGGACTGATGCCCACCCTGCTCAACGTCGGTGTCACCCGCACCGCCTATCAAGCCTTGTCACGCAAAGACTCACCCACCACCATGGCCAACCGCGTCTATCTCTCCACCCTCCACACCATTGCCGAGATGCTGGGCATCGAAAACAAATACGAGAAGTCCGACCTAGCCCTCACCGACACCGAGCAGCAGCAACGCATTGTCACCATGGAGGCCGCCATCCGCAATCACCCCCGTGGCGACGGCGACCGCCTGCTTACCGATGCCTTCTATCAGGTGCTCAAACTATTGGAGCATGTCCGCGACTTCTATATAGACAACCAAGACCTCATCCTCACCTTCATGCAGGGGCGGCAGGCATTCCCCTCTTTCATTTTGCAACGCATGGTGTGGACTATCGGCAACAACGAGTCTTACCCAGGTGTGCTCTACAGCCGCCACAGCCGCACCGGCAAAGGTAGCCAGATAGAGAGCTATCGCAACATCTTTGGTGAGGAGATAATGACCGGCGACGTCACCTCTGACGACCGCTCCTACACCAACCGCGAGGACATCAAGTCCGAGTTTCCCGCCGTATTCCACTTCCACCCCCTGCTCGCCAAGCTCGAGGAACGCTACCACTCGCCCGTCACCATCGAGTTTGCTGTCGAATCCCGTCCAAACCGTCTCAGCATGTTCTCTGTTTTGCAGCTCAACATGTCCGAACTCACAGGGCGTGCAGCCCTCATCTCTGCCATCGACCTTCTGCGTCAGGGACGTATCCAAAAACAGCACGTCATGGACATCATCAAGCCCTACCACCTGCGCCAGATAGTCTCCGCCGCCATCGACGACCGCTCCCTCCGCAACCT
This sequence comes from Bacteroidales bacterium, assembly GCA_017509045.1. GTDB lineage: Bacteria > Bacteroidota > Bacteroidia > Bacteroidales > P3 > Colimorpha. Next base: position 5,927 of record JAFWQP010000023.1, read on the forward strand.
TCAATACTTCGGCAGCGGCATCAGCGTGCTGCCCCGCACCGCCATCACCGCCGTGCTCTGCTTCAGTGCCAGCAAGGCACGCGAAATGGCAGCCAAAGGCTGTCAGGTGTGCCTCTGTCAGGAACGCTTTGTGCCTGAAGATACCATAGTCCTCAACGAAGTTCACGCCATCCTCAGCCTCAGCCCCGCCGCCATCCATGTCGTCACCGCCTGTCGCGGCTATGGCATACCCGCATTGGTCAACCTCAACAACTACGGCATCCGCGCTCTCCAGCGCGATGGCCAATATGTGCTGGTCAACAGCGAAGGACAAGAATTGCGAGAGCTCGACCATATCACCATCTCCAGCCACCGCCAGACCATCTTCAAGGGCGACGCCGTCTTCAAGCCAGCCCGCTTCACCAAGTTCCTCCGTGGCGAGCCAGTCCAGCTGGCCCCCGACGAGGTGCAATTCTTCAACGACATGAAGAGTGCCTACGAAACCTTCCAAGAGATAGTCACCAACGAGCAAGCCTCCGTCATCGACGACCTCGACAAGCTGGCGCGTCTCATCCGTCTCGAGCTGCAAGACAAGCCCGAAGTTGCCAAAGGCATTGTCAACAATTGGTACAACTACCATTCCGACCAATACGTGCAGCAAGTGTTGCAGAGCAAGATGGGCTCCCATCAGGACCAGTCGCGAGTTTTCAACCTGTTGGGCAACACCCGCAAAGTGCATTTCTTCCAAACCGTATCGCAGCAGTGCCTCGACCAAGGGCTGTCGGGACTCCGTGCGGGTAGTTTCATGCTGGGGCGTTTCGTTTCCAAGCCTCTGCCCACCGCCGTATGGAACCGCCTCTCCGACCGTCAGGTGGCGTTCCTGCTCAACGAATACGTCCTATACGAAAAATACCTCCATGTGCTGGAAGAAGTTGGCGAGATACGTTTGGCGCGAGCCCACAGCCGCATCGAGACCGAGGGAGTCGACAACATGTTCATCAGCAACTTCGAGCTGCACAACTTCATCCCCCTACTTTGTTCCACCCACGACTGGGACCTAGTGTCGCAAGCCCTAGAAAACATGGATCACCAAGACAACACCCACATCCTTATAGAAAAACTCTCGCGTCCCCTCGACCAAATCTTCGACATAAACCAGAAATGGATAGCGGACGAAATAGAGAAATGCCGCAACAACCCCAATCAATGCTAAATAATTGAGATTTGAAAAACAGGGTACTTCCGACAAATAGATAAGTGATGACTCGGGGCTTTTTCATTCCGTTTTGAGTCCACTCTGCCTCCACTCTTAGGAGCGAAGCCAGAGCGAAGGCAGAGCGAAGGCAGAGTGGAGGCAGAGTGTCTATTCTATTATACCCAGAAAGCACAAAAAGAGGGTGCCGATTTTGAAAAAAATCAATTTTGATTTCGTCTATTTCTGCTCAGAGAGCATCACAAAATTGGGTTTTTGATGGTCGTCAAAAGAGAAAACACGAGTAATATCTGAGCGGGAAATGGGTGTTTGAGCACAATGCCCTATGTTACATAATCCTGTAGGTAACAAAGTAACAAGTTAACAATTTTATTATTACCAACTGATAATTAAATATGTTGCAATACCTATTTTATGAAACAGGTAACATCTTGGTAACATTTTGCCCTTTTTCTATGGGACTTTTCGTGTTGTTTCTATCGGCTCCTTACATCACCTCTCACGCCACGAAATGTTACCTCTTTTCAGCCTCAGGTAATATTTTAAAATGACACACGAGTTTGCTATTCAAATACTTGCATCTAAAATGTTACTTTGTTACCTTGTTACTTCGTCTTTTTTTTGCAACAACACAAATAAAAGTAATAGGGGCATACATCGGGGTTTGCTTCTATTAAACAATGTAATCAATAATCAAATCAGCCTTGCTTCCTAGTGGTGTGGAGGAATTATGATTCATCCGCTAAATGGATAGGTGAGGCTGTAGTCTATTTCATCCCATTTTGAACACTCTTTGTCTCCACTCATAGGGGTTGAGGCAGAGCGAAGGCAGAGCGAAGGCAGAGCGAACCCAAAGCGAACCCAGAGTGGACGCAACCGTCTGCTAAAATTATACCAAAAAGAACAAAAATTAGGGTGCCACTTTTGAGAGAAAAAGGAATATAGAAACCGGCTATGGTAATTGCAAATTGGGTCATACTGTTGTCACCATTGTCATCTTGTCATCTTGTCATTAAGAAATTCGGAAATGGGGGGGGTAAAATAGCTAATATATTAATAAAGAAATAATTATATATTTATATGGGCTTAAATGACAACCCACAATCCTTAATGACAAAATGACAAATGACAATTAATGACAATCGCGACAGTTAAGGCTCATTTAATATTTTGAATATCTGTTATTTATATTCACTTTCATATCTTTTCATAGTCGTTGCACGCCTCCCGAAACGCTTGTTTTTACCACTTTTTAATACCTCTGAGGAGCCGTTTTTACTCCGTTTGTAGGGATAAACCTTCGAAAAACCTTAAAAAAAATGAGGCACGAGTGACGCACTTTTTGCTCGAAATAGCCACAAAAACGCTTCGATTTGACTAAAAAAACACACTTTTCACTCATTTGTGCATACAAATGCTCGAAACTGACACAACACTATTGCGGACGTCTCATCAACGACCGCAGCACACGTAAATGGTTTGCCAATGAACTCATTATGTGAGCACCACACTTCAGTACCCATCCATTTGTCGGAGGATCCGGAATTATTCGAGGCAGCGGACTAGGTTGTCGGCACCTTCGAAAATCTCGCTGATGCGTGTGGCGACCATGTAGGCGGGTGTGGTGTAGACGCAATGTTCGCGGTCGGCACAGACTTCGGTGGGTTTGCAGTATTCTACTTTGGCACCCAGATGTCGGGCAACGTCGGCAGGGGGACAGGGTTGTCCGAGGGTGAGGCTGACACCGTAGGGACCCAATACTTTGGCGAGCACCATGGGGGCTATGCACATGGCGATGATTGGTTTGTGGAGTTGGAAGGTGTCGAGGATTGCTTTTTCGACATCGGGGCGCACTGTCATGTTGGCACCGTGGAATGCAAAGGTGGAAAGATTGCGGGCGGCACCCATGCCACCGGGTAGGGCAAGGGCGTCGTAGTCGTTTGGTCGATAGTCAGCCAACGGACGTATGTTGCCGCGAGCTATGCGGGCCGACTCGGTGAAGATGTCGCGACGTTCGCCGTTTTCGCTGCCGTCGAGGTGGCTGACTACTGAGTAATCGCCGTCGGGGGCGAAACATTGGTATTGCCAGCCACGACGGTCGATGGCGAGCATGAGGGATAGGGTTTCTTGCAGTTCGCTGCCGTCGCGGTTGCCGCAGCCCGATAGGATGATTGCTATGGTCATGATTAAAATTAAAAATTAAAAATAAAAAATTAAAAAGTAAAAAGTAAAAAGTAAAAATTGGCTTCCGCCCCAACTTCTTAGTTCTTAGTTCTTACTTCTTACTTCAATCAGAGTCCTAGGATGGCTTCAATTTGTTCGGTTTCGCGGATGTTGCGAAGGCGGTTGTCTATAACGTGGGCTTCGGTGCCTTTGAGAAGTTCGGCAAAGTGTTCCTGAACGGTGATGACGGCTTCGAGTTGGCGGATGTAGAGGTAGAGTTCGGAGAGGTGGTTGATGGCTTTGATGTTGAGGTAGGTGGCATCGAGTCGGCTATATGCTTTGCGGAGGTTGCGGAAGGCTTGTAGGTCGGGTTGGAGCTGGGAGTCGAGCAGGCGGTAGCGGTCGTAGAGCTGTATGGCACGCAGGCAGCTGAGCTGCATGTCGTAGTAGTCGTTGAGTTGTTGGATGAATTGGCTGCCACCGGTGCGGTCGATGAAGGTGGGGGTGAGGACGTAGTGTTTGCGGATGTTTTGATAGCCGTTGTATACGGTGAGGTGCGACATCCAGCCGCGGGAGATGGTGTCCTGAGTGGCTGTGATGAGTTGGCGAAGTTGGAGTATGGTGTCGTATTGGCGTTGGATGGATTGGAAGTAGTCCATCTCATCGCGGAAACGGGCGGCATCGTCGAGGGTGCGGTATTTGGGGGCTATGGGGTTGGCTTCTCGTATTTGCTTGTAGGCTTTGGCTATGTCGGAGTATTTGGCTGAGGCGCTGCGGGTGATGCTGTCGCCATGCTGCTGGATGGTGCGGAGGCGGTCGTAGTCGTGCAGATAGCATTCCTGTACTTGGATGAATTCGTTGAGCTCGTCGATGAATATCTCGGCGTCGAGTTTGGAGTTGAAGGCTGGGGTGGTGTTGAGGGTGGAGGCGACTTCTTGGTAGGTCTTGGCGGCATCGCGGTAAGTGGAGGAGTAGAGGCTGGCGATGCGTTTGTTGGTGGCGGTGATTTGTTCGCGGAGGTCGATGACGGTGAGGTAGCTGTTTTGGATGTCGATGATGTCTTGCAGCGACTGGGTGTAGGCGTAGTATTCGCGCAGGGTGGCGAAGGTGGGTGGCGGGGTTGCTTGGCGGAATACGCGCTGGTAGGAGCGGAGGACGTCGGTGTGGGTGTGTCCGCAGCGCATCTTGAGGGTATTGGTGAAGTTGTTGATGCGGGCGGTGTAGTTGTTGTTGCTCAATAGGTTGTCGATGACGTGATGCTGAAATTGCGAGAAGCGGGAGAGGCTGGCGATGTAGGAGCTGTCGGCGCGGCGGTTGGAGAAGTCGTAGCGGTTGTAGACGGAGAGGTAGGCGTAGTAGAGGTCTTTGAGTTCTTTTTTACGGGCTTTGTCGTTGATGCCGATGCCTTCGCAGGCGTTGATGATGGTGCGGTGGTTGCGTTGGATGGTATCCTTGAGCAGGTTGAGTGAGGTTTGCTGGATGGCATCTTGGCGGATGTGCTCGCGCTGGATGTAGTCGTGGGCGCGGCTGAGCACAGTAGCGGAGAGCTCTTTAATTTTGATGATGTATTGGGGGTAGTCGTCGAGATAGTGTGTGGCGTCGATCCATACGGTGTCGTCTTGGTGGCGGTATTCGTAGAGGAGTACGTTTTCCATCGCCATCAGTTTGGCGTTGATGGTGACGCAGGTGTCGGTGAGCGCGGGGTTGCTGCCACCGAGGGTGTCGAGGTAGCGGAGTAGGTGGATGGTGTCGTCGAGGAAGTTGGGGCGTATGCCAAAGTTTGGTGCGAGTTCTTTGACGGACACGGGGACGGGGGTCTGTGCATGTACGCCCACCATGGCCAGAGAGACTATAAAGTAGAAGCTAAAAAGTAAAATGAATTTTTTCATTGTATTGTGTTAATGATTGCTTGATGGTTTGACAATTTAAGGTTATAAAGGTTGAAGAGTTTTTGAGTTTAAAAAGTTCGCGCCAAATTTTAATTTTTAAAATGAAGGTTGAAAAGTAAAAAAGGGTGATCTTACCTTTATAACCTTTAAAACTCTTAAACCTTTAAAACGTTAACGCATTCAAGCAATTATTCAGTTTTATTCTCCGAAGGAGCTGCCGTCGAAGCAGTGGGTGCATAGTTGGCACTTGGGCAGGCCGACGGCCTGGCAGAGGGTGTCGAGGGAGTTGAACTTGAGGGTGTCGACACCAATAGTTTTACGGATGGTTTCGACCATGGTGGCGTATTGTTTGGAGGTTTCGTCGCGGTAGGCTTCGAGGTTGCGGATTTCGCCTCCTTCGAGTTGCTCGATGACACGTCGGGTGATGAGTTCGCGATCGGTCTTGGAGGTGGAGAAGTTGAGGTAGTTGCAGCCGTAGAGCAGTGGGGGGCAGCTGATGCGGATGTGGATGCGTTTGACTCCGTTGGCATAGAGCATGCGGGTTTGGTCGCGCAGCTGTGTGCCACGGACGATGCTGTCGTCGCAGAATACCACCTCTTTGCCTTCTAGCACTTTGCGGGAGGGGATGAGCTTCATCTTAGCCACGAGGTTGCGCGCCTCTTGGTTGACGGGCATGAAGCTGCGTGCCCATGTGGGGGTGTATTTGAGGATGCCGCGTTTGTAGGGAATGCCACGACCCACGGCATAGCCTAGTGCCATGCCGACACCCGAGTCGGGGATGCCCGACACGTAGTCGGCATCGACGTCGTCGTTCTTGCCCATAGCCTCACCCAGACGGTAGCGGACTTCTTCGGCGTTGATGTCTTCGTATTCTACGCAGGGGAAACCATAGTATATCCACAGGAATGAGCATATCTGCATCTTGTCGCTGGGCGGGATGAGCTGCTGGATGCCGCTGGGAGTGATGAGGACGGCTTCGCCAGCTTGAACATGGTATTGGGTGGTGAAGCCTAGGTTGACGTAGCTGTGGCTCTCGGAGGCGACGGCATAGTCGTTGTTGCGGCGGCCGATGGTGAGGGGGGTGCGGCCATAGCGGTCGCGGGCGGCAATGATGCCGTCGGTGGTGAGTATGAGGAAGGAGACGCTGCCTCGCACATGGTTGTATACGTTGCGGATGCCGTCGGCGAAGTCTTTGCCTTGGGTGACGAGCAGGGCGATAAGTTCGGTGGGGTTGGTGCGACCCATGCTGAGCTCGGTGAACTGCTGGTTTTTGCTGAGGCAGAGTTGTTCCAGTTCGTCGATGTTGTTGATGCGCGACACAGTGCACACGGCAAAACGACCCAGGTGAGAGTTGCACACGATGGGTTGGGCGTCGGTGTCGGAGATGACGCCGATGCCTTTGTGTCCTAGCATCTCGTGGATGTCGGATGAGAATTTGGTCTTGAACTGTGTGTTCTCGATGTTGTGGATGTTGAGGTGCATGACGCCGTTGTCGATGGTGCTAAGTCCGGCACGGCGGGTACCGAGGTGGGAGTGGTAGTCGGTGCCATAAAATAGGTCGGTGGCACAGGGCTGCTCGGTGATGACTCCAAATAGACCGCTCATGAAAATTGAAAATTATGAATTAAGAATTAAAATATATTGTATGTTGTTTTTTAGCTTTTTGGGGGAATGCTGTCGCGTTGAATGGAAAAGACAAAAATACTTTTTATTATTCAATCGTCGTATGAAAAGTTATCAACAATTGTTGATTTCTCGATTGGGTAGGGGGTGACGGTGCCGGCGAGGGCTGGGTCGTAGGGGCGTTGTAGGCGTATGTAGTTGTCGGTCCATCCTTGCATTGTGGTGCCGTCGGGGGTGGGGTGGGGGCTGTGTTCCCATAGTACGTTGCGCACGGTACCCGTCTGGCTCTGGATGAAAGCGTGGCGCTTGCGGTCGGAGAGGCGGTGCAGCTCGATGCTGCGGGCTTTGCGAACGGGGATGGGCACCCGCTCGGGCAGCGACAGTGCGGCGGTGCCGGGACGGTCGGAGTAGGGGAAGACGTGCAGATAGCTGATGGGCAGGCTGTCGATGTAGGCTTGGCTGGCAGCGAAGGTGTCGTCGTCCTCGCCGTTGAAGCCGGTGATGACGTCGGCAGCAATGCAGGCGTGGGGCATCACCTCCTTGATGTGAGCCAGTCGGGCGGCATAGAGGGCGGTGTCGTAGCGGCGGTGCATGAGTCGCAGCACTTTGTCGGAACCTGCCTGAAGGGGTATGTGGAAGTGGGGCAGAAAGGCACGCGAGGAGGCTATGAAGTCGATGATGGAGTGGGTGATGAGGTTGGGTTCGATGCTGGAGATGCGGTAGCGCAGTATTTGGGGGATTTGGTCGAGCTGCTGGAGGAGTTGGAGGAGGGTTTCGCCGTTGTGCTGTCCGAAGGTGCCGGTGTTGACACCTGTCAGCACCACTTCGCGGGTGCTGGTGGCGGCAATTTGGCGTGCCATAGCCATAGTGTCGGCAATGGTGGCACTGCGGCTGCGCCCCCGCGCAAAGGGTATGGCGCAGTAGGTGCAGAAATAGTCGCAGCCGTCCTGAATCTTGAAGAAGGTGCGTGTGCGGTCGTCGCCCGAATAGGCGGGATGAAATGGAAATTGAGAATTGGTTTTGAATTGAGAATTGAGTATTTCTTCGAGACATTGCTTGGGCTCGGAATAGTGCAAATCTTGGGATTTGCCCTCTTCGCTCGCTTTTCGCAATGTTGAGAATGAACATACCCCGGCTTTCGACCACCCCTCTAAAGAGGGGACGGGGGCGGCAGCCAATTCTCCATTCTCGATTCTCCATTCTCGATTCTCAATTTTCTCCGCCATCGGATAATTCTCAATTCTCAATTCCCCATTCTCAATTCTCAAAATGTCGGGCAGGCGGTGCTTCTGGTCGTTGCCTAGAATAATGTCGACCCCCGGAATGCGGGCAATCTGCTCGGCGTCGGTCTGTGCCAGGCAGCCTATCACGGCGATGATGGCATGGGGGTTGAGTGCTGTGGCCTGACGGATGGCGTTACGGCACTTCTTGGCAGCGACAGAGGTGACAGTGCAGGTGTTGATGACGTAGATGTCGGCGCGCTCGTGGTGGCTCACGATGTCGAAACCACGTTGCTGCATTTGGCGTTGCAGGTGGCTGGTTTCGGCAAAGTTGAGCTTACATCCCAGCGTATGGGTGGCAAGGGTCATGGCGATTAACGGTCGAAGTCGAAGAGGCCGCCGTCCTCGATGGTCTGGCGGTTCAGTTGGAGGCTGTGGAGCATACGCAAACAGTCGTCGTCGGGGTAGACGTTGAAGTCGGGTGCGGGGTCGAGACTGAGTATTTCGCGTCCCTCTCTATCGCGTGTGGTACCCACCACGAGGTCGGTTGCCACCATGATGCGAGCCTCGCGGTTGGCGAGGGTGAAGCGGTCGTTGCCCACGCGGGCGTAGAGCACGTCGGAGCCTTCATGGTGCACCAGTTTGGTGCCGTCGAGAAGGTACACGATGGTCTTGCTTTTGCCTTGGGGTGCCATGTAGGCGATGTTGTAGATGGAGACAAAGCGCTCTTCGGGCAGCAGCAGGCGCACACGGCGGTCGATGAGGCTGCCCATCTTCCACGATTCGTCCACCACCAGCTGCGCCTGGTCGTAGTATTTCCAACTGCCGTTGCGTTCGCCGGCGGTGTAATGGCCTTCGCGCACCAGCTGCTGGCCGTCGTTATATTCCACCAGCCTGCCTTCTATGCCGCCATGCACAAAGGTGGCGGTGATGTATCCCTGCTTGCCGATGCGCTTCCACCAGCGACCGTGGCGGTGGTTGTCGTCCCAGTTGCATACTTCGGCGGTGTCACCATTGGAGGTGAAGGTAACCTGCAGACCGTGGCGCACGCCCATTTTGTAGGTGGTGAGCTTCAGACGGCGTCCACCTGTGTCGTAGAAAGTCCACAAGCCGTCGCGGTTCTTCTGGTTGAAGTTGCCTTCTGCCAGCAGTTGCCCTCGGTTGTTGTACACCTTGTGTCGGCACACCTTGCCGGGCACTGTGTAGGTGTTGGTGATGCGGACGGTGCCGTCGGGGAAATAATAGGTGAAGGTGCCGGTCTCAAGGTCGTCCACAAAGTCGCCCTCATATAGTTTGGCACCCTGTTTGTCGGTTTTCACCCAGTGGCCCTGTTTGCGACCCTGTTTGTCAATCTGGTTTTGCGCCTGACAGACTATGCCCGTCATCATCAGCGCAAGGATAATCAGTCGGTATCTCATTTAAAATTAAAAATTAAAATATAAAAATTAATAGTTGAAAGTTTAAAAATAAAAGTCTGAAATATTTTGCAAAAGTACAATTTTTTTTCAAATATATCGTTACTAGGCTACATTTTTTTTAAAGAACAGGTCATTTTTGTTAAGTTGAAAATTGAAAACTGAAAATTGAAATTGGCTGCCGCACAACATATCATCGTATCAACACATCAACGTATCTTTATTATTTTGGTGCTGCTGTTGTCGGCTTTCTTTGCACCTTTGCGGGCGCAAGAGCTGCGGGGTCGCGTCACCTCAGAGGCCAAGCCGGTGGAGTTTGCCAATGTGGGGGTGGTCAGTGCGACATCTCCCTACGGAGGCAGCACCGACGGCAGGGGCTACTATCGTTTTGCGGTGCACGAGACGGACAGCATCACCGTGCGCATCTCCTGCACGGGCTACGAGCCGCAAGAGGTGCGGCTGTTGCTGGCGAAGGACGAGGTGCGCACGCTCGACATCCAGCTGCGCCGTTCGGCGACACAGTTGGACGTGGTGGAAGTCACCGACGAGCGCATCCGCTCATCGGCATTCACCCAGCTCAACATACACCGCATCGAGAACACCGTGGGGCCTACCTCGGGCGTGGAGGCACTGCTGAAAACCCTGCCCGACGTGAGCTCCAACAACGAGCTCTCTTCGCAGTATTCGGTGCGTGGCGGCTCGTTCGACGAGAACCTAGTATACATCAACGGTGTAGAGGTATACCGTCCGCAGCTCATACGCAGCGGCCAGCAGGAGGGGCTGAGCATCATCAACCCCGATATGGTGGACCACGTGCTTTTCTCCCCCGGAGGATTCGATGCCACCTACGGCGACCGCATGTCCTCGGTGCTCGACATCGCCTACAGCCGACCTTTGGAGCGTAAGATAGGTGTCTCGCTGTCGCTGCTGGGTGGCAGCGCGTCGGCACAAGGCCGTGTGGGCGACAGGCTGGCCTATAGCGTAGGGCTGCGCCAGCATAGCAACCGCTACCTCTTTCGCAGCCTCGACACCGAAGGCCAGTACACCAGCAGCTACACCGACCTACAGGCGTTGCTGGGCTACAGGGTGAACGACAGCCTCGACATCTCGCTGCTCGCCATCGCCACGCGCAACCGCTACAGCCTCCTCCCCTTTACCGCCACCACCTCGTTTGGAGCCTTCACCGAGTGGTACGAGCTGAAGGTTTATTTCGACGGCTTGGAAGTGGACCAGTACAACACTCTGCTGGGTTCGCTGATGCTCGACTACCACCCCAACGACGACCTGCAACTGCGATGGACCACATCGGCACAGCGCAGCAGCGAGCAGGAGCTCTACGACATCCAAGACCAATACATGCTCTATCAGGTAGGCGTGGGCGAGCAGGCGGGCGACACCAACCATTTCGACCGCGGCGTAGGCACCTTCCTCGAACATGCTCGCAACCGTCTCCACCTAGGCATCTACAGCACCGAGCTGAAAGTGGTGAAGTATGCCCTGCTGGGCAGCTGGGATTTCGGCGTGAAAGCGCAGCTGGAGACGGTGAACGACCGCATGCGCGAATGGAAGTGGGTGGACAGCGCGGGCTATAGCTTCCCGACTGACCACCATACTCTGGGCGTGGACGACACGGTGGCGTATAACCCCGTGTTGCAGCGCTACTACAACGTCGACAACCGCATTGCCAACCTTCGGGGTATGGCATACCTGCAACGCGAAGTGAGCCTCTACACACGCCACGACGATCAAATCAAGCTGTCGGCTGGCGTGCGCGGACAATATTACATCACCTCCAACCTGCAAGAATCTCAATTCGTAAGGGCTTACCCCCGTGTAAGCCCCCACAATTCTCAATTTATCCTCTCACCTCGTCTTACGGCAAGCTACAAACCCCATCGGGGTGCCGACATACTCTACAAGCTCACGGCAGGGGTATATCAGCAGCCCTATATGTATCGCGAGTTGCGACGGGCTGACGGCTCGCTCCGAGCCGACCTGCCGGCGCAGTGCTCCTACCAAGCTACCGCCACAGCCGACTGGAACCTCCACATCTGGAACAAACCCTTCCGCCTCACAGCCGACCTCTACTACAAATACATCACCAATTTGGTGCCATACACCATCGACAACCTTCGCATCCGCTACAACCCCGACCTTCAGGCGGTGGGCTATGCCGCTGGTGCCAGCCTGCGCATCAATGGCGACTTCGCGCCTGGGCTGCAGTCGTGGGCAAGCATCTCATATATGAAGACCCAGGAGGACATCCTCGGCGACAATTTGGGATGGCTTTCGCGTCCCACCGACCAGCGTTTCAGTTTCAAGATATTCCTACAGGACTACATGCCTGAGATACCCTGCTGGCGCATGAGCCTCAGCCTGCTCTACGGAACGGGCACTCCCGTCACCCATCCCTACCAGACCAACCGCGATGTAGAGTATCGCCTACCGCCCTACTTCCGTGTGGATTGGGGCAACACCATACAGCTCACCCGTCTCCAACGTGTACGCGAGTCAAGGCTCGGACGCCTCTTCGACGACCTCTCCGTGGGTGTCGAAGTGTTCAACCTCTTCAACTATCGCAACGTAGTTTCCTATCTTTGGGTCGCCGACTACACCAACCACTACTACCGTGTACCCAACTACCTCACCGCCCGCCAAATAAATGTCAAAATTAGTGCAACCTTTTAAAATCGAAGGTTGAAAATTCTCGATTCTCAATTCTTCATTCTCCATGCTTCAGCCACCATCGCTCATACCCCTTGTTCCGCAAACACACACTTTGCCCAACGGCAATATGTTGCAGTATTTCCCCAACCAAGCCCTTCCGCTGGTCAAACTCGACATCACCTTGGAGGCGGGCAGCCGCTACCAGCAGTGCAAATGTCTGTCGCATGCCGCTAACCGTCTTTTCGGCGAGGCGACGGCAAAGAGCGATGCCTTTCAAGTGGCGGAGTTCCTCGACTTCAGGGGCATAGTGGTCGAAAAGACTATCGATGTCTGCACTGCCGTCGTCACATTCTATTTCCTGCGTCGCTATGCCGACGAGCTGTTGCCGCTGGTGAGTGAAATGTTCGACCAGACCCTTGTCACCCAGCCCATGTTCGATGCCTACGTCGCCAACCGCCGCCAACAATTGGCAACAGGCTTTCAGAAAACATCATACGTGGCACGCAACCGTTTCTATGAGCTACTATACGGTATCGACCATCCACTTGGAACCTATGCCATGCCCGACGATGTTGATGTCCTCACGCCCGATGCCGTCACCGACTTTATCCACCGTCACTATTGTCTTGCCATTGCCCGCATAGTGCTGAGCGGTATGGTTGACGACCACCTACTTTCTCTCACCGACCGCTATCTTGCACCATCGCACTCCCACTCACATAATCAGACATTCACACAATCAAGTACTCCCGAAGAGCCCCCTCTGCCGCCGCCCCACTCGGGCAATCAAGCAATCAAAAAAAATGTCCCCGGCGACTCGCCGGCAGGCATTCCCAACGCTGTCCAGTCTACTATCCGCATAGGCCGTATTCTGCCGATGCCGTGGGACTCTCCTGACTATGCTCGATTCATGGTGCTCAACACAGTGTTGGGTGGCTATTTTGGCTCGCGCCTGATGAGCAATATTCGCGAGGACAAAGGCTACACCTACGGCATCTACAGCGTCACCCAGATTCATCGGGGCAGCATAGTGTTCTACATCACTGCCGATGTGGCGGCGGAGGTCACACAGGCGGCAGTCGACGAGGTGATGAACGAAATAAACCGTCTGCAACAGCAACCCATATCCGAGGAAGAGCTTGAGCGAGTGCGCAACTACATGATGGGCGACTTCATCCGAAGCATCGACGGCGTGTTTGACCTCTCCGAGCGCTACCGCCAGATGGTGGCAACCCATGTGGGCGAACAGCTCACCACCAACCTCCTCGACGCCATCGCCACCGTCACCCCCGAACAGTTGCAAACCCTCGCCCAAACCTATCTCTGCGACTTGGTGACAGTCGTTGTGAATTGATAATTAATGATTAAAATAATGCGGCCAGCGACAAGAGTGATATCGTGTCGCTGGTTTCTTTTTCCCCATTTTCACTTTCAATGAATCCATTACTTATCCTATCGTTATACCTTAGTTATACTTTAGTTATACCTTAGTTATTCTATATATAATAGTATAACTAAGGTATAACTAAAGTATAACTAAGGTATAACGATAGGATAAGTGGGGGAACTATTAGGTTAAGGCTGCGCAAGCTTAATTGGGCTGTTGCGAAAGAGGCTGTATCTTTTTGAGAAATACCGATGATGGTAAAAGTTTTTTTTGATATGTCGTTCAAACTTCGTATATTTGCAATTTCTTAGTGCAGCGATGTACTTTAATAATTAATTAGAAACCAATAGTATAATACTAATATGAGAAAATTGGCAGTGGTTGCTTTTGGCGGCAATGCGTTGTTGCGCAGCGGCCAAAAGGGTACTTATCAAGAACAAATTGAGAATGTGGAGCAGACTTGTGAGTCGCTTTATAACCTTTTGAAGAGGAACTACAATATCGTCATCGGCCACGGCAATGGTCCGCAGGTGGGCAACGTGATGTTGCAGCACGAGGAGGGCAAGCGCGCCGGTATCGAGGCTATGCCTATGGATTTCTGTGTGGCTGAGACCCAGGGTTCGATTGCCTACCTTATCGAGATGGGCTTGCGCAACGTGATGGCTCGTCATGATATTCAGCGCGATGTGGTGACGCTTGTGACTCAGGTGGCGGTGAATAGATTCGACCCCATGTTCCAGAATCCCACCAAGCCCGTGGGGCCTTACTACACCAAGGAGCAGGCCGAGGAGCTGATGAAGACCACCGGTGCCGTGTATAAGGAAGACCCCAAGGGTCGCGGCTGGCGCAAAGTGGTGGCATCGCCCAAGCCTACGCGCATCAACAACATCAAGATTGTGGAAAAACTGGCTAAGGCTGGCCACATTGTGGTCACCGTGGGCGGTGGCGGCATCCCTGTGGTGGAAGAGAGCGATTATGTGAAGGGTATCGAGGCCGTTATCGACAAGGATTTGGCCAGTGCCCTGTGTGCTGTGCAAATTGGTGCCGACGAGTTCTATATCCTCACCGATGTGCCCAAGGTGTATATCAACTTCCGCAAGGAGAACGAGCAGGCACTGGACACCATCACAGTAGCTGAGGCTAAGAAACTGCTTGAAGAAGGCCACTTTGCCGAAGGCAGTATGGCTCCGAAGATTCGCGCCGCCATCATGTTTGTGGAGAACGGCGGCAAGGAATGCATCATCACCGAGGCCGGCCAGCTTGATAACCCCAACTGCGGCACCCGCATAGTGCGGTAATAATTCTGAATTTTCTGAATGCTACTATAACAGTTAAACAATCATGAATAATATCACAGACTCACCAAAGTTCAGACCCTTCATGAAGCAGGTGGCCATCATGGGTGGAGTCCTGCTGCTGGTTGCTTTGGTGCTGAAGCTGGCTGGAGTACATTACAACGATGCACTGCTCACGGTAGGCTTTGGCACACTGGCTATAGTGGCATTTCTTTTGGACAAAATATTCCCCACCCCAATCAAAGGCTTGGACACTGATTCGCCGCATCTGCTCAATATATGGAAATTTGCCATGAAACTCACGGGCTATAGCCTTGCGGTGGCATTGATAGGTCTCCTGTTCGTATTGCAGCATTGGCCGGGTGGTAAAACGATGCTCTATGTTGGCGTACTGTCCTTGCTGGTCTGCATGGGCTCGTGGCTCTATTTTGTCATGCAACGAAACAAATAATATCTTTATAAAACATATTAACAATGGCTTACAATTTAAGAAACCGCAATTTTCTGAAGATTTTAGACTTCAGTCCCAAGGAACTCAACTATCTGCTCGACCTGGCTCGCGACCTGAAGCGTGCTAAGTATACCGGCACCGAGCAGCCCACCCTGAAAGGCAAGAACATAGCCCTGATATTCGAGAAGACCTCCACCCGTACCCGCTGTGCTTTTGAGGTGGGTGCCAAGGACCAGGGCGCACACGTCACCTATTTGGGCCCCACCGGTAGCCAGATTGGTGTGAAAGAGAGCATGAAAGACACCGCCCGCGTGCTGGGTCGCATGTTCGACGGCATCGAGTATCGTGGCTTCAAGCAGGAGACTGTTGAGGAGCTGGCCAAATACGCTGGCGTGCCCGTGTGGAACGGCCTGACCAACGAGAGCCACCCCACTCAGATTCTTGCTGACTTCCTCACCATGCAGGAGCATGCAGGCAAACCCCTCGATCAGGTGACTTTTGCCTACGTGGGCGACGCCCGCTTCAACATGGGTAACAGCCTGATGGTGGGTGGTGCCAAGATGGGCATGGATGTGCGCATCATCGCTCCCAAGAAACTGCAGCCCGAAGCTTGGCTGGTGAAGAAGTGCAAGGAGATTGCTAAGGAGACTGGCGCCAAGGTGACCGTCACCGACGACCCCGTGAAGGGTGTGAAGGGTTGCGACTTTATCTATACCGACGTGTGGGTCTCCATGGGTGAGCCCGCCGAGGTGTGGAAAGAGCGTATCGACATGCTGATGCCCTTCCAGGTGAATGCCCAGATGATGAAGAACACAGGCAACCCCAAGTGCAAATTCATGCACTGCCTGCCCGCTTACCACAACTTGGAGACTCAGGTGGGTCGCGATGTGAACAAGCAGTTTGGCTTGGACGGCATCGAGGTGACCGAAGAGGTGTTTGAGAGCGAGAACAGCATCGTATTCGACGAGGCTGAGAACCGTATGCACACCATCAAGGCCGTTATGGTGGCCACACTGGGCGACTGAGTAAGGTAAAAGGTAAAAACTAAAAACTAAAAAGGGCAGTGCCTGTTTTAGTTTTTAGTTTTTACTTTTTAGTTCGATGAGATACTTAATACTAAGGGGTGCGATAGCCTTTTAGTTTTTACTTTTTAGTTAAATACTATGTGGTTTACTAATTTACTTACTAGTGGGGGTGTGGGCACAACGGTGTTGATGCTCTCTATCTCAATTTTTGCCGGACTTCTGCTGGGCAAGTTGAAGGTTAAAGGCATTTCGCTGGGCATCACTTGGGTGCTGTTTGTGGGCATCGGTCTGAGCGCTTGCGGCATTGCCTGTAATCACGATATGCTTCATGTGATTAAGGAGTTCGGTCTGATTCTCTTTGTTACCGCCGTGGGTTTGCAGGTAGGTCCCGGCTTTTTCGCCTCGTTTAAGAAGGGCGGTCTGACGATGAACTTGATGGCTTTGGTGAATGTGGCTCTCGGAGTGGGCATCACTGTGCTGATAGCCAAGTTGGCAAGTCAGGATTTGACCGATATGGCTGGCGTGTACACGGGTGCTATTACCAATACACCGGGTCTTTCGGCTGCCCAGCAGGCGGTAGGTGACTTGGGTATGGAGGGCGCTTCCGAGCGGCTGGCAGCGGGCTACGCTGTGGCCTATCCTTTGGCTGTGGTGGGTATGATAGTGACCTGCCTGCTGATTAGGCCGAAGGACCTTGCCTCAGAGCCGACCACAGTGGAGACTGCCGCAAGTGCTACGTCTGCTAAGAGCAGTAGTGCTAAAAAAGGCGGTGTGCTGCTGATTCCCATCTTTGTGATAATAGCGTTGGGTGTGCTGCTGGGCTCGATACCTATCCCTGTGGGCATGAAGGCTCCGGTGAAACTGGGTCTTGCCGGCGGTCCGCTTGTGGTGGCACTGATAGCCGGATGGCTGGGTGTGAAGAAAGGTTGGTATGGTACCGACTTCACCGAAGGTCAAGGTGTGCACATGCTGCGCGAAGTGGGTATTGCCCTCTTCCTAGCAGGTGTGGGCTTGGGAGCAGGCGAGAAGTTTGTAGAGACCGTGCAGGTGCATTACATGTGGGTGGTGTATGGTGTGATTATCACAATGGTGCCGCCGCTGCTGGTGGCTGGCTTCGGTCGATGGGTGCTGAAAATGAATTGGTACACGCTGGCAGGCTTTATCGGTGGATCGCACACCGACCCGCCAACGTTGGCGTTCGCCAACAATGTGGCTCCCGAAGGCTGCAAGCTGCCCAACATGGGATATGCTACGGTGTACCCGCTGACGATGTTTCTCCGTATTTTTACGGCACAACTGTTAGTTTTAATGGCATGAGAAAGGTATTGATTATGGCAGCGGCACTTATGGTGTCGCTGCCTTTCGCTAAGGCACAAGATACTGTTGCAGTTAAGCCTTCGACCAAGAGCTCAATAAAGGTGTACGGCTTTGTGCGCAATTATCTGACGTTCGACAGCCGCAAGACTTATACCGTGGTGGGTGGCGAGTACAATATGTTGCCGTATGATGTGGATAGGGTTGACGGCGTTGACTTGAACGATGTGGCAGCCATGCAGATGCAGGCACTTACTTCGCGTATTGGCGTGGCTATCACTGGCCCTATGGTGTTGGGTTGGGAGACAAGCGGTAAGCTGGAGGGCGACTTTGGCGGCTTTGGTACCAACAACACCGTGCTGCGTCTGCGATTGGCGTATGTCAAATTGCAAAAGGAGGGTCGAGAACTCTTAATGGGTCAGGATTGGCATCCGCTTAGTGGCGACATCATGCCCGAGGTGTTGGGCATGGCCGCAGGCGCTCCTTTCCGTCCCCACAGCCGCACGCCTCAGATACGCGCCACACGGTATTGGGGAGCGCTGGGCTGTAGTGCTGCATTGCTTTGGCAGCTGCAATATATGAACAATGGACCAGAGAGCGCCACCAGCCTGACCAGTGTGGCAAGCCTCGACTTTGCCCGTCATGCCCTATGGCCCGAGGCCTTCTTGGGATTCAATTTCAGGCAGG
Source organism: Bacteroidales bacterium (assembly GCA_017509045.1). Classification (GTDB taxonomy): domain Bacteria; phylum Bacteroidota; class Bacteroidia; order Bacteroidales; family P3; genus Colimorpha. The sequence goes on from JAFWQP010000023.1 coordinate 24,255, forward strand.
GAGGATGGTACACCCAGTTGGGGGTGGATGCCCAATTGTTGCGTCCCCGAACACATGCTGTGGTAGAGGGTGTTGCAAGAAGGGTTGATGAAACCGTTGCCTCGCTCACCCCCACACTCTATGCGCAGTATGTTGATGGCAGCTGGGCGGTAAAATTCCGTACTCTGTTGGCACAGAATACCAGCCACCTCAACCAGTTGGTGGGCTATGGCATAGCAGGTGTCGAACCGGATGGTTCGTATAGGTATGCACCGATCAATGCCTCTATCTCATACTTGAACATAGCATACGGAAAACGGGTTCGTGCTAACCTCTTCCTTGGGTATATGAAGAATCTGGGTGCTAATGAGGATTTGCACGACTTTGGTGAGGGCGACTTTCACATATATATGAAAGGAGGCAATATCTTTACCCACCTCAACAGTGTGTACCGCATAGCTCCGTCGATTAGTTATAATCTGCCCCAATTCAATGTGGGGCTGGAGTATGAGTGGACAGCTTGCACCTTTGGCGACTTGGCATCTGACGGGAGCATTCTTCTCAACGACCACCTGCATCAAGTGTCTAACCACCGCGTGTGCGTGTTGGTGAAGTATAACTTTTAAAATTAAAAATGTAACAAATTAAAAAGTAAAAATTTGAATTCGTAAATTCGTTAATATGTAAATTCGTAAATCTTTGATGCGCCAAGGACTAACTCATTAACACATTAACACGTTAACACATTCAAGAAATCAACTTCTTAGTTCTTAGTTCTTAGTTCTTACTTCAAAAAAGTGGGTGTTTTGTTAAAAAGTTTCTTTTTTTTATCTGTCATTGTAGTAGGGATATAGGTTTGTTTATAGGGGTTGAAAAGTTAAAAAACTTGACAACGGCTTCAAAATTTCGTATCTTTGCACGTTTTTTTAATAATGGTTGTTTATGAAACTGTCGTATTATAATTTTAATCTGCCGAGCGAGCTGATAGCTGAGAAACCGTCGAAACAGCGCGACGAATGCCGCCTGATGGTGCTGCACCGCGACACAAGGACGATAGAGCACCGATTGTTTAAGGACATTATCGAGTATCTGCACGCTGGCGACGTGGTGGTGGCAAACAACACCAAGGTGTTTCCCGCTCTGCTCTACGGCGAAAAGGAGAAGACCGGCGCACGGATAACGGTGTTCTTGCAGCGCGAGTTGAACCGCGAGATGCGCCTGTGGGATGTGATTGTGGACCCTGCGCGTAAAATTCGCATCGGCAACAAGCTCTATTTCGGCCCTAACGAGTCGTTGGTGGCGGAGGTGATAGACAACACTACGTCGAGAGGGCGCACGGTGCGTTTCCTCTACGACGGCACGCACGAGGAGTTTGTGAAGCACATCCGCAGTCTCGGCCATACGCCTCTGCCCGACGAACTGCAGGCGTTGCGCAATATCGAGAACTGGGACGCGGAACGCTACCAGACGATATATGCCAAGAACGAGGGCGCGGTGGCGGCACCCATAGCGGGTCTGCATTTTAGTAGAGAGTTGCTGAAACGTTTCGAGATTAACGATATTATCTGGGAGGAACTGACGCTGCACTGCGGCATGGGCAATTTTAAGGGCATAGAGGTGGAAGACCTGTCGAAGCACCGCATGGATGCCGAGGAGATGCATATCTCGCAGCAGACGTGCGACGCAGTGATGGATGCCAAGCAGCGGGGCAACAAGGTGTGTGCGGTGGGAACGACCACAATGCGCGCCATTGAGAGTGCGGTGACTATCTTCGGCAAGATTAGCCCGTATGACGGGTGGACCAACAAGTTTATCTATCCTCCCTACAAGTTCTCGATTGCCGACATGATGGTGACAAACTTCCAGCACCCCAAGTCGTCGCAGTTTATCATGGCGTGCGCCTTTGGTGGCTCTGAGTTTATGCACAGCGCCTACGAAACCGCCATCAAGGAGAAGTATAAGTTCTCAACCTACGGCGACGCAATGCTGATAATTTGAGAATGGAGCTTTCGAATCCGTTAATTCATTAATGTGTTAATTCGTTAATATTTAATGCGTCAGCGACTAACACGTCGAATTCGTTAATTCGTTAATCTTTGATGCGTCAGCGACTAACACATTAACACGTTAATACATTTACACATTCTCTTAGTTTTCAATTTTCAATTCTCAATTCAAATGGTTCCTCTAGCAGAGATACTTAGGCCGACGACGCTGGATGGCTATATCGGGCAGCAGCACTTAGTGGGCAAGGGCGCACCGCTGAGGGCGTTGATTGACAGCGGTCGTATCCCCTCGATGATATTATGGGGGCCTCCCGGTATTGGCAAGACCACGCTTGCCGCCATTATCAGCCACACGTTGCAACGTCCTTTTTATACGCTCAGTGCCATCAGCAGCGGAGTGAAGGAGGTGCGCGAGGTGATAGATAAGGCTAAGGCGGAGGAGGGGTCGATATTGTTTATCGATGAGATACACCGTTTCTCGAAAAGCCAGCAGGATTCGCTGCTGGGTGCTGTGGAACGCGGTATAGTGACACTGATAGGTGCGACGACTGAGAATCCCTCGTTCGAGGTGATTTCGGCGTTGCTGTCGCGCTGTCAGGTGTATGTGCTTAAGGAGTTTGGCACGGAGGAGTTGCAACAGCTGGTGGACACGGCGGTGGAACATTATGCTTCACAGGGACGAAAGGTGGAGGTGAAGGAGACGGAGGCTTTGTTCCGTATCTCGGGCGGAGATGCGCGCAAGCTGCTTAACGCAATAGAGCTGGTGGTGAACAACAGTGGGGAAGGCGATGTGATGATTGACAATGCCTGTACCGCGCGTGTGATACAGCAGAATCTGGCCTATTATGACAAGCAGGGCGAGATGCACTACGACATTATCAGTGCCTTTATCAAGTCGATGCGCGGCAGCGACCCTAATGCGGCGGTGTATTGGCTGGCGAGGATGATTGAGGGAGGCGAAGACCCTGTGTTTATAGCCCGTAGAATGCTGATATTCGCCAGCGAGGATATAGGTAACAGCAACCCCAATGCGCTGCTATTGGCGAATGCCTGCTTTGAGGCGGTGACGAAGATAGGCTATCCCGAATGTAGAATCACGTTGTCGCAGTGTGCTGTTTATCTCGCTTCGTCGGTGAAGAGCAACAGCACTTATATGGCGTTGGCGAATGCCCAGCAGGTGGTGCGCCAGACGGGCGACCTGCCGGTGCCGCTGCACATACGCAATGCGCCTACCAAACTGATGAAGCAGTTGGGCTATGGCGACGGCTATAAGTATGCGCATGACTATGTGGGTAACTTTGTGGAGCAGGAGTTTCTCCCCGACAGGCTGAAGGGGACCAAGTTTTACGAACCCGGCCAGAATGCCCGCGAGGAGGAGACTCGCCGACAGTTGCGTGCACGTTGGGGCCAAAAATATGGATATTGAAGAAGAGATGATTACCGACAGGCAGAGCTATAAAGACTATGTGGCACAGGATTTGAAGGCTTATGGGTTGTCGCGTGTGGGATTTTATGACTATCTTTGGCGCGACAGTCTTCGTTTTCAGCTGCGTTTGCGGAAGATAGAATACTTTCACAACACAGGGCAGAGTAGACCTCTTAGGCGAGCATATTGCTTTTTACTGGAGGTGGTCAATCACCGTCTTGCTGCCCGATTGGGTTTCACCATCCCCAAGAATGTGTTTGGTCCAGGTCTGTGCCTAGTGCATCACGGCACCATCGTGGTGCATCCCGACGTTCGCGTGGGGCGCAATTGCCGCCTACATCCCTCTACTTGCTTAGGCAACCACAATGGCTCTCCTGCATTGGGCGACAATGTGTATATTGGTCCTGGTGCCAAGATATATGGCAACATTAGTGTGGGTGACAATGTGGCAATTGGTGCCAACAGCGTTGTGAATAAGTCTTTCGGAAGCAACCTCACATTGGCTGGAGCCCCCGCCCATATCGTTGCCGAGTGTGGTGCATTGGAACAGGGGGTATTTCCTTCATCTATCAGTTAATCACTCATAATCATGGCTGACGCACTCCTTACAGTTGAGAACCTCACCAAGTCGGTTGGCGAAAAACTGCTTTTCGACGATATTTCCTTTGGCATCAATGCTGGGCAGAAGACCGCGCTGATTGCTCGCAACGGATACGGCAAGTCGACATTGCTTAATATCCTTACAGGGAAGACTTTGCAAGATGCAGGCAAGGTAACCTTCCGAGGGGATGTGCGCATGGCGTATCTGCCTCAACAGCCTGAATTGTTACCCATGCAGACAGTGCGCAGCTTTGTATACTCTGCCCAGTGTCCCGAACATGAGGATGAGTGGACGTTTGAGCAACGGATAGAGGAGATCCTTTCGCGACTGAAGATTGACGACAAGTTGGACCAGCCGATGCAGACGCTGAGTGGTGGCGAGCAGAAGAAGGTTGCATTAAGCCGTATATTGATAGACGATACCAATCTGTTGCTTTTGGACGAGCCAACCAATCACCTCGACATACAGATGATTGAGTGGCTGGAAGATTTTCTCCAGCGTCAGCGTCTCGCTATATTGATGGTTACGCACGACCGCTATTTCTTAGACCATGTGTGCCAAGATATCTTGGAGATTGACAACGCCCGGCTGTACCACTATCGTGGCAATTACGATTACTACCTGCGCAAAAAGGCCGAACGGGAGTACAACGAACGCGTGGAAGTGGAGAAGGCTAAGAGCCTTTATCGTACCGAGCTGGATTGGATGCGAAGGATGCCGCAGGCTCGAGGCACAAAGGCTCAGGCTCGTATCGACGCCTTTTATGAGCTGGAAGAGAAGGCGCACACCCGCTTTGATGACCGCCGTCCACAGCTGACGGTCAAGACCGAGCGTATCGGTGGCAAGATATTGGAGATGTATAACGTCACTAAGCGTTATGACGAGGTGGCAATGGTGGACGATTTCAGTTATGTATTCAAGAAGGGTGAGAAAATCGGCATTGTCGGTCCTAACGGGGTGGGCAAGTCTACGTTTCTGAACCTGCTTACCGAACGGTTGCGTCCCGACAGCGGGCGTGTAATTGTAGGTCAGACCATACAGTTTGGTTTCTATACCCAAGAGGGTATGACGGCAAGGCCCGATATGCGAGTGATTGATATAGTCAAGGATGTGGCTGAGCGAATCGAACTGGACAACGGCAAGGATATGTCGGCACACCAATTCCTCACTTATTTCGGTTTCGACGACACCACGCAGTACAACTATTTCGGCAACCTCAGCGGAGGTGAGAAACGCAGGTTGTATCTGCTGAAAGTGTTGATGGCGAACCCCAACTTTCTTATCCTCGACGAGCCCACCAACGACCTCGACATCTACACGCTTGAGATACTTGAGCAATTCCTAAAGGACTATAAGGGCTGTCTTGTTATCGTCAGCCACGACCGCAGTTTCATGGACCATATCGTCGACCACATTTTTGTGTTCGAAGGCGAAGGCAAAATCCGCGATTACCACAGCAATTATACCGAGTATCTTGCTAACAAGAATCGCCAGCAGCGCGAGTCGGCCTTGCAGAAACGTGAAGAAAAGCCTAAATACGAGCGTAACAAGTCGGACAAACCTAAAGCCACCTACAAGCAGCAACGCGAATATGAGCAGCTGACAGCTGAAATCGAAGCCCTTAATAAGGAAAAGTCCGAATTGGAAGCACTCCTCAACGGCGGTTCGACTGATGTGGCTCAATTGACTGAGGCTTCCACCCGTATAGGTGAAATCATCGCCGCTCTCGACGAGAAGGAGCTCCGTTGGCTGGAGCTGGACGAGATAGTGAATCAGTAGTATACCCCTTTTAGCGAAGCAGGGTTACGATACCAGCACCACTTTTTCGAATGTTACCATTATCTGTGATGTGGATGAAATAGTGATAGGCGTATGCGCCTTGGGGCAGAGGCTGCCCGTTGTGGGTACCGTCCCATTCTTCCGTCGGGTCGGTGGTGTGAAATATTTTTTGACCTAAACGATTGTAGATGATAAGCTCGTATTCTGCAAAGACTTTGCGAGTATGGATGCCAAATGTTTGGTTTGTTTCTTTACCTGGGGTGAAGACGTTGGGAAACCAGTAGGAGTTGTATTTGATGGGCAGCGTGATGCTAGTGTCTGCACAGCATACATGGTTACAGGTTACAAGGATTATCGGCAGGCTGTTCTCTGGCAGGTCAGTGAGGCGCTGATGCAGGTTGGCTCCGCTGAAATTGATGCCGTCAGGCATCTGCCAGAGGGATGAGGTGGAATACTCTGAGCAGTCGTTGAGGAGGACGAGGGGGTCGTCAAAGTCGATGTAGTCTCGTAGTATTTCGATGCATGGGACTGGATGTTGAAACACTTGGATGGTTATACTGGTGTCGGCTTGTTCCAACAGACTGTATGAGGTGGTCTCGAGAGGGGTCACCTTGATTCGGTGGCATGTGTCGCGTCCGTTGAGGCTTGGGTCGGGCGGTATGGCAACCCAATGCACCGTTGCAGTGTCGGGTGTGGCTGTAAGCACCACCGTATCGCCTAGACAGATGCCGTTGGTCGACATGTCGCTATGGATGACAAGGGGTTCGTGGTGCAGCACGGTGACATGCACCGTGACCACGCTGTCGCAACCCGATGGCAGCGGATAAGTGCCGTGGTGATAGTATCCTGCCTGGCTGTAGGTAATTCCGTCGATTATGATGCTGTCGCCCTCGTCCAGCACCACCTGGATAGTGTCTTCTACATGCTGTCCGCTCGCTGTCAGGTTCAATGTGAGCAGCGTGTCGCATCCCACTGTGGCGGAGAATAGAAAAGTGTACGTTCCCGCGCTGTCCAGTGTGCGGTTGCGCCATTGGTAGCCTTCGCCGAGGCAGAAGGAGTCCTCGATGGTGTCCATGTTGGTTGGTGAGACGCAGATGTACGCCTCTACGGTGTCGCAGAAGCCGTCGGTGCATTCGCCTCGTAGCAAGGCGGTGACGTGGTGCAGCCCTGGGGTGTCGAATCTATAGTGTATACGCATAGCACTGTCTGCCAACGGAAGGGAGTCAATAGTCCAGTAGGCCGCTGTGTCGATGCTGGTGGTGGTGGCAATCAGCTCCACTTCGTTGTCTGCGCAGACCTGCAGACACTGTTCCGACGTAGGAGCAAGTGTTCCGTTGGCGAGCAGCAATGCCCCTTGTGGGTGCAGGCTCATGGCTGCGGGGTAGGTGTAGCTCTCGGCTTTTCCCAGTCCATAAAACCAGCCGGTGAAAACCCCGCGGTCGCAACGCAGGGTATGGGTACCAGGGGTGACTTTCAGGCGGGCATAGCTGAGGGTGGGATTATGGGCGGAGAAGTGGCTGCCGATGGGATTGTCGTCAAGGGTGATATATGGCACTGCGTCTAGGGATGCACAGAGGTTGACAAAGTGCTCGGATACGGATTCGCAACTCACTGCGTTGAAGGTGGCTATACTGGTGCCTTGGTCGAGATGTGGCAGCGTCACAGAGGAAGGGTCGCCCCAATAATTGCATTCGTGTCCATTAAAGTAAAGCGAAACACCTACGGGTGCACTGGCTTCGAGCAGCTGGGCTGTGTTGGTCGGAAGTTGGATGATGTGGTGCTGGCGGTGGTGGATGGTGTCCAGTGGTGTGCCGTCAAGGGTCAGCACGGTGCTGTCCTTGCTGGCGGTGACGACGACCCAATCGCCGCCTTTCAATGCTGGCGAAGTGAGCAGGTATCGCTGTCCCCATGTGCCGGTGGGCGTGGCCTGCTCATAGCAATGGTCTGCGGCGGCGGCAAAGCCGGTTGGGGTGTCGCATCCGATATTTATTCGGCCAGAACCGCTGAAGAGGGCGAATGGTTTGCCGTTGGACACCACTTCCATTCCGTTGAAGAAGGTACCGTTCCCATAGCTGCCGCAGTTGCTTCTTAGCTGTAAGGTCTGTCCCCGCATGAGTGTTACATTGCTACCGTTGCTGTAGCTGAGAGAGTTGCAGCTGGTATGTAATTGCAGCACAGTGTTGTCCTCAATGGCCAGTAGGCCTACGATTGCGTTTTCTCTTGATGGATAGCCTTGCACTATATATTGTGTGTCGAGGGTGGCAGTGGGGTATACGGTGGCCATGTCGTATGCGTATGGGACATAGTCGGACGAGAAAAGGGCTATGGGGGCAGTGCTACTGACGTGTATGCCATGTCCCATGATGATTTCGGGGGAGGTGTTGTAGTTGCGGACGGCTCTGTCGGTTGGAATGATGACTGTCTCACTGCCACCTCCTTCTAGACAGACGATAGTGTCCCAATGGTGGCATGGTTGTTCGATGGTGATGACGGCATCTTCCTCTCCGGTGATGACCAGGCTGTAGCTGCCATCATGCTCGTGGTCGGCACATAGGAACATACACCAGAAGTCGGTGCCCATGGTGGTCAGCACGGGTGTCTCTGCTTGGGGTGTTGGTGGCGGAATGGGACCGGAGGGGATAAGGGTTTCGATGAAGTTATTCAGTGGCGACCAGGCCTCCTCGTATTGGCTGCGGCTTCCTATCGGAATGTAGACAGGCAGATTTGTATTTACCTGCTCAAATGCCCGTGGTCCGGCTTTGTCAGGTCTGAGGGCGTGGCTGTTGATGTGGGTCAGTGAGCCGCATCCCTCAAAGGCGCGTCCCCGCACAGCAATGGTTGGGGACTCGATTGTTATCTCCCGCAGGCTTGTGCAGTTCAAAAATGCGGCAAAGCCGATACTTTCTACCGTCGATGGCAGTGTGGCACTGCGCAATGCTGTGTTGTCGGCAAAGGCATAGGAACCAATCTTGATGACACCCTCGGGAATATCAGCACGGGTCACCAGTGTGTCTGCCACATAAAGGCGGTGTGTATAGAAGAGTGGGTTGCTGCTCCGTTGGCTGAATTCTATGCTGCACCAGTTGCCTAGTGTGCCATCGAAGTTCACGCGCGTCAGCCCCGTGCACCCTTCGAAGGCAGACTCGCCCACCGTGCGTAACGAAGAGGGCAACGTCACCTCACTGATGCCTGTTAGGTTGCGGAAAGCGTTGGCGGCAATGTGTCGTACGTTGGGACCGATGGTCAGCGTTTCTAGGCTTTCGCAGTTGAAGAACGTCGTATTGTCAATCCCAAAATAGTAACGTCCCACTTGAATGCAACTGTCAGGGTTGTAGTGCAAGGTATGTAATCGTCTACAGTATGCGAAGGCGAAGGCGTCCAGTATCTTTAGTGTGGTGGGGAGCGTTACTGTGGTCAGCGATTCGTTGTGATAAAAAGCGTTGACACCAATACTTTCCAACCCTTCGTTGAGTTGTAGGTCGGCAAGTGCAGTGCAATAGTAGAATGCGGACTCTCCGATAGTCCGTAGCGTGGAGGGCAGATGTAATGTATTCAGACGTGAACAGCTGTGGAAGGCATCATTTCCGATGGTACGTATACCTTCGGGAATGTCAATTGTTTCGAATTCGCAGCCATAGAAGGCATACGGTCCGATATGGCGTACCGTAGAAGGAATCACCGTCCGCCGACAGCCCAGCAGCAAGGTGCTGTCAGCGGTTCGGATGACTGCGTTGCAGTTGTCGCGGCTGTGGTAGTGTGTGTTGGCGGTATCAACGATGATGCTGTCGAGATTATAGCAGCAATCAATGGCATGTTCCTCAATTGAGTCCGTCTCAGCCCCGATATAGACGGACCGTAGGGCTTGGCAGTTAAAGAGACAACTCCTGGACATTACGGATAGGGTCGGGGGAAATACCACTGATGTTAGACCGCTGCAACCGGCAAATGTCCATATGCTCACTTGTGTGACAGTGAGAGAATCTCTTCCAAACAACACTTTCGACGGTACTACCACTCGGCCAGTCAGATTGTCGTAGCTGTTAGTGTATCCGCCATTTTGAGATACCAGTGTGGCTTCATGGCTGTTGGTCTGATAGTAGTATAGGGTATGTCCCGAAGGGCTGACTGCGCTGAAGTTCCATTGAGCCATCAGGGGCAATGTTGCAAGCAGCATTCCTACTAGTGATAGTATACTTCTCTTAATCATAAATTCATTCCTTTCTTTTCAAAAAAGTCTTTTACTATATACAGTCAAAAGTGCCAAAAACGTCACCCATAAGGGCGATTATTTATGATTTTTTAACTATATGTCCTAATTCCGATACTTTTCAGTCTCGGAATAGGTAGGAATGAATGTCGTCGAGGCTGACAGCGTCGGTAAGAGTGTATTCACCCACTTGTTCTCGTCGTAAGGCGGAAAGGAAGGCTCCACTGTCGAGAGCCAGTCCTAGGTCGCGGGCTATGCTTCGGATGTATGTGCCTTTGCCACAGCGGATGCGGAAGTTTATCTGTGGCAGATGCTCTGGGACGGTTCCCTGCGGATGCCTATATAATTGAGAATTGAGAATTGAGGATTGAGAATTATCCGAGTGCGGCAGCATCCCCTCTTTAGAGGGGTGGCTGAAAGCCGGGGTAGGTATATTCTCCATTCTCAATTCTTCATTCTCAATTCGTATTTTTCCAGGTCTGAAGTCTGTTATCTCAAACTCGTCTATATGAACTGTCTTTGGTGTAGGCGATGGGATTTCTTTCCCATCCTCGGCCTCGCGTGCGTATTGGTAAGCCCGCTGGCCGCCTATCTTCACGGCACTAAAGATGGGCGGCACCTGCTCAATGTCGCCTATAAACTGTTTTTTGACATCCTCCACCAATTCAGGTGTGATATGCTCGTAAGGGTAGTAATGGTCGATTGCTCGTTCCAAGTCGTAGCAAGGTGTTGTGGCTCCCAGCACCATCGTGCCTGAATATACTTTCTCACCGGCTTGCAACTCGTCGATGCATTTGGTCGCTTTTCCCACGCAGATTAGTAGCAATCCCGTCGCCAACGGGTCTAACGTCCCCGCGTGCCCAATCTTGAATTTCTTTATGTCAAAGGTGTTGCGTATAGCAGCCTTAACCTTGTTCACCGCCTGAAACGATGTCCACTGCCGCGGCTTGTCCACAGGGATAACCGTGCCTTCAAGTAAAGCCTCAAGAGTCATAACCGAAAAATACTAGCTCTACTAGAAATACTAGGAATACTAGAAAAACTAGACCCTCCCTAGTGTATCATCGGAATCACAATCGCCAGCACACCCACGATGGCGCAGTAGAGGGCAAACCAAATGAGCTTGCCTTTCTTCACGATGTTAATCATCCACTTACATGCCAGACAACCGCTGATAAAGGCGGCAAGGAATCCGACAATGAGGGATATGGTGGGCAAGCCAGCCATAGTTTCACTGACACCCACTTCGGCCATATCTTTGGCGCTCAGCAGTGCCTCGCCCAAGATGGGAGGAATGACCATCAGAAACGAGAACTGTGCCAACTTCTCTTTCTTATTGCCTAGCAGCAAGCCTGTGGCGATGGTACTTCCCGAACGGCTCAAGCCTGGCAGCACGGCCACCGCCTGTGCAATACCGATGACAAAGGCGTGCCAAGGTGAAATATGCTCTCTCTGGCGGGGCTTTGCCCAATAGGAAAAGGCCAGCAACAGAGCTGTCACCATCAGGCAGCAACCCACTACCAGCAGTCCGCTACCAAACACCGCCTCAACCTTATCCTTAAAGAAGAAGCCCACCACTGCGACAGGTATCATCGAAATCAATATGTTCACAATATATTTCGTGCCCTCGTTCCATTTCCATTTAAACAGGTCTTGAAACAGCCACACGATTTCCTTCCACAGAATGACGCAGGTGCTCAGTACTGTGGCAACGTGTACGGCTATGGTGAATGCCAAATTCTCCTCGCCGTTGAGTCCAAATAGGTTAGCACCTATAGCAAGGTGTCCGCTACTGCTGACGGGAAGATACTCCGTCAATCCTTGGATGAGTCCAAGTACTAATGCTTCAAACCATTCCATCTGTTATTCTTTTTTACCTCTGTACATGATTGCCACAATCTCGGTCACAAAGCCGAGGAAGATGAGTATGGGCGACACAAACAGTCTGCGCGCGTTGAACATCTCGGCGTTAAACACGTTGGGGTCGTCGCTGCCGCCACCACACAGGAATAGGTATCCCAGTGCCAGGAGGACGATGCCCACAATCATGATGATATAGTTAACCTTAGTGAATACGAAGGAAAACTGCACATTGCCTTCTTCCGTTTTGTTGGTTTCTTTTGCCATAATGTTATTGTTATGTTTGTTTGTTTTACTGTTTTAGCGTAAAGGTGAGCGAACCTTTTGTTTAATTATTTTGTCTCAGATAGCGCCTTACGGCGAACAGGGTGGAGAGGTACGAGAGCACGATGCCGATGACAATGATAACGGCGGCGATACCCAGATACCAATAAAGGTGTGTGCTGTTCAGCAGGTCCATTCCGCTAAACGACTGGTTGAAGATGCCTGTGGCTATCGCCAATATCATGATGGCGATAAGGGCACCCAGCAGCCCATACCACACGCTGCGAGCCAGAAATGGGTGGGCTATGAAGCCGCTTTTGGCACCCACCAGCTGCATGGTGCGGATGGTGTCGCGTTGGGCATACAGCGAGATGTGGATAGTGCTGCTAATCATCAGTATGCTCACGATTATCAGCAGTGCCATGAATATGATGAGGAACCATGTAACCTTGTAGAACACGTCGTTCAGCTCGTTCACCACATTCTCTTGGAAAGTTACCCCGGTGACAAACTCCAGGTCCTTCACCTCGTCGGCAAAAGCCTTGATATTGTCCGTGCGTCCGCTCTGGCTGGTCTCTGGGATATAGTCGGCTCTCAGGTTCACCATCATCGAGGGATATAGCGGATTGTAGCCTATAAAGCTTACAAAGTCGTCGTCTAGGTCTTCGGCAAAGATCTCGGCAGCGCGGTCACGCGAAATATAGTCCACATGTTTCACGCAGGGAATAGTCTCGATGCGGGTCTTCAGCATCAAGGCTGCTTCGTCGGTGATGTCGGGCACAAGGTCTACCTTATACGTGATGCGCTCCTGCATGTCGTGGGTTGTGCGGTAGGAGTGGTATTCCACCAGCAGGCACAGCCCCAGCAGGAAAAGCACCAGCGTGATGCTCAACACCGTCGAGGAGTGTGTTTCCCAAAGGTTTACTTTGTTTCTTGCCATGATAAAATTGAAGTAAGAACTAAGAAGTAAGAACTAAGAAGTTTGGCAGTAGCCACTTTTCAATTTTCACCTTTCAATTATCACCTTTCATTTGTCAGTTTGCCAGCATCACGGGCATAACCAGCATCAGCACATCCTCGGGCGAGTTCTCCTCGTTCGAGACAGGGAAGATAATACCGGCGCGGCTCGGGTGCGACATCTCTATGAGTATCTGTTCCGTCTCGATGTTCGACACCATTTCAATCAAGAACTTGGCGTTGAAGCCTATCTTCATCGGCTCGCCCTCATATTGGCAGGGCAGCTTCTCCTGGGCGTTGTTCGAAAACAGCTCGTCCTCGGCGCTCACCACCAGCTCCCTTTCCATGATTGAGAGGCGCACCTGGTGCGAAGCCTGGTTGGCAAACAGTCCCACGCGGCGCAGGGTGTTCAGGAACGAGGCGCGGTCGATTGTCAGCTTGTTGGGGTTCTCCTTGGGTATGGCGGCGTCGTAGTTGGGGTATTTGCCGTCCACCAAGCGGCAGATGACGTAGAAATTGTCGAAGGTGAAGAATGCGTTGGTGTTGTTGTACTCCAACTTCACCTCCGTGTCCTCCTTGCGGGTAGCCAAGATGTTACGCATCATCATCACGGGCTTGCGGGGGAGGATGAACTTCACTTCCTGCTCGCTATGAATGTCGGTGCGGCGATAGCGCACCAGCTTGTGGGCGTCGGTGGCGACAAAGGTGGCGTTCTCGGCGTTGATTTCGCAATAGATGCCGCTCATCTGGGGGCGCATCTCATCGGTAGAGGCTGCAAAAGCGGTCTTGCCGATGGCGCTGGCGAGTGCACTGCTTGTCAATGTGATGGCGGAAGTCTCCTTTGCTTCGGGCATATTGGGGAAAGTCTCGGGGTTGTGTCCGGCAAGGTTGTATTTGCCTTCGCCCGACGAGATGCTGATGCCGAAGTTGCTATCGTCGACACTGAAAGTCATGGGCACATCGTCCATGCTCTTCACGATGTCGAGCAGCAGTTTCGACGGCACTGCAATGTCCGACAGGCCTTCCATGCGGCCAGTCTCCACCTCAATCTTCGAAACCAAAGTGGTTTCCAAGTCGGTAGCACGGATGGTCAGCATCCCTTCGTCCAGATGGAAGTGGAAGCAGTTGATGATAGGCACGGTGTTGCTGTTGGTCAGCACGCCGCTCAACGATTGGATTTGTTTGGAAAACAGCAGGCTGTTAATGATGAATTTCATATATTTATCTCTTTTTGTTATCTATTAATTACAAAATGCAAAGATATAGTATATTTTTCATATATTACACTTGTCGACGAAATATTTATCAACAATGTGTTGAAAATATAAAATCGCCCTAGCTCAATCTAGCGAATAACACACTCCCTCGGGCAGGTCTAAGTCGTAGTGAAACTGGCAGTACGCCTTCGAGTACTTTTCGTCCAGATACATCGAGCCGCTTATCTTGTCGCCAATTTTAAAACGCGACTTGGTGCGGTACAGCACCACGCAATTGTGATACTTCTCGCCTAGCGGGTCAGTATAGTCCTTGCCTATCGAGTCGGGTGTGTCGAGGTTGATAACTATGCCATAGTCCATCTCCGAAATGCCGACAAAGGGACCTGTGCAATCCTTATAATCTACCATCGTGCCCGAGAAGTCGAACACGTTGTCGGGCTTCTTACATCCCGTCAAGAGCATGGGAATGATTGCAATAATGAGAAGTGTTTTTTTCATGATATCAGTTTTATAGCCATGACTACATAGCCTTCTTTGCAATAATTTTTGTCGTCCAAAAGATAGGTCACTTCTGTCTCTATTACCCTCCCCGTATATTCTTCGCCAGTATGTTCCCTTAGCCTGAGAATGTCGTTTACCTGGAACCCCCTGTCATTATACCTGACCTCAAAGTTCTTTCTGCCCTCCGCTATGGCGTTAAAATACTCGGGCATAATCTTTAAGTCGTGATATTGTCTGCTCATAGCTTGGAGGGTGTTACACGCTCACGCCAAAGTCGCGCAAGGCGTTGTTGAGGCTGGTTTTCTTGTCGGTCGAGGCATTGCGGTGCCCGATGATGAGGGCGCAGCTCACTTGGTAGTCGCCTGCGGCGAAATGCTTGGTGTAGCTGCCCGGAATCACCACGCTGCGGGTAGGCACACGTCCCTTGTATGTTACGGGCTCTGCCTGCGTCACGTCGATGATGTGGGTGCTGGCGGTAATGACAGTGTTGGCACCAATCACCGCCTCTTCCTCAATCAATGCCCCCTCCACTATGATGCAGCGGCTGCCTATAAAGCAGTGGTCCTCAATAATCACCGGCGCCGCCTGCACAGGCTCCAGCACACCGCCTATGCCCACTCCGCCGCTCAGGTGCACATGCTTCCCAATCTGGGCACAGCTGCCCACGGTGGCCCATGTGTCCACCATCGTCCCGCTGTCCACATACGCACCGATGTTCACATACGAGGGCATCATCACCACCCCGGGAGCTAGGTAGGCCCCGTAGCGCGCTACAGCGGGCGGCACCACGCGCACCTGCTGCTCGGCATAGTTGCGCTTCAGGGCTATCTTGTCGTGGTATTCAAAGGGTCCCACCTCGATGGTTTCCATCTGGTTAATAGGGAAATAGAGTATCACAGCCTTCTTCAGCCATTCGTTCACCTTCCAGCCATCTTCGTCCTTCTCGGCGATGCGCAGCTTACCCTTGTCCAGCATCTCCACCACCTCGCGGATGGCCTGCTGCACAGCATCCTCTTTCAGCAGTTCGCGGTTTTCCCACGCCTGCTCTATCGTTTTTTGCATTTCTAACATATTATCTACAACGTTCAACCCTCCTTTTTATTGTATGCTCACTCAAAAAAATGCCTTCGCCACCCTTTTTCCTTTATTGTTATCCTATCGTTATACCTTAGTTATACTTTAGTTATACCTTAGTTATTCTATATATAATAGTATAACTAAGGTATAACTAAAGTATAACTAAGGTATAACGATAGGATAACTACAAAAGACATCTAGGAAAGATTGGTCGTTTCTTGATAATAAAAATGAGCCGTTTGGACTATTTTTGGCAGATGCAATTGTTTGATATGTAGTTGGTAATGTGAAATCTTGGGCGAAAGTAAAACTTTATTTTGAGGTCGGAATAATAAAACGGGCATTGTTGCGTTAAAGAATATTATTATTTTAGTATGCGCAAAGTAATTTCCTATATAGCATTTTTGTTGGCGATGGTGCCCTGTGTGTCGGCTCAGAACAAGGAGTTGATGTCGGACTATCAGTCGCAGCTGCAGAGCATATTTGAAGAGGTGTATAACGCACCTACTGACAATCAACGCTATCATGCCAACGAGGCGGCGTTGCAGCTTTTCTCGGAGGCTTTGGCGGAGGATAATTCGTTTCGCTGGCAGTGGGACTTGGGCAACCGTGTGTCGGTGTTGACATCTTCGGACAAGAAGTTCCGCATCATCACTTGGCCCGTGGTGAACGACGATGGGGAGTATGAGTGCTTCGGCTTTGTGCAGGCACTGAACGAGAAGACGGACAAGTATGACGTGTATGTGCTGAACGATAAGTCGCAGTATATTGTGAATCGGCAGGAAGACCTGCTGTCACCCGATAATTGGTTTGGCGCAGTTTATCAAGAGCTTATCACCACCTCGCACGAGGGGAAGAACTACTACACGCTGCTGGGATGGAACGGAGTGGACAACCTCACCCAGCGCAAGATTATCGAGCCAGTCTGTTTCAAGTCGGGTGGCAGTATGCCCCAGTTTGGGCAGAACCTGTTCCGCAAGGAGCGTAATCTGCGACGCGTGGTGCTGGAGTATACCAACAATGCGATGGTGAATCTTTGGTATGAGGAACAGACGGTGCGCACGGTGGAACATATCCGCGCCAAGCGCAAAGGACCGTCGCGTGGGCCTGCCTACAGCCGCCCGTCGACCCGTCGCGGTAAGAAGGGCAAAGGACGTTCGCGCCGTAGCCGCGTGGTGGAGACGGCGGCACGTACTTCGTCGGCAGTGCGCGAGCGCGTGTCGTCGGGTCCTACGGAGAAGGTTACCGACAAGAAGATGAAGATGATTATTTTCGACGAGGTGACGCCCCAAATCGTGGGCATGGAGGGCCTGTACCAATACTATGTGCCGTCGGGCACTGAACTGGCGTATGTGTTTGTGGATGGCAAGTGGGAGATGCGTCAGGGAGCGCAAGGCCGCGTACCGGACAAGAAACTGAACAAAGACTTCGACAAACCTATCGAGAAATCTGCCCCCAGCTACCAAGTGATACGTGAATGACAACCGTTTAAGGAACTCACTTCGTCCGAAAAGTTAAGGTTTAAAGAATCCTATCATCTCTTAATTCAAACTCTCAATCCTCAACTCAAATTGACTGGCGTTATTCTAGACAATATCAATACTATCGAAGACCTTCGAGCCCTCTCGGTACCCGACATCAAGCAGTTGGCTATCGAGATAAGGCAGTATATTATCGACACTCTTTCGCAGCACCCGGGACATCTTGCTTCGAGCCTCGGCACCGTAGAGTTGACGCTTGCCCTCCACTATGTTTTCAACACGCCCGACGACAAGCTGGTGTGGGATGTGGGACATCAGGCTTATACTCATAAAATTATCACTGGTCGGCGCGACCAATTCCCCACGATACGTACCTACGGGGGATTGAGCGGCTTTCCCCGTCGCGATGAGTCGCCTTTCGATGCTTTCGGCACGGGGCATAGCTCCACCTCGGTGAGCGCCATACTGGGTATGGCTATGGCGTCATCGCTGCAAGGCAACACGTCGCGCCAGCATATCGCTGTGATTGGCGACGGTGCTATGACTGGCGGCGAGGCGTTTGAGGCGTTGAACTGTGCGGGAGCCTCCAAGGCGAATATGCTGGTGGTGCTCAACGACAACGGTATCAGCATCGACAAGGCGGTGGGCGGACTGAGCCACTACCTTACCCGCATCACTACGTCGCGCCGTTATAACCGCATCAAGGAAAAGGTGTGGCGCAAGCTTGACGGCGACACGGAGAAACGCACACGCAGCAAGGCGAAGTCGTTGAATTTCTTCCAGCGTGCCACTTTTGTGTTGAAGACTGCTGCCTTGGGTGCGCCCAACCTGTTCGAGTCGCTGGGATTTAGGTATTTCGGTCCTATCGACGGACACAATGTGGACGAGCTGGTGGAGGTGCTGATGCAGCTGAAGGAGATAAAGGGTCCCAAGTTGCTGCATGTGATAACCAAGAAAGGCAAGGGCTTGAAGACCGCCGAACGGCACCCCGTCACATACCATGCGCCTGGACGTTTCAACGCTGCTACAGGCGCACAGATCAAGGGTGCCTCTAACGGCAAGCCGCTGAAGTATCAGGATGTCTTTGGCCACACGATAATAGAATTGGCGGAACGTAACCCGAAGATTGTCGGCATCACGCCCGCTATGCCGACGGGTTGTTCGCTCAATATGATGATGGAGCGGATGCCCCGACGGGCGTTCGACGTGGGCATTGCCGAGCAGCATGCCGTCACCTTCTCAGCCGGATTGGCGGCGCAGGGGATGATTCCTTTCTGCAACATCTATTCCTCATTTATGCAGCGGGCTTACGACCAGATTATCCACGATGTGGCGCTGCAGCGGTTGCCGGTGGTGATGTGCCTCGACCGTGCCGGATTGGTGGGTGACGACGGCCCTACGCACCACGGGGCGTTCGACCTTGCATGCCTGCGACCCATACCTGAGCTGACCATCTGCGCACCGATGGACGAGCACGAGCTGCGCAACATGATGTATACTGCCCAGCTGCCCGACCAAGGCGCGGTGGTGATACGCTACCCACGCGGACTGAGTGTGCATGCCGACTGGAAGAACCAGTTTGAGAAACTGGAGGTGGGCAAGGGACGTTGTATGCACGAAGGCAGCGATGCGGCGATACTCTCTATCGGCCATGTGGGCAATGCCGCCCTTGAGGCCGCCAAGCGGTTGGAAGGGGAGGGGGTGAGTGTGGCACACTACGACATGCGCTACCTGAAACCTCTCGACACAAGCATCTTGGATGAGCTGTTGGCACGCGGCGTGCGCCATATCGTTACCGTCGAAGACGGCGTAAAGAAAGGCGGCTTGGGCAGCGCCGTGCTAGAATACTACGCCGCCGTCCGCTCAGCCAACCCAACTAAGGAGATACCCTCTGTTACCATACTAGGCCTGCCCGACCACTTTGTCACCCACGGTCCCGTACCACAGCTGCACAAAGATTGTGGCATCGATACTGAGAGCATTATAGCTGCTATTAAAATGTAGAAAAGATATGAGAATTAAAAAGTTTCTCCTTGTGGTTGCCGTTTTGACCGTTATAGCTGCTTGTCAGAAAAGTGATGATATTCGTCCAGTTACCCCGTCGGATACAGACACTATTGTTGTTGCCGAACCTGTGCCGGCGCTTTTTTCTATTAATGAAAAAGAGCAGGTGCGTTTTGCCCCGGGCAATCTGCAGTATGTGGAAGGTGTTTGGCGTTTTGCTGAGAAGCAAACCGACTTTCTGCCCCTCTACGACGCGGAACACTGCGACCTCTTTACATGGAGTACAACTCAAACCCAGTGGGGCTTGGATACTAGCACCAATCCAACAGACTATGAGTTCCCTTTCGTCGATTGGGGGACGATGCCTCAATTAGTTGCCACCTATGGCGAGGGATGGCGAGTGCTCGACGCGATAGAGTGGGACTACTTGCTTAATGAGCGTCTTGTTAATGGGCAGGCGGGAGAGGGCCATTCGTGGATTGCCACTTACATTGACGGTCAATATGGCGTACTGCTTTATCCCGATGGCTATGTGCAGCAGCAGTCGCATGTCGCTGGAGTCATTCCCGATAGCTGCGTGTTCCTGCCCGCTCTGGGTTATCGTCTAGGACATGAAATACAAAATCGTGGTAACCATATTGGCTACTATTGGTCTGCTTCAACCACTTATTGCCCTCCCGGAGCTGTTTCGCTACAGTTTCGCGAGACGGATGGCTCCACCACCATCGGCATCTACGCCGACGGCCGCTATTACGGCTCAGCCGTGCGGCTGGTGAAAGACGTCCTATGAACCATAGTGTTTATGACAGATTAGTATCTGTTGTGAGCATATTGGTTACAACGCCGGCAAAGGCGTGAAGAAAGTTGCTGAGATGCGGTTATTCTCTGTTGTACCCTCAGAGGGTTATCTGAGGGGGGGCGGTATGATGTGCTACAGTTCGAATTGGGGAATGTCATTTTTTTTGAGGGGTGATTTAGGCAAAATGAACTGTAACAACTGTAGCGCTGTAACAAAATGCTCCATCGTGTCGTGATAATGTCATTCTAATCAGAGAACTGTGGGATGAGTGTCGTTATTTTTGGGTCTATAGGTCATTTTGCAGGATAAAAACTTTCAGAACGCTTGATTTTACTGGCGATTTTGTCAATCAAGGTGCTTGGTGGACATTTTAACAAATAAAAAGCGTCAATAGGTCAATTTGCAGGATAAAATCTTACGAAAG
>JAFWQP010000024.1 GCA_017509045.1 Bacteroidales bacterium
CCCGCCCCAACTTCTTAGTTCTTAGTTCTTACTTCCTACTTCTCTTCGCCTCCGGAAGCGAAGGGAGAGCGAAGGCAGAGCGAACCCAGAGCGAAGGCAGAGTGACCGTTGCGCAAAGTGAGAGCAGAGGAAGCTTGCTTACTCTGCCGAGCCAAAGCAACGTCATCGAAAGATAAGGCACTCTGTGAAAACGAATGCGAGATTGGCCATTTCCCGACCGTTTTCGAATGCAAAGATAGTGCGGAATTACGACATGGCAAACTTTTTCGAACAAAAAATGTCACTTTTCCCACTTTTAAAAAAAAGAGGCTCTCTTTGGTATCAAAAGAGGCTCTCTTTGGTTAACGGGTAGTGTGAGAATAGTGCAACAAAAAAAGTGTATTTTGCTGTTGTGTTCAGCATAAAATCGATTGCGAAACCTATTCACAACACAAGCTTCCTCAATAATTATGCAAGCATTTGATATTTAGTACGATAACAATTAAGCTCACTTTGAGATGTCACAAGCAAATGTGACATCTTAAGTATTGATTATAATGCAAGTTTATAATAATCAATGATTTGATTAAAAGTCACAAGTCACAAGTCACATGCAATGTTTTTTGGTTCTTGAATACCTCCTATAATAATAATATAATAATAATTTATTATTATATTATTATTATAGACCCATCCCCGATAACAAAAGCATATGCTTGTGACTTGTGACTTTTGTGACTTTTAATCCTTAATGCTATAAATCAATGGTTTGTGTTTTTTCGATGTCACTTCCTCTCTTTTTTCATTGCTTGTTGAAAACTCTTTTTTTCGTAATGTCAAATGCGTGTGTTTTGGTCAGAATGAAGTCGTATGATTCAATTAGAGATTAGCAATAAGCAGGTGCGTGACAGCAAGGGCAATATGCACCAACGATATGTGACACGGCTGGCACCAGCCGAGAAGGTGAAGGGCGATGAGTTTCTGGCACTTTGTAGCGAGAAGGGGCATGTGCCGCGTTACCAAGTGGAGAGCACGCTGGGGCTGGTCGGTGAGGTGATGTTGGAACAGCTGCGCGAGGGGAAGCCTGTAGAGGTGCCGCAAGTGGGTGTCTTCCGCCTAGGACTGGAAGGCAGGGCGACAGACAGCCGCGAAGAGGCAGGCTTGAAGGCGATAAATAAAACCACGGTGAACTATCTTCCTGCGCCCAAAATACGGGACGGGACACATTTGATGGCTCTAGCAATCGCGTAGAGTTTCATGCTTCCGAGTCCCTTCTAGTTCGGAAAAAAA
Organism: Bacteroidales bacterium; assembly: GCA_017509045.1. Taxonomy (GTDB): domain Bacteria; phylum Bacteroidota; class Bacteroidia; order Bacteroidales; family P3; genus Colimorpha. Next base: position 1,270 of record JAFWQP010000024.1, read on the forward strand.
GACCGCCAGCGGCGGTCTTTTTTCTGTGGAGCTGGAGGGAGGGCAAATCACGCAGTGTTTGCACTATGCCGAGGCGTGAAAAACGGCGGTTGCGAAGAAAACGACAAAATGTGCAATTTTTTTTCGCCTCCACATACTAAAATGAAAAAAAATACGTAGAAAAAGTTTTTATTTTTAAAAAAATGTGTATTTTTGCAAACTGAAATTTAAGTAAAACTAACACCGAGACTATCGAAACAAAACTATCAGTTCAACATTAAAAAGCGATTGATATGACTAACGAAGCAGTTGGTACGCTCACCGACAACGAGCTGATACAGGGCTACATAAATGGCAACCCGAAGTGTTTTGATGTGCTCCTTTCCCGCTATCAGGCAAAGGTCTATGGCTACATCTTTTCAGTGGTGAAGGATAAGGATGTGGCAGACGATATTTTCCAAGATACGTTCTTCAAAGTGGTCGCAACGCTCAACAATGGCGACTATAAGGATGAAAATAAGTTTATCCATTGGGTGATGCGCATCGCGCACAATCTGATTGTGGACTATTTCCGCCGCAACAATAAGATGCCGCTGGTGCCTAACCGCCCCGACTGCGATGTGGTGGATACGCTGAAACTGCACGAGGACAATGTGGAGCAGAGTATTATGCGCCAGCAGACGAGCCGTAATGTGCGTAAGCTGGTGAAAATGTTGCCGCCAGAGCAACGTCGTGTGGTGATACTGCGCCACTATGGCAAATGCGACTTCAAAGATATTGCCGCCCGCACGGGTGTGAGTATCAACACGGCATTGGGCAGAATGCGCTACGCGATTATCAATCTCCGCCGCCTCGCCGAAGAGCATAATATGTACGCGGAGCTTTGAATACCAAGCTTTTGTGAATAGCGATTAGCGAGTTGTGAATTGTGAATTGGGGCTGTCGAAGTCGGTTGTCAATTCACAATTCACTTTTTTCAGTTTTTACTTTATTTTTAACTTTTCATCGTACAATATTTTTGCACCTTTTGAGTTATTAGGGTACATTCTTGCGAAAGAATGGAGATTATAACCCGATGTTCAACATAAAAGGCGCGTATGATGCATGACTATGAGTTTACCTACAGCGATACATCATTCGAAACAGTAAGCACAACCGTACAGCCGTCGCCGCGTGTTGTACAAAACATCCTCCAATATGCTCGGTGTTACCAGAACATTCGCATAGGAGATGTGAACATTAAAGTTTATCTCAACTAGTTTGACAAAGAAGCCCCGACTTGCACAAGTCGGGGCTTTCTGTTTTTTACAAACGATAAACGACAGTTTACCCGTTCAGCCGTTGGAAATAGCGCCACCATAGGGCGGGTATATCGCCATTCATGCACTGCTGGTAGTCGGCGTAGGTGCATGCCAGCATTAGGTGGTTGGAGTAGATTTCCTGTAGCTCGGGGTTGTTGCAGGGAACCTGTACCCACCAGCGGTCGCTCTGCTTGCCTTTGTAGAAGTTGATGACAAGGCCCATGTCTTCGCAGGTGACATAATAGTGTAAGCAGTTTTCGGGATAAATCTGGGGGTTGTCCTTCGGGCGGCTGTAGAATCCCTCGATGAAATACCAGAGCCCTTGTGCCAGCATGTGGGCGGTTTGGCCGTGGTTGTCGAACATGGGGTTTTCTTCGAATATTCCTAGGCAGCGCGTCTTGTCGCTTTTGCCAGCATAGCGTAGCATCTGGCAGAGTTCCTCGCCATAGAATCCGTGAGGCGATGGGGCACCGTTGGCGGGTGCATCGCTTTGGCGCACCGCTCCAATGTCCACGCTGAGCAGGTCGGCATTGCGTATCAGGGCTTCGGCTCTGTCTAGGTTGTTCTGCACGTCGCCCAGACGGTAGGCATCGAACTTAAGGTCGTCCATCAGTTGGATGTAGTTCTGTCCCACAAAATAGGTCTGATACCCCACATTGGCATGGAAGAAAAGGTAGTTGGGCGACTGCATGATGATGTTTTTCAGCCACGTCCGCGAAGTTATCTCATCGTTGTCCTCTAGGTCGAAACGCGAGTCGATAGTGGTGATGTTCATAATGCGGTTGAGCCGTTCGTAGCCTTTGTAGGCGGCAAAGGTCAAGTCCTGGCTGCCACCAAGGAGTATTAAAGTGCTGTCCTTGCCCACCACCTCTGCCACCACTTCGGATAGGGCATAATAGGTGTCGTCCGCAGTTTGTCCCAATATGATATTGCCTAGGTCTATCAGGTTGGCATTCTCCTTGGGCTGTGCCAGTTGGTAGAGGTATTTGCGTATTTCGTTAGGTGCAAGGCTGCAGCCGGCGTTGTTCTCGGCACCACGGTCTTCGCCCACGCCCAGCAGCACCAGTCCGCCTTGTGGGATGGTAGGCAGGTCGGTACCGGGTGTGTATGCCTTTATTGTCGAGCCTATAGTGATGGCGTATTCGCTAGGATGGTAGCCCAGTTCGTCGGGATTAATGGGCGACAGATATTTGTTGATAGACATAATCAAAGTAAAAGGTAAAAAGTAAAAACTAAAAGGTGGATTGCATGCAACTTTTAGTTTTTACTTTTTAGTTTTTAGTTTAGAATGTTTCGCGAATCACATTGCCGTGGTCGTCCACAATCATCTTGTAGTACCAGTCGGGATAGCTAGGCTGCATCGGGAAAGCGGGGTTGCCCGTTTCGGTGCGCTCAAATTTGCCGTCCTTTTCCTTCTTGATGTTGCCATCGATATATTTTACCAGCAGATAGTGGTCTAGCTTGGTCCATTCGCGCATCATGCGCTTTGCCTGACGGTTTGAGAAGTCGTTCAGCTGCTCCACCAGTGCGTCGTCCTTGTCGGTCTTTTTGGCGCGGTCGTCGAAGCGGGAGACCTCCTTCACGAAGCCCTCCTCCAGTTCTTTCTGCACCTTCTGCAGGTCCACAATCATGTCGCTGTAGCGGCTGTAGACAAAGTTGGTGACGCGGTTGAACAGCCAGAATGCCGCCGTTTCGCTATAGGTCAGCATGTCGCCATTACCCTCGCGGAAGCATTCGGGGATTTTAGTGATGCCGCAATACATGGGGCAGTAGCAGGTGCTGTAGGTGTCGTCGACGCCAAACCACAGCACGCCGCCCACCTTGCTGGGCAGCCAGCCGCGGCACTGTGCCACAAAGCTGAAACCCGTCTGCTGGGTCGATGTGGCGCGCTCGTGGACATACTTCTGGCCGTTCACCTCAAAGCCCATCGGACGCCAACGATAGGGGCATGCAAAGGGGCCTGCGCCCATATCCTTGCTCATGTCCATAGCAGTGCCCTCGTAGTGGTCGCGCATTAGGTTCATCACCTCCAGCACATCCACCTTATGGTCGGGCTTAATCCACAGGGGCAGACGCTCAGCCTTGGGGTCGCCCATGGCATATTTCTCATATTTGCGCATCTCGCGGTTCACGCGGTTAAACATAGCATACACACGGGCATCGCAGCCACGGATGCCGCTGAAGGTTAGCGGAGCGTAGGTGTCGGCAAAGCTGAACTCCTCGTCCTTGCCGTTGAACCAGCCGCAGGCACGGGCGTATGTCACCACGTCGGCAGCATACACGCATTCCACCTCGGGCTCATACAGATAGTCCATGTGGGCGCTGCTGATAACGCTGTGCAGACCTTTGCCTTTCGCCTTGTTCCATTTGGCACCCTCTTGCGGGAATTGGGTGATACGTGCCTGATTGGCATGGCCGCTCACATAGCCATCGGGAATGCGGCGGGCCACCCACACGGCACCATCGGTATACTTATACTTCAGCTTCTTCGCCAAGTCGGCCTTCACGGGAGCGCCGCGCTTGCCTATCAGTTCGAGAATCCACACCTCGTTGGGGTCGCAGATAGAGAAACTCTCGCCCTCGCTGCAATAGCCGTAGTCTGCCACCATCTTAGTCATCCAATAGATGGCCTCGCGGGCGTTCTTAGCACGCTGCAGGGTGACGTAGATGAGCGAGCCGTAGTCAATACCCTTCACCTCGTCCTTCCAGCACTCCTCGCGACCGCCGTAGGTCGTTTCGCCGATGGCCAGCTGGTGCTCGTTCATATTACCCACCACACTGTAGGTGTGTGCCACCTGAGGAATCTCAAACAGCTTGCGGCCGCTGTCCCAGTCCACCAGCATAAACATTGTGCCGGCAGGGTAGTCCGCAGCTTTGCGGTAATATAGCTCGCCATACAGCACATGGCTGTCGGCGGCATAGGTAATCATAGTGCTACCGTCCTTGGTGGCACCTTTGGTGAATAAAAAATTTGTACATGCTGCGGCCTCGTAGCCCATAGCCAAAAGCACCGCCATCAGTGTAAGAGAGAGTGTTTTTTTCATGTTGTGGAATATTTTATTTATTATCGTACTTTGGGAATTGAGAATGGAGAATGGAGAATTGGCTACCGCACCTGGGTGATTCTCCATTCTCCATTCTCATTAATAAGAGCAGCCGTTATTTCTCGATGAAAACCTGACCGGCACCCCAGGCAGCACCCACAGTGTCGCCCACGGCACGGTAGGCGGGGATAGCGGCATCGAAGACAATGGGCTGGAGTTTGCAGAGGTCGATGCGGCCATCAGTGAGGATGGCGGGGTCGGCAATGGTGTTAACCACCTCGCCAATAACGAAGCATCCGTCATTTCCACGCTCTATAATCTCCACCACGCGGCATTCGAGCGTCAGCGGATACTGGTCGATGATAGGAGCGTTGATGTTTTGACTCTTGGTGACGGTAAAGCCTGTGCGGGCTATCTTGTCGGGAACGTCGTTGGCAGAGACAGTGCCGAAGTAGTCGCTCTCAGCCACATCGCGTACTGTGGCATAGCTGAGTGTAAACTCGCGAGTAGCACGCAGGTTGGTGGTGGTACGGTGAGGGGAGAGGCGGAAACACACCTGGTTGCCATCGCACTGGCCGCCCCAGGCAGCCATCATCACGTCGGGGTTGCCGTTTTCGTCGTAGGTGCCAATCATCAGCGCGGGCTGAGGGGTGACGAAAATTTTGGCTCCCATGTTGGTGCGTTCTGCCACGGGCTTAAGCTCCAACTCTGTGCACACTTGAGCCTCTTCATTGACGGTGGCGGGTTCTTGACCTTTGTTGCAGCAGGCCCCCATAGCGAGGGTGAGGGCAACAAGGGTGATAGCTTGTAGGTGTTTCATTACAATAGTTTCTTCTTAAGGTTAAGAATCATGTCGTCGGTCATGCGCTCGAGGTCGAACTGCGGGTTCCAACCCCATTCGTTGCGGGCGCAGCTGTCGTCCATCTTGTCGGGCCAGCTGTCGGCGATGGCCTGTTTGATAGGCTCGGGTTCGTAAACCATCTCGAAGTTGGGGTAGCGTTTCTTGATGGTGTTGTAGATGATTTCGGGGTCGAAACTCATAGCTGTGACGTTGAAGCTGTTGCGGTGCACCAGCTTGCTGGGGTCGGCCTCCATGATGTCAATCATAGCCTTCTGCGCGTCGGGCATATACATCATGTCCATATAGGTGCCTTTCTTCAGCGGGCAGACAAATTTCTCGCCCTTGACGGCAGCGTAGTAGATTTCGACAGCGTAGTCGGTGGTGCCGCCGCCGGGGAGGGTTTGGTAGCTGATCAGGCCGGGGAAACGGACGCTGCGGGTGTCCACGCCGAAACGGGTGAAATAGTAGTCGGACAGCAACTCGCCAGTCACCTTGGTGACACCGTAGATGGTGTTAGGACGCTGTATGGTGTCCTGCGGCGTGTTGTCGTGTGGGGTGCTGGGACCGAAGGCACCAATCGACGAGGGTGTGAAAACGGCACAGCCAAAGAGGCGAGCCACCTCAAGGCAGTTCACCAAACTGCCGATACCCACGTTCCAACCCAGCATCGGGTTGAGCTCGGCGGTAGCGCTGAGGATGGCGGCAAGATTGTAGATGGTGTCGATATTATACTGCTTCACGGCAGTGGCAATCTGCATAATCTGGGTAGAGTCGATGCGCTCCACGGGGCCGCGCTCGTAGGGGTCGCCTTTCAGCGGACGGAGGTCGCTGCACACAACATTGTTGTCGCCATAGATGTCTCTCAAATTACGTGTGAGCTCGGAACCAATCTGTCCGCCCGCACCTACTATCAGTATTCTTTTCATTGTGGTAATGTTTAAAATTATTTCTTTGTTTGATTTAATATATTAGTATCAATCCGCAATTGTTCAAATCGTTGCGGTGCTACGACCCAACAATTTGAATTAGCAAATATACGAATAAAATTATAATTAAGAATTTTTTTGTATCTTTGTTGTCGCAAATTTCGTGATTACAATGATGTCAGACGACTGCAATATAGTGCAATTAGTGTTTCACAAACTCTCCATCGCCGACAAGGATTCGGTGCGCGCGGTGACGCTTGCCGCGGGTCGGCGGAACTGCAACCTCACTTTTGCCAATCTTATCGGCTGGCAGTTCTGGTTCAATACCGAGGTCTGCATCTTGGACGATGTGGTGGTGTTTCGATTCACCATCGAGGGGCAGCGGGCGTATATGGTCTGTTCGGCAGTGCCACCCACACAGCGGTTGCTGCAAGTGCTGTGTGCCGATGCAGCAGAGACGGGTGCCGACTTGCTGATAATGGGATTGGAGGACGATTATGCCTCACACATCAAGGGGCTGATGCCCGACCGTGTGGAAGTGGAACCTCGAAGGAATCAGTACGACTATCTCTATCTACGGCAGGAGTTGGCGGAGATGCGTGGCAAGAACCTCAAGGCAAAGCGCAATCATGTCAACAAGTTCCTGACAGAACATCCCGACTTTGAATATGTCGAACTCACACCTGCGCGGTTCGACGAATGTCGCCAGCTCTCAATGCTGTGGCGTAACGAGGTGCACCAAGATACCCCTTTCTACAACGAAACGGTGCGTGCCGAGCAGCGCGCTATGGAGACAGTGCTGGCACATTGGGACGCACTGGACATGCGGGGTGGCTGCATCTATGTGGGTGGACGCATGGTGGCTTTCACCTATGGCTCGGCGGTGACACACGACACGTTCGACGTGCTGGTTGAGAAGGCCGACCGCACAATCGACGGGGCTTTCAACATCATCAATCATCAGTTCGCCCTCCATCTGCCAAGCCAGTATGTGTATCTGAATCGTGAAGAAGATATGGGGTTGGAGGGGCTGAGAAAGTCCAAGCTGTCGTACCATCCCAATCTGTTGCTCAGTTATAACGTTGTTACCCTGTCATGCAGATGAACTATACCTTGCAACGGATGACCGCCGCCGATGCCGCCGAGACTGTGCGGTGGATGGTGCACCAATACGGCTTCGACCCCGCCGAGGTCAAGGAATGGGTGGAACACCTGCATTTCAACTGGCCGATGAGTGTGAAGGCGGTGGATACAGAGGGGAAGACGATAGGATTGCTGAACATGAGCGACTACCGTATTGAGGAGGAGACCATGCAGATTGTGTCGGAGCAGCCTGCTTTGTTGGCAAGGCTCAATGCCTTACGATATATTGCGGTATTCTCCTTTATCGTTGCTGAGCCCTATCGTCACACACGGCTGAACTACGACATGATTACCTCCCTCATGCCCGACCTGCAGGCATACGACTTTGTATTCATCCCTGTAATGCACCACTTGAAGACGCATAGTTATTGGCAAAGGTGGGGTGCGGTGGAGTTTTACCGCGATGCGATGTCGGTATACTATATGCTGCCCTTGAGTGATGCCGCGAAGGAGAATGGGAAAATAGAAAAAGGAAGTTCGGACAAGCGGATTTTCGGATAATCTGAATATCCGAAAAACACATTTCACAATTCATCAATTAAACCCTAGTGACCGATTTGGGTTTAACCCAAATCGGTCATTAGGCCGACATTTCAATTTATTTCACTTTTTAGGTCTGTTTATGGCATCTCAGCATTTCTTCCGGCATCTTGTCCACATCCCTGTCTCGCCGTAGCCCGCTACGACTTCTCCAGCGATGCGACCAATATGCTCGGAACAAATACTAATCTGCCAAAAACCCTAATGACCGATTTGGGATAATTAGAGGTTGCCTTAGTTATCAACCACCAATTTCACTGCGGATCCACATCGAAATGCACCTGCAACGATGCCAGTGTCTTGTCGGCCTTTAGCTTGTCCGCCATGTCCAGTATGATGCGTTTGCCTTCGGCGATGGCTTCGCTACGCTCGAAGCGTACGATTATCTCCTTCAGATACAGCCCTCTCACACGGCTCACGTTGGGATACTCCGGCCCCATCACGCGGGTGCCGAACACACTGCGCAGTTGTGCCGCATAGTTTGCCGCCGTCTCGTTCAACAAGTCGCTGTCGCGATGCTTCAAGGTGATAACGATAAGGCGATAGTAGGGGGGGTAGCGAAACACGCGCCGCTCGGTTATCTGGCTTTCGTACATGGCGATGTAGTTGTTGTCTATCACGTCGCGTATGGCCTGATGGTAAGGATTGTATGTCTGTATGATGACTTTGCCTCGGTGCCCGTGCCGTCCGGCCCTTCCGCTCACCTGCGTCATCTGCTGGAATGCCCGTTCATAGGCACGGAAGTCGGGGAAATAGATAAGGTTGTCGGCACTCACGATTCCCACCACGCTCACATGGTCGAAGTCCAACCCCTTGGTCACCATCTGTGTGCCCACCAGGATGTCAATCTTGCGGTCTTGGAAGTCGTTGATTATCTCTAGGTAGCGGTTTTTCTGCAGGGTGCTGTCGAGGTCCATGCGCGCCACCCGCGCGTCGGGGAAGAGGATGCTCAGGTCGTCCTCCACGCGCTCGGTGCCGAAGCCTTTCATCGACAGGTGGTGGCTATGGCAGGCAGAACATTCCGACGGCAGCGGTATGGAATAACCGCAGTAGTGGCAGCGCATACTGTTGGTGGCCTTGTGATACACCAGCGACACATCGCAGTGCTGGCACCGCGGTGTCCAATGGCAGTCGTCGCACTCGATACGCAGTGAGAATCCTCGTCGGTTTTGAAACAGGATGACCTGCTCCTTGTTTTCCAGCGCCTCCTTGATATGCTCCAGCAGAAAGCGCGATATGTGTGTGCCGCTGGCGGCGGCGCGGTCGCCCTGCTCGCGTCGCAGTCGGTTAGCCTCCTCGCGCATGTCGGCGCACATCACCTCGGGCATCAGCAGCCCGCCGTAGCGGCGTTTCATCTCGCAGAAGCCATATTTGCCCTGCTGGGCATTGTAGTAGCTTTCTATCGACGGAGTGGCAGAGCCCAGCACCGTCCTTGCGCCCCACAGGTGTGCCAGATAGATGGCTGCATCGCGCCCGTTGTAGCGCGGAGCGGGGTCGTATTGCTTATACGAGCTGTCGTGCTCCTCGTCCACTATCACCAACCCCAAGTCTTGAAATGGAAGGAACAGCGCGCTCCTTGCCCCCAGCAGCACCTGGTAGCGCTGGTTGGGGTCGGCGCTCTGTGTGCGGTTCCACACCTCGGCTCGCTGCGATGCGCTGAAGCGCGAATGGTATACCCCCACCAGGTCGCCAAAATACATCCGCAGGCGATTGATAATCTGTGCCGTCAAGGCTATCTCTGGCAGTAGGAACAGCACCTGCTTGCCTTGCTTCACCGTGTCGTGTATCAACTTGGTATACACCTCTGTTTTGCCCGACGAGGTAACCCCATGCAGCAATGCCACCGACTGAGGACATTGGCGCAAGTAGTCCAATGCCGCCTGTTGCTCGTCGTTGAGCACAATGCTGTCGGGGTCGGTGGTGCTGTCGTAACGTTCCAAACGCGACTCCACATGCTCTTCTACTACCAGCACCCCGTTGCGCACCAACGTGCGGAAGGCGGTTTCCGACACCACCTGCCCGTCGGCTGTGTCAAGCAGAGTGTGCCGTGCCACCGGCTCGGCACCCATCTGGCTCAGCCGCATATACTTCATCAGCACGTCCACCTGCTTCTGCGTGCTCTTCTTGCTTTCCAACGTGTCAAACAGCTCCTGCACACGCTTTTCGTCGCGATACTGCTCGTCCAGCACCACGTATGCCGACGTGCGTGGCACAAAGCGCTGTCGCAGCTCCTCGTCCATCACTATGATGCCCCGTTCAATCATGGTGCTGAGCAGCGGCACCATCTTCTGAACCCCGATGGCGCGACTGATGTCGTCGACCGTCATCACCGGATGGTCTGTTAACAGCCTGACGACACGCATCTCGTTGTCGGTCAAGTCCGACAACTCGCCCGTAAAGTCGGGATGTATCGACACCGACGACTCGCTTGCCAACCTAAACGCCGACGGCATGGCTATCGCCATCACATCGCCCACATAGCACATATAGTACTCCGCCAACCACTCCCAGAAGCGAAACTGTCGCTCCGTCACCAGCGGCTCGGCATCCAATATCGACAAGATATACTTCACCCTATAGTTAGGCACCTCCTCGTGTATGCGCCGCACCAAGGCCGAGTAGAGCCGCTTAGGACCGAACTGCACCACCACACGCTGTCCCACGCGCACCACGTCGTTATACTCCTGCGGCACGCGGTAGGTGTAGGTGCCGTGGATATGCAGTGGCAGGACAACGTCGACGAAATAGGTGGTCATATATGTTGAGAATTGAGAACTTGTTTAATTGAAAGTTGAAAAAGACATCCCCCCCGCTTCGGAAAAACATTCACTGGATGTTTTCTTTCCTCTCAAAGAGAATTAAGGAAGTCCTGTGGACTTACTTCGTTGCCACACCTTTTAAACCTTTCAAACCTTTTATCCTTTAAAATCTTGTATTTATCCTTTCAAACCTTTAGAACCTAAGTTATTTACATCGTCAATTAACCATTTCAACCAATTTGCAAATTTACACAAAAATCCCGAAACAAACACACTTTTGTCTCCATGTTGAATAATAATGGCCACCAACAAAACCGTCAATAGCCCTACACTCCCCGCCGCCAGCCGCCCTCCATTCCTTTGCAGTTATACCTTAGTTATACCTTAGTTACACCTTAGTTATACTATATATAATAGTATAACTAAGGTGTAACTAAGGTATAACTAAGGTATAACGATAGAATAAGTGCAGAAGGAACGATGATTTCACCGGGACAGCATGTGGGGGTTGATTTAGGATAAACTATTTGAGAAACAATAAAATAACAGCATAACACAATAAATGTTTTTTGGTCTATAGGTCATTTTGCAGGATAAAAACTTTCAGAACGCTTGATTTTACTGGCGATTTTGTCAATCAAGGTGCTTGGTGGACATTTTAACAAATAAAAAGCGTCAATAGGTCAATTTGCAGGATAAAATCTTACGAAAG
>JAFWQP010000025.1 GCA_017509045.1 Bacteroidales bacterium
ATGACAATGACAATAACAATAACAATAGGGATGAGACCACTGTTCCCTCCCATTTTACACTCCATTTTATAAATTGCATGGCAAATACGATGACCGACAGCTATATACGTACAAGTGTTAACTGTTAAATGTAAAATGCAATGAATTTTGGCTTTTTGAGAGTATAATATGGTATTATTAATATAATTAATTATTAATTAATAATTTATATAATAATCTACCTGAATGGCGCAAAAAACAATATGCATTTAACACTTAACACTTTTTACAGGGCTCTATAGCCTTTTTGTTTCGAAAAACCGAAATACGAATCCTATTTCACAACTCAGAACATACAGGCAAATACTGCCCTCCAATACCCAATCTTCCAACCATGCACAAGGATTCTATTCGGACAGATAGCTCACCTACGCATTTGTCGAATGAGCAATAAAGAAATGGTGTCCCGTATCGAACGTAGGACACCATCATTCTCTACAATAGGCACTAAAACGTCTACCTCAGGAAGGTTTCGTAGTAGTCGAACATCTTCTCGTAGAGATGCAGACGGTCGTAGCCTCGGACGTTGTGTTCGTGGTGGGGGTAGATGAAGTAGTCCACCTGCTTGCCAGCCTTGATACAGGCATCGATGAATTCGATGCTGTTCTGCCAGACCACAGTGTTGTCTTCGGCACCATGGATGACCAGTAGGCGGCCTTGGAGGTCTTTTGCTTTGTTGAGCAACGAGTTGCCAGCATAGCCTTCAGGATTCTCCTGCGGGGTGTCCATATAGCGTTCGCCATACATCACTTCGTACCATTTCCAATCGATAACAGGGCCACCGGCACAGCCCACTTTGAATATCTCGGGGTGAGCCAGTTTCATCGTAATAGTCATAAAGCCTCCAAAGCTCCATCCTTCGACACCCATGCGCTCTTTGTCTACGTATGGGAGTGACTGGAGGAATTTGACACCCTCCATCTGGTCTGCCATCTCGATGGTGCCCAGCTGGCGATGGGTACAGCTCTCAAACTCGAAGCCACGATTGTCAGTGCCACGGTTATCCAGCGTGAAGACCACATAACCCTGCTGTGCCAAGAAAAGGAAATAAAGGTTTCCGCCACCTAGCCAGCTATCTGTGACGAGTTGGCTGTGTGGGCCACCATAGACATAGACCAAGGTGGGATACTTCTTGCCTGCCTCCATATTGGGGGGCGTGATAAGGCGGTAGTAAAGGTCGGTAACCCCATCTGCAGCCTTGATGCTGCCCATATTGATTTGGGGCATAGCATAATCGACAAGGGGATTAGATAGGTCATAGAGGTTCTTTTCCGACACTAGCTTTGTACCCTTGTATTTGCTCACATTGCAGCGTCCAGGGACATTGACGGCACTATAGCTATCGATAACCATGGTGCCATCAGCACTAACCACTACATAGTGTGTGCCTTCGGTAGGGGTAATGTGTGTCATCTCAAGGGTAGCGAGATTGACGCGGTAAGCAGCTCGACCAGTGGGGTTGTCCTTGTTGGCGTAGATGAAGAGGTTCTCGGCCTTGGCATCGAAGCCGATAATGCCTTCCACCTCGTAGTTACCTTTTGTAACCTGCTTGATTAATTCTCCATCGGTATTGTATAAATAAAGATGCTTGTAGCCGTCGCGAAGGCTAAACCATAAGAACTGGTCGGGGCTGCCAGGAATGAACATCATGGGATCGCAGGGCTCGACGTAGCGGCTGTTCTGTTCCTCGAAAAGGACGGTGTCAAACGCCCCGTCGGCCACGTCGTAGCGCTCCAACCACATGTGGTTCTGCTCACGATTGATTTTAGCGATATAGAGATATTCCTCAGTGGGATCCCAACTGATGTTAGTGAGGTAGTTCTCACGTTCGGCAACACTCTCGTCGCGACGCGTGTCGAGGTAGAGAACCGAATTGTTGGCGGTGTTATAAATACCTACCGTAACCTCATGGCTCTTCATGCCTGCCATGGGGTATTTGAAGGGCTGCTCACGAGCTATGCGGGCAGTGGTGTTTACCAAGGGGTAGTCGGTGACCATCGACTGGTCCATACGGTAAAACGCCAACAGATTGCCCTTAGGCGACCAGAAAGTGCCCTTCTCGATACCGAACTCGTTACGATGGACAGATTGACCATAGACGATGTCTTGGTCGGCAGATTCGATAGAAAAGACGCTGCCTTTGTCATATATGTAAAGGTTGTTGTTGACAGTGTAGGCGGTACGGTGGCTATGCTCATCCATGTCTGAATGAGCGACATTTTCGGTAGGATAGTCGGCAATAGTAGTAAGTGTGCGCTTAGCGAAATTGTATTGCAGCACCTTGCCAGCAGCGTTGAAGCTGATCTCCTTCCCATTGATAGCCTTGATTGAAGGCATATATGATAGAGCATCTATACCAGCTGATTGTAACACCTTGTTCAGTTGGGAAAGGGTGAGACAGGACTTCGCCTTGCCAGGCTGACCCATATATAGGACAGTGTCCTGAATGTAGGCTATTTGGTTGGTGTTGCCCACAAACTGCACACCGCGCATAGTGCTACGGGGATAGAGGCTCCCCGTCATAAGCTGCTTAGAGCTGAGCATCTTGTTTTGCGCAAAAACGCTGACTGAGAAAGCCAGCGTGATCATAATAAAAAAGGCTTTTTTCATATTATCTGTTAATTGCTTTATCACGTTACTGATGGTACAGTGTGGATGTTAAAGCACTCACACATTAACACATTTCCACACTAACACATTCAATATTTCTTCCAATTCCTCAATCGGAGATTAAACACACCGAAGAAAGCTTCCTTGAAAATCTTCATGCTCATCTTGGAAGTACCCAACACACGGTCGGTAAATATGATTGGCACTTCGTATATCTTAAAGCCCAAACGGGTGACGGTATACTTCATCTCAATCTGGAAGGCATAGCCTACAAACTTGACCTTGTCGAACTTCATCTTCTCCAATACACGACGACTATAGCAGACAAAACCCGCAGTGGAGTCCATCACCTTCATGCCTGTAATCAAACGCACATAGACCGAGGCGAAATAGGACATCATAAGCCGCCCCATAGGCCAATTGACAACGCTAATCTTGCCATCCACATAGCGCGAGCCTACCACCACGTCGCCCTTGCCCGAAGAGCATGCCTCATACAAGCGGGGCAGGTCGTCCGGGTTGTGCGAGAAGTCGGCATCCATCTCAATCATGTATTCATACCCATGCTCCAACCCCCAGCGGAAGCCGTCGAGATAGGCAGTGCCTAAGCCCAACTTACCCTTGCGCTCCTTGATAAAGAGGCGGCTAGGAAACTCCTGCATCAGGCGTTTCACAATGTCGGCAGTACCATCAGGCGAGTTGTCCTCGATGATAAGCATATCGAATTCCTTCTCTAATGAGAATACTTTACGTATGATTCGTTCGATATTCTCTTTCTCGTTATATGTAGGCGTAATAACAAGTGTGTCTGACATTTCTATCTATTTTTATCTCTACAATTATCTTCTTTTGCGAAGCAGAAAAGGCAGTAGCGCCAACCAACCCAAGACACAGCCAATCATGTTGGCGACCAAATCATTGACATCAAATCCTCGGTATGGCAGCAGGTATTGCACAAATTCGGTAAATATACCTATCACAACCGCCAGCAACAGGATGTGTCCCTTGCGGCGATTGAGAAAGTCCATCAAGAACAACGGGCACAACAGATAGACCGACCCATGCAGCAGGTGGTCTACACGCAGACCCAACAGATACTGATTCAATGCGACATCCAGTCCATTCAACGGCGCCCACATCAAGACTGCCAGCATCACAAAGTAAAGCACCGCCCAACGACGACGAGCCTTGCTATTGGCCAACTTCACCACAAGGCTACGCACCTTGCGACGACGCAGCACCTGACGCGATGCCTTGTGCCACCACGCTCCCTCACAATCCACCTCGGTCCCATCGGGTCGGAAAATGAACATCAATTTGGCGAGCACCTGTCCACGCGGCACTTCCTCGTTGGAATAGCAGTTGTCGCCACGAAACACATGCACACCATTTTCTATTTTGAGCAGGCGATGAATAATATAATGATTGTTGCAGAAAAAGAGATACACCTCGCCTGGCACACACTGCTCGCCTTCGGCCAACGGCCGAAGCCTAATCTTATCACCCTCGCCATTAATCAACGGCAACATACTGCGACCGCCAAAAAGCATGGTCACCTCTTGGCCTTCCTTCAGGCGTTCGCACATCTCTACTAACAAGAAGTTGTCCGGACTGTTAGGCAGTGATATCTGTATTGTTTCCACAACGTTGGCTTTTTATTTAAAAATAGCATCATGGCTAGTCCATGCGGCAGCCTCGTCGGGCAAGCATTCCAAGTGGAACACTGGAGCCACAGACAAAACATCGGAAAGCATATCCACAACCATATCGCCGTATTTTTCGTCCTGTGCCAATGCGGGCGGACACGAGGGCTGGATGGCGGAAAATGCCTCCACCACACTCAAACGCCTAATCTTGTTGTACGGAGCTTGCGACAATCGCACCGCCGCTGCCAACGGGAAACGCAATGGGTGATAGCAATGGGTCTTGCCACTCCATGGAGAGCCATACACCACCGGCACACCGTCCTCGACAGCCAAAATGGGGCTATCGTCATTAAGCAGATGGGCGTCTGGGATATGTTTCAACCATAGGCGTGTATGCGTACTCTTACCCGTACCCGACTCGCCAAGGAACAACACTGCCTTGTTTTGGTGAACAATGACCGAAGAGTGTATCAGCACCATCTTGCTCGATGCCGACAACATACTCACCGCCATCCACAATGCAAAACGCAGCAGCATGGGGTTGAGGCCTACTGTCGCCTCCACCACATTGCCTCCACTATAGCGCATCAGCATCGGGGTGGCGGTGGGCTCGGCAGGTTCCATGATGAAATAATAGGCATCATCAGTCTTGGCAAACGAACATGAAGCCATCTCAATCTCAAAGACAAAGTGATACAACTCCGTCCACTGGGCAGGCTTCTCTATTTTATGCCCAAACTCAATCAGCCATTCAGGTTCGCCATCTTCATTCTCAAATACAGGAAAACCCGGCATCGTGCGCAACATTGCCGCCACATCGTCTCCCACAACGCGGATACGATGATTGGCTATCAAATAGGAGATACTATCAGCCATGTCTCAAATCTTATTCTGACAACAGCAGCCCGTTCTCCTGTAGGGTTTCCACCCATTTCTTTGCATCAGCACTGGCAACGTCTGGATCAACGTTATAGTTATCCAGCAACACCTGCGTAGCATCAAGGACGGTAAAATCCTTGCCCTGCAACGTGTCCCACATGAGCAATGCAGATTCGTTAAACGCAACAACACGGGTCATGTCCCCGTTTGTCTTTCCTTGTAACAGAATGATATTCTCGCCCGCAACCTTACGGACCTTGTAAATTGGATTTATTTTCATGCTGCAAAAATACAAAAAAAAACTGACATGGCAGACTTTTGTACAAAAAAATCATTTTCGCATCACCTTTTTCACAGTTCCTCATCGACCAAATACAGACAACTATTAACATAGGGGGAGCCCATAGCTGAGACTCCCCTTAATACAACTTAATCTAGATTTCTTTCACCTAGAAGCAATGCTAATCCTTGTTCACAGGCACCTGTATGATAGAAAGCCATTTCTCGGGATCCTTTTGGTTCCACACACCATCGACGTAGACCGTGCGGTGCTGACCCACGATGTGGTAGCCCTGCTCCTCGATATAGCGGAAAAGCTCGGTGAACGACTCATAGAAACGCTCATAAGGACCATAATGAGCCATACACAAAGCAGAAGGAACCTCAGGCAGCCTCTTAAACTGAATAATCGCACTGTCATGCCCCATTTCTTCCACCTGCTCACAATATTCGACATCGATATTTGTGGGCGTATACTCCTTGTTGTGTTCTACCGTGAAGCAGTAGCCCGGCATGGGGCAACGACAACCCAAACGGTGCATCTCCGGACCGATTACATCGACGCACAATGGGCCGAAATCCTGCCAGCTTTTGATTATCTCGCGGTGCGAGGCTACGATAATTGAAGGTAATGTTTGAATTGAAAATTTTTCCATTTTGTTGATTTCTTTACGGGAGTCACGCATCGACGACAAAAGTTGCATCCTACCTTGAAGCATGTGCAGCTGTCGCTCGCAATCAGCAATCTTCCTGTCCAATTGCTCCAGCGGTGGCACCGAGGTGTCACTGTCAAAAAACTCTTTGATTTCTGCCAGCGAAAACCCCATTCCCTGCAGCGTACGGATTGTCGAGAGGCGTTGCATCTGTGCTATGCTATAATAGCGATAGCCCGTCCACTCGTCCACCTCATTAGGCTGCAAAAGTCCCTTCTGCTCATACAACCGTAGGGTCTTTACTGTAACTTGCATCATCTTCGAGAACTCCCCGATTTTTAATTTTGTTCTGTAAATCATTATCGTACGACAATATTGTTTATTTGATATCGAATGCAAAGATACAGCATGACCCAGGGGACGAGTCAAGCACCTTAACACTTTTTATATATTTTGCTATCACTCACACTAGAAACACTAGAGATACTAGAAATACTAGGAATACTAGCCATACTAGGAACACCAGAAATCCCCGCCCCCTCCCCAAACGAGAAAAAGGGAGCCGTATTCCGGCTCCCCTGTAAAAGACTGGCGGCGACCTAC
This sequence comes from Bacteroidales bacterium, assembly GCA_017509045.1. GTDB lineage: Bacteria > Bacteroidota > Bacteroidia > Bacteroidales > P3 > Colimorpha. The sequence continues at coordinate 6,710 of JAFWQP010000025.1, forward strand.
TTTTCCACGAACACGCGCAGTATCATCGGCGATGACGGGCTTAACTTCTCTGTTCGGAATGGGAAGAGGTGGACACCGTCTCCATAGCCACCAAAAGTAACTTTC
>JAFWQP010000026.1 GCA_017509045.1 Bacteroidales bacterium
AATGCTGCTTAAGGCAGCATGTGAACGGCGGGGCGTTCACTTCTCCGCTACGCTATCGGAACCGTCCACTGGACGCTTCCTTCACCTTCGCTCTGGGTTCGCTCTGCCTTCGCTCTGCTTCCACTCCTAAGATTGGAGGCAAAGAGTATCCATGATGGAATGAAATAGACCACAACAACACTTGTAAAATTGTCGGTTGATTTTTTACAGAACTGCATCTATTCAGAATTTTTTTGCGCCGTGTTCGAATCGGCGCGAATGCTGCTTAAGGCAGCATGTGAACGGCGGGGCGTTCACTTCTCCGCTACGCTATCGGAACCGTCCACTGGACGCTTCCTTCACCTTCGCTCTGGGTTCGCTCTTATGAGTGGAGACAAAACGGAGACAAAACGGGATGAAATAGACCTCAGCAACACCTATCAAATTTGTCGGATGAGCCAAATGTTTTCCCATTGTTGGTAACTTAATAGGTGAGATGCAATAAAAACATGGTTTTGACGTTATCTTGTTTGTTTACATTTAAACACTTACAGTATGAAGATTTCAAGAACTATTAGTGTAACAGCATTGTTTTTTATGTTGACGTGGATATACGTCATTCCTACTCAGGCACAACCACGGACGTATACTTGGCAGAACACCCAACGGCAATATCTACTATATGAGCCTTCTAACCGTACTGGCGCATTGCCGGTGATGTATTTTCTGCATGGCTTAGGGGACAACATAACGCGCTGCGACAACGAGATGCACTTCAACAATCTTGCCGAGCGTTATGGGTGGGTTATTGTCGTGCCACAGGCAACCAATGTGTCGGGATATACAATGTGGAATGCCGGGCTGGGCGGCAATGCCGACGATGCGGGATTCTTGCTGGCACTCCTCGACATGCTGGTAGAAGATGGCAAGGTGAATCCCGACAGCGTCTTCTTTACTGGTTTCTCGATGGGCGGCTTTATGACCCACCGCATGGCCATTGAACATGGCGACCGCATCACCGCCTGCGCACCCGTCAGCGGATTGATATCGTTTGCTTTCGCCAACGAGGTGCCGATAGAGCCTGTGCGTATGATGCACATACATGGCACTGCCGATAATGTGGTGGGCTGGAATGGCGGCTCTGCCTATTTTGGCACTATAGGCATCAGCGTCGACTCTGTCGTTAGTTTTTGGACAGGTTGGAACAACTGCGACACCACCCCCGAGGTGGACACCCTGCCAGACCGCGTGGACGACAGACTCCGTTTCATCCGTTATACTTACAACGGTGATGCTGAGTTTCAACTGCTAAAGGTGGTTGGCGGCGCTCATAACTGGTATCTCGATTCCACAACTCACGACATTGACTATTTCGACGAAATACACAAATTCTTCATTGGCAATGCCTCAACCTTGGGTTTCAAAGAACCAGAAACCGACCCCCTTAAGTTGGATATATGGCCTAATCCAACGACAGGAATCATCCATGTACAGGCTTCTGAACCCACCACGCTGACCATGTACGACAGCATGGGGAGAGCCGTCATGCAGAACAAATTCACACCGGGGATTACTCGCATCAATATGTGTAACCTGCCGAGAGGCCTATACGTCATGATAGACAATAATGGTGCCTCGCACAAGATTCTTCATACCGGCGAGAGGAAGTGAATCGAACATTCAGGATGAGACCTACTCACTCTTTCCTGCGAGTCTCATGCGGGTGGCAACGGGACTGCTGACAGGGGCAACGATGTCGGCAGTGTTGACTACTTGACGCTGACCATCAATATTAAACTGGAGAGTTGCACCGTCGCTGCGCACATCGATGGTTACAGGGGCACCCATCACCAAGGGCAAGTTTACATCGCCATGACCTGCGGGAAATCCACAGAGCAGCGGTATATTGTATTTCTCGATGTATTGGCGGAGCATAGCCTCGATATTTTCGTATGAGAACTCGCTGCCACAGCCATCGAACTCGCCAAGTATCACACCTTTGCAGCGGTCCAGCACACCGTTCATGGCCAAGATGTTAAACTGGCGGTCTACATTATGCATCGACTCTCCAACTTCCTCAATAAAGAGGATTAAATCACGTCCAAGGGTCGCATCGGCCTGAGTGCCGAGATTGGGAGCAAAGGTGCAGATATTGCCTCCCACCAAGATGCCGCTGGCCTGACCTTCTATGTTCTGCGGATGAGCAGGCACCTCGTATCGAGGCACACGCCCCATCAGCAGGTCGCGCATCAGGGTGCTGGTCGCGTCGGTTCCACCAGCTGCGAGGAACGAACTCATAGTGCCATGCACGCTCATCACCCCTGCACGTGTAAGCAGGCCGTGCAGTGTGGAAATGTCGCTAAAGCCCACCAGCCACTTGGGATGAGCACCCCATTCTGCAAGCGGTATCTGGTCAATCAACTGAATGGAGCCATAGCCGCCACGATTGCAGATGATGGCTTTGATGGTAGTGTCGTTCAACGCCCAGCGGATATCGCTCACGCGCTCCTCTACTGTGCCTGCATAACGCCCCGCATACACCTTGTCGGCATTGGGACCAATCACAGGTTCTAATCCCCAACCGCGTAGCACTTCGGCAGTTTTCTCGATGTTCTCCATAGGCGTGTAGTACGATGGCGAAATAAGCGCCACACGGTCGCCCGCTTTCAAGTAAGCTGGTTTCACACAATTGAGAGTGAGGCCACTGAGACTAGGCAGGTCTACGATGTTGTCCTCTTTCTCGCACGAGGCAAAGGCAAAAACCGTTGCAAGTAACAAAAGTGTAAAAAAATGTCTTTTCATGGTATAGAGGTTTATATGTTGTAATCTGGTTATAAGAATCATTAGCTATATATCGTTCGCTCTAGTACAAAGTATGACTGATTCTTGCTCGTATTTCTCAATGTGGCGTGTCTTCGACACGCTGAGTAGTAGGGGTTTCGCTATCCCCACACTGCGCTCCCGTTGGTCGCTTAGTATGGGGTTATTGAGATTCAGC
>JAFWQP010000027.1 GCA_017509045.1 Bacteroidales bacterium
GAAAGAGGTTCAGCTCTCGGCACAGCATCTGCCACGAGATCGTCGTGGTGTCGGGCTTGCCGTTGGGGGCATTGCCGATAAGAAACCGCGACACCTCTTGCAGCAAATCCAGTTTCCACAGCGTGCTGCTGCCCTGCGGCAGGTGCAGCAGGTGCATGTGGGCCAAGGCAATGGGGTTGCACATCGCGCGGAACAGCGAATCGCTGTATCCGAGGCCGTTTGCTTTTGTGAAAAGAAGGCTGTCGTTCACCACGTTGTGTACCGCTGCATAGGCCACCGCCTCATAGAGTGTCAGCGAGGAGTAGTCGCTCAGCGTGTCGTGCGATGCGATATAGTTGTAGTCTGCCACCCGTCTGCTTCGCAACAGCGGCCTATTGGCCAAGGCTGCCACGGTGTGTCTCGCAATGCTGTCGGCCAGTCGTGTCCGACTCCAATTTCTGAAGACTGTGTCAGTGACATCATCTCCCTTCTGCAATTCCTCTTTTAATTCGAGTGCTAAATCACTGCTGTGGTTGAATCCGTCATACGTGTTGGCATATATGTTGGCCAGCATGGTGTGGCACAAAGCCCTCTCCAATGGGGCAAGATGGGGCAGTGTGTGCCGCAAAAGGGACTCTTCGTTCAGCTCGAGATATAGCTTCCTTCCTGCATCACTCATGCTGCAAGCTGCCCGCAGCAGGTTGTAGGAGTCGCCTTGCTCCAAAGCGTGGGAGTAGTTTTGCCGTGCCAGCTCATAGGCATCGGAGTAAGCCCTACCTTGGAAAAGGGAGTCAATGGTGCGCCACGGAGTCTGTGCACCCGCTGTGGCAGCAAGGACAAAAAAGAGGACAATAGTAAAAATGCACTTGCTTTTCATAATTATGTGGAATAATGGTAATGTCTGTGGATTTGTATGATGCATTGCAACACAAAAAGGTTAAACATATTGCAAAGATACAAAAAAGCAACGAATATTGGCATACATGAAACGAAAAAGTTGTTTTTAACATTTATATTGAATATTATTCGTATATTTGCAAGGAGAAATGATTAAGCGAGTAATTGCTATATTGTTGGTTCTTATTAACTTGGGTGTGATTCATGCCCAAGAGTTTCGTTGTGCCGTTTCAGTCAACTATCAAAAACTGATGACTACAACACAGTCATACGAGTCGTCCGACAAGAAGGTTTTTGACAATATGAAGCAGGCGTTGGAGGATTTTATCAACTCGCGCCGCTGGACTAATCTTGAGATGGAGCAAAATGAACGTCTGGACTGCTCGTTCAGCATCATTCTTAGCGAGCGTACCTCTGCCACCGATTTCAAGGGTCAGATTACTATGCAGCTGCGTCGGCCGGTGTATAATTCCAATTACACAACTGGCTTGTTTAACTATATTGAGTCAAATGATTTCCAGTTTGTTTACAACGACAGCCAGCCGATAGATTTCGACCCTAACACTTTCTATGGCAATCTTTCGTCTGCGGTGTCGTATTACCTATATATCATGCTGGGTATCTATTTCGACACCTATGCGCCGAATGGAGGAGAACAATTCTATGAAATGGCAAGCACCATCTGTCAGACGGCTGACCAGCAGCAAACATACAAGGGTTGGAATAGTCGTGAGAGTGCAAAGGCTCGCTATTGGTTTATGGAGAATCATACCAACTCGGCATACGCTTCATTGCATAGTGCCTACTATCTTTACCACCGCATGGGGCTGGATATGATGACCAAAGACCAGCCACAAGCTCGCAAGAACATTATTGCTGCTCTTGAGGCACTGCAGCAAGTGCACAAGACAAGACCCAATCTGTTGTCGCTTCAGCAATTTTTGGATGTGAAGATTACTGAAATAGTTAGTATCTTCACTCCCGCCCCCGCCGAGGAACAGAAACAGGTGTACGATATCATCAAAGAAATTAGTCCTATCAATGTGTCGAAGTTGAAAGACTTTGCCACCAAATAGTAATACAGAATCACTTTTAAAACAATAATAATATGACACAAATTCCCATACAAAAAGAGGTAATCGATAGGATTGCCAGCCAAAACAAGATAGCCAACCCCGGCAAAGCCTCCATCCGTGAGATGCGCAAGATGATACAGGATGTGGAGAAGGAGACGGGTATCCGTTTCGTGAAAATGGAGATGGGTATCCCCGGTCTGCCTGCACCACAGGTGGGTGTGAATGCCCAAATTGAGGCACTGAAGAGCGGTGTGGCATCTATCTATCCTGAGATATATGGCACTGCCGACTTCAAGAACGAGGCAGCACGCTTTGTGAAGAACTTTCTCGACATCGATGTTACCCCTGATTGTTGTGTTCCCACTGTGGGTTCTATGCAGGCTGGTTTTGCCAGCTTCCTTACGCTGACCCGCTACGATGCTAAGAAGACCAAGGTGCTGTTTATCGACCCCGGTTTCCCCGTGCAGAAACAGCAGTGCCGTGTGCTGGGCATCCCCATGAAGGCTTTCGACGTGTATGAGTATCGTGGCGACAAGCTGCGCGACAAACTGGAAGAAGAGCTTAAGGACGGCGATGTGGCTTGCCTCATCTACAGCAGCCCCAACAATCCCGCCTGGTTCTGCTTCACCGAGCATGAACTGAAAATTATTGGCGAAATGGCCAACAAATACGGTGTGGTGGTGATGGAAGACTCTGCCTATTTCCTCATGGACTTCCGCAAAGACTACAGCGTCCCCGGTCAGCCTCCTTTCCAGCCCACCGTGGCAAAATATACCGACCGCTATGTCATCATGATTTCCGGTTCTAAGAGCTTCTCCTATGCCGGTGAGCGTATCGCCATGATGGTGTGCAGCCCCAAACTTTTCAACATGGAGTGTCCCGACTTGGCTCGCTACTACAGCCAAACCCAGCTGGGTCGTGCCCTTATCTTTGGCACCCTCTACTGCCTCAGCTCAGGCACTGCCCACTCTGTGCAGTATGCTATGGCTGCTATGCTCAAGGGTGCTAACGACGGCACCTTCAACTTTGTCAAAGACATCAAGGAATACGGCGAGAAGGCAAAGATTATGAAACAGATGTTTACTGACAACGGTTTCTTTATCGTCTACGACAAGGATATGGGCGAAGACATCGGCGACGGTTTCTACTTTACTTTCTGCTACCCCGGCTACGAAGGTGTTGACCTGCTCAACGAGCTTATCCGCTACGGTATCAGTGCTATTGCCCTTGATATTACCGGCAGCCACAAGCAAGGCATCCGTGCCTGTGTGGCATTGGTGCTGCGCGACCAGTTCCCCGCATTGAAGGAGCGCTTGGAGAAGTTCCACGCCGACCACCCAATCAAGTAAGCTGAACGCTTTCAATCAAAAACGGTCATCTGCCGCCTGTGTTTTTGCACAGTGTTAGGCCGATGACCGTTTTTTATGGTTCTTCCGACAAACGCGTAGGTGAGGCATCTGTCCGAATAGCACCTTTGTGCGATTTTGTGCATGGTCAGAAGATTAGGTATTTTAAAGCTGTATTTGCCCGTATGTTCAGAGTTGTGAAATGGGATTTGTATTACGGATTTTTGTAAAACATTCGGTTATAGTGTCATGCGAAAAAATGTGAAATGTGAAATTGTGAAATGCGTATGTTTTATTACTCAATACAGGTTATTTTTTATATAAATTATTAATTAATAATTAATTATATATATTATTACCATATTATATACCTAACCAAAAAACCAAAATTCATTGGTCCCGTGTGCTGCGATACCATCGTAGCCAAATATTGCCCATTCACCCCATCCTGCCCATTTGCCCCAATTTTCAATTCCAACAGCCTCCCTTCTGTCTCCCTTCTATGTGGGTTCTATGTGCCTTCTTTGAAACCATCATAACCACCACGGAATCAACACCTTGACTGTTTTATATATAAATCACTGAAAATCAACCATCTACCCCACCCACTCCCCCATCCCTCCCCTCCGTGCACCCCGGCGGCATTGCCTCATCAAGTTCGGCAGGCTTACCACTTGCCGCCGCCATCCCTGTCCTCCCCGCCCATTCACCCCATTAAACCCAACGTCCCGTGTGTTGCCGTGCCACAGCAAAACAAAAGCCACCGTGCCCAAGCTATCAGCCTGACGCTTCGTTCTGTGGGCGGTCTTTTGGCCGTCAACAATCCTCCTGCCTCTCTAAAAGCCAACTTGGCAATTCAAATATGCGGTGTAAACATTTTCTGTCTCATTGGTCTTTAACAATATCATTCTGAAATTGGGAGCGATCTTTACATATTTGCCAATTTTGAATTGGGCACCAAGGATTGCAGCTGATTCATCTTTCGCACTATTCTTGCTGTTTCGGGAATACAAGTCATCGAATCGCACAAACAAAGATATGCATTTGGGCAGGTTTACCATGGCGAACAGAGAATAGCCGCTCTGGTCAGCATCTGCCACGCCCGATGTGTTTGTCATATAACTGTATTCGGCTCCGACAGCAAACCTATCGTGGCGGTAGCCCACAAAAGCAGCCAGATTTGTGGTATTCTTTCGCCCTTCTACTCCGCTCTCGTTCAATCCTCCGTAAAGGCGAATATGGAAATCTTTGACTAGAGTAAGAGTCACGCCCAATCCGTAGTTCAACCCATTGTTCTTTTGAATCTTCTTATATCCTTCACCATTTACAATAATTGCGTCGGCGCAGAGCCAATCAGCGAATCTGTAGGCGGCGGAAACACCTAAATCGGCACTGCTGCCGAACTTGTATTCATCTTGAAAAGATTTTCTAATGTATCGGCATCCCCAGAACTTCTCCTGAAAATGGAATTGTGTGGTTGGGATAAGGCCGCCGCTCAACGTCAGGTTCCCCGTCTTCCACGAGATCATTGCGTTTTTCAGGAACGCGATGCGTTGGTAATCGTCCACATCAGCCGATTTCCCAACATCAAGCACACCTTTAAACGCCAGACCGTTGCCGAGATGGTACTCATAACCTAGATAGCACCGCTCTAACGCAAAACCTCCCTCTCCGTTTCCCGACCAAAAGCCCGTATGGAAGTTTCCGAACACTTCCGTAATTGTTCTGCCTTTCGGTTCCTCAATTTCAGCATTCTTTTCTTGAGCGACACCACTTATGGTTGTAGCTAACGCTAATAAAATCATCAGTTTATTCATAATATCGTATCTTATAATTATGCTGCAAAAATAAATTGGCGATATTACAACGGTATGACATTTTTATGAAAATCTGCCCTGTAACAATCTTTTCATTTTATCTTAACGGCTTTGTAATATGAGCCCTCTATTTTTGCGGATGAAAAACAAACAATAAGAAAAATGGAAACTACTTGTTATCTGATTATTATAGCTTTTTTGCTAGTTCTAGCAGTGGTTGATTTGTTTGTCGGCGTTAGCAACGATGCCGTCAATTTTATGAATTCGGCTATCGGGGCAAAGGTAGCACGGTTCCGCACCGTGCTCATCGTTGCCTCGGTAGGAATCATTGCCGGAGCCTTGCTGTCGGCCGGGATGATGGATGTGGCAAGACACGGTATAATGCAACCGGCTTATTACTCTTTCAGCGAAGTGATGATGTTGTTTCTGGCCGTGATGGTGACTGATGTGATTGTGCTTGATGTGTTCAATTCACGTGGAATGCCAACCTCTACCACGGTGTCGTTGGTGTTCGAACTATTGGGCGGCACCTTCATTTTGGCACTCCTCAAAATGTCGGCCGACGGCAGCCTGGAAATGTCTGACCTTCTCAATTCCAGCAAGGCGTTGTCAGTCATAATCGCCATCTTCGTCAGCGTCGCCATCGCCTTTGTCACGGGTGCCGTGGTGCAGTGGATTTCCCGTCTCATCTTCACCTTCCGACCCCATCGGCATCCTTACGCCGAGGCTTTCTTTGGAGGTACCGCATTTACAATACTTTCCTATTTCATCTTCATTAAGGGGCTTGCCGGCACTCCCCTTATCGGAGACGAAACCAAGGCGTGGATTGCCCAAAACACGGGGATGTTACTGTTCAGCATATTTTGTGTGACGACATTCATTTCGCTTTTTCTTGTCATCGTGAGGGTGAACATCTTCCGTCTC